>SLCE01000034.1 GCA_007125985.1 Ectothiorhodospiraceae bacterium | reverse complement strand
GGTCCGCCGTCACATGGCCAACGTCCCGCGCCGGCGTGTAGGATGACCGCTACGGCCTTTCGCGCGGACGGACAGGAATGACCGATCAACATGCCTCATCGCAACACCCGGTTCCCGTTGTCGGCATCGGTGCCTCTGCCGGGGGCCTGGAGGCCATGTCCCAGCTGATCTGCCGCCTGGATGCGGCCTGGCCGGAGAGCGCCCAGTTCACGCTGCTGAAGCTGCGGTCGCTGGCCGCCTCCCTGGGGCATTAGGCATGACAACCAGACGGCCAGTGGTACTGACTGAATTGCGAGCCGCCACGCGCGGGGAGCACCATGCACTGGATCACCACCCGGAGCTGAATCGCCTGGTGCGCTCGGATCTGACATGGACAGGTTATGCCCGCTCACTCGCTGCCATGCACCTGCCGCATGGGGCCTTGGAGCGGGCGGTCCGCCGGAGTGCAGTTTGCCTTGGAACGGAGGCGGTCCTGGCTCCCGCGCGACTGTGGCGGCTGGAGAAGGACCTGCAGGCACTGGGTGTGCGTGCGCCGGATACCGGCACAGAAGCCGGTGGCCCGTTGGCCGATACTGTTCCCGCCTTGATCGGGCTGCGCTATGTGCTGGAGGGCTCACGCCTTGGCGCCGAGGTGCTGGCACGCTGCGTTCGCAGGGCGTTGGGGCCGGACGCCCCCATGAGCTTTCTGCAGGCGCCGGATACGCCGCTCCACTGGCAGCAATTCTCATCACAGGCGGCGGTCGCCTGCATGGATCACGCGGCAGTCCAGCAGGCTGTGGCGGCCGCCCGCCAGGCGTTCGGGAATTACCTCGCCGCGCTGGACGCCATGGCCATGCGCACCGCATCCAGCGGCAGTGCCGCTTACCGATAGCTTGGCGAGTAACCCGGTTGTCCTGCAGTATTGGTTGCGTCACGCGTAAACTGTACGTGTGCAGATCAACGCGTATATATGTCCTCGAGACGAGTTGTCGCGACTTGGTTGCTGTGCTTCTCCGGGGTCAATCACTCAAAGACAGGTAACTGACATGGTAGTGGAAAAGCTGTTCGAGCCATTGAAGGTTGGCGAACTGACACTGAAGCATCGTGTGGTGATGGCGCCGCTGACGCGCATGCGCGCCACCGTTCCCGGCAACTCAGCGAATACGATGAACGCCGAACATTATGGTCAGCGGGCGTCGGAAGGCGGCCTGATCATTGCGGAGGCATCGCAGGTTGTGGCCGGTGGCAGCGCTGCGGCGACCACCCCGGGCATCCATACCGACGAACAGGTGGCCGGCTGGAAGCTGGTGACCCAGGCCATCCATGCCAAGGGCGGCCATGTGTTCCTGCAATTGTGGCATGTGGGTCGCGTCTCCCACTCCTCGCTCCAGCCGGATGGCCAGCCGCCGAAGGCGCCGTCGGCGGTGCCGCTGGACGGCAAGGTGGGCACGGCGCATGGCAAGCCGGAGCAAGCCGAGACCCCGCGGGCACTGACCAAAGAGGAGATCCCGGAATTGGTCGCCGCCTACGTTCAGGCGGCGCGGAACGCCATGGAGGCCGGCTTCGACGGTGTGGAGATCCATGCCGCCAATGGCTACCTGCTGGAGCAGTTCCTGCAGTCGAAAACCAATCAGCGAACTGATGCCTATGGCGGATCCATTGAAAACCGTTGCCGCATCGTGCTGGAGATCGCGCGCGGCATCGTGGACGCCATCGGTGCGAAGCGCACCGCTATTCGTCTTTCCCCCTACGGAGTTGCCAATGGCAGCGGCGAAGACGATCCGATGCCGCTGTACTCCCATCTGGTACGCGAACTCAACCCGCTCGGGCTGGCCTACCTGCACCTGATCGAACCCCGGGCGAGTGGGGCCGGGCAGCGGGAAGTGGATCACCAGAACGTCCCGTCGGCGGCGAAACTGTTCCGGCCCCTGTGGGATGGCGTGTTGATTGCCGCCGGGAATTTCCGGGGTGACACCGCGGAGGCCATGGTGGCCGAGGGGCATGCCGATGCCATCGCCTTCGGGCGGTTGTTCACGTCCAACCCGGATTTGCCCGAGCGCCTGCGGATCGGCGCGGAGCTCACTCCTTACAACCGCGCCACGTTCTACACCCGTGGGGCTGAGGGTTATACGGATTTTCCGGCCATGGGCGCTGCCTGAGGCCGTTGGGCCACGTGACCGGCTGCCCTGGCGTCGTCTCGGAACGAGGGCAGCCGGTAGTAGTTGTTACCTACCCTGTGACGCGGTTTTCGGCTGGTCCGCATCCGCTTCGTCAAAGCCGACGAAGCGGGCCACCTCATCGACCGCGCGACGGCGGGAAACCACCGCGTTGGCGGGGAAACGCTCGTCCGGGTAGCCGATGGCCACGCAGATCATAATGACCTGATCGTCGGGAATGCCCGCATGCGCGCGCACCACCGGTGAGTGCATGATGCCCTGGCTGTTCACCACGCAGCCCAGGCCGCGGGACCAGGCGGCATTCACCAGGCCGTTTACCAATGCCCCGCAATCGAACTGGGCGATGTCGCCATCCTGCAGAGCCTGGTCGTAGGTCACGACGATGGACACCGGGGCATCGAACTGCCGGAATCCCCGCAGCACCCAGTCCTGCCGCTTTTCCGTGTCGTGTCGCTCGATTCCCATGGCCTGGAACAACTGCACGGCAATGTCGATCTGCCGCTGGCGGTGTTCACCCTCGTAGGGGCCGGTGCCCCGGCTTTCACGGGACGGCGGTACCCCGGCCAGGTTCCTTTCGGTGTTCTCGGCCCGGATGCGATCAAGCGATTCGCCGGTGAGCACGTGCAGGTGCCAGGGCTGCGTGTTCATGGATGAGGGGGCACGGGTGGCCAGGGTGATGATCTCTTCGATCACGTTTCGGGGTACGGGCTTGGGCAGAAAGCCGCGAATACTGCGACGGCCCAGCACCACGTCGTCATACGTCACGATAAAACCTCCTGGTTGGGTGATGATGTCACCGGGTTGGCGTGCAGCCGGCAGCCGGATCTTTCGGCGCTGCTTATGGGCCGCTGCGGCGACTTAGGACTTTGCCAGTGTATCGTTCGAGCGGCGGGATTACAGGATAAGTGAGCCGGCGCATCCTTGCGCCGGCCCAGGGTGGCAGCGGCTTACATGCCGTGCTGGTTGACGTCCACCTTCGAGTAAACTTCGTTCCAGTAGAGTTCGGCGAGTTCTTCACCGCTCTCCACGTCCTCCACCAGTACCAGCCACTTATCGATCAATCCGCCCATGATTTCGATCAGTTCCTCTGCGCGTTCGACGCCATGCTGCTGCCGGTAGGTTTCGGCCACGCGCTCCACGTCGTCCCGGATGAATTCGTGGGACGCCTCGATCAGATCAGGATCCGCATCGTGGAAGCGGACTCCGCGCTCCTTGGCGCGTTCGGTGTCGCGGACTGCGAACTCCCTGTACAGATAACTGACCTGGGCGCCCATCACGGCACCGGCACGCAGCATGGCCGTCCGCTGCTCGGGAGACATGCCCTGCCAGACGCCGGTGTTGACGTTAGTTGTGCCGGCCCCTGCGAAGACACCGCCCGGAACCGCAACCGTGATGTCGGTGGCCACATCCATGATGTTCAGGCCGCTGAGTTCGGGCAGGGACAACATGGCGCAGTCCACCACCCCTTGCCGCATCGCCTCGAAAATCTCATTGCCCGGCAGGGAGACGGGGCTCGCGTTCATGGCGCGGCTCCAGCGTGCCCAGGATGCGCCACCGGAGCGCAGCCGCGCTCCGTCCAGTTGCTCCAGAGTGGCCACGGGCTTATTGCACAGCAGTGTGTAGCCTGTGCTGGCGGCACCCCCGGTGTACACCTGGCGCTGCGCCGCGAATTCTGCATTGCATTCGGGGCAGTGATGGAAAATCAACTCTGCCATGGCGCCCGCATAGGCCATGCCTTCCTTGCCGTCAGTGTCCTCGTTCATTGCCAGCAGCATGTTTATATCAGCCGCCATGTTGACGTGCGGAAATTCAGAGGGCCAGTAAAGGGTGAGCACGTAGCCGACATCGGCGATGCCCTGTCCGACGCCGCCTGACATCTCGCCCAGGCCCAACAGATCCAGTGGATGAACCCGAACGGAGAATTCACCATCCGTAAACTCGGATACGGCTTCCGCATAGAGTTGCGCGGCGGCCACCGGCGCGCCCGATGGGAATCCCACCGCGAATCGAAGCTGACGGGCTTCGGAGGCGGTGCTGAAAGTGACGGTACCGAGCAGAGCAACGCTCGCCGCGAGGGCGATAAGGGGTCTGAAGCGCTTCATGAGGTCTCCTCCAGGAGTCGGAAAAAGGACGGCAGGCATGCTGTGGTGTGGTTGTCTGCATGCCGTCCGATGCTGCCATGAGGCGCTCCGCCGCGGCTGGCGCCCCGTTATCCGGCAGCCGGTTCAGGACCGGTTGCCGGGCATGTCACCCCGGCCATACGGTTCGTCCGCATGACCGGGGTCAATCCGCGTTCCGTGGGCCTCGAACGCATGGGGGCGTACATCCTCCGGATGTCGCCGACCCCAAGCCCTTCGCTACCAAAATTTAATCCAAACCGGAGAAACGAGCAAATGCTTGGTTAAGTTTTTTTTCAGAGGTTTATGGCGTTTCTTCAGTGTTGCCTTAAGCCTTTCCCTCGGCGTACTCCTTGCGCAGTTCCCGTTTCAGCACCTTCCCCGTCGCCGTGCGCGGCAGTTCGTCGAGTACCACCAGATGTTTCGGCGTCTTGAAGCGGGCCAGCTTGTCCTGGCAGAAGGCTTCCAGTTCCTCCAGCGTGGGTGCATTGCCGTCTTTCGGAACCACCAGAGCCATGGGGACTTCGCCCCAGCGTTCATCGGGCGTGCCGATCACCGCCACTTCCTGGACTTTCGGGTGCCGGTACAGCACCTGTTCCACCTCCGTGGGGTAAACGTTCTCCCCGCCGGAGATCAGCATGTCCTTCTTCCGGTCCACGATGTAGTAGAAGCCTTCCTCGTCCTGGCGGGCCAGATCCCCGGTGTGGAA
Organism: Ectothiorhodospiraceae bacterium; assembly: GCA_007125985.1. GTDB lineage: Bacteria > Pseudomonadota > Gammaproteobacteria > Nitrococcales > Aquisalimonadaceae > LSCE01. The sequence continues at coordinate 1,384 of SLCE01000034.1, read as the reverse complement.
CCAGCCGTCGCGAAAGGCTTCTTCAGTGGCGTCCGGGCGGTTCCAGTACTCCAGGAAGATATTCGGGCCACGCAGGACCAATTCTCCGGTTTCCCCCTGCGGCACGTCGTTACCCGTCTCGTCCACGATGCGCATCTGCTCGTACATCAGCGGCTTGCCCACGGATCCGTTCTTGCGCACCGCATCCGCGTCGCCAAGGATGCAGACGCCGGCGCAGGTCTCCGTCATGCCGAAGCCTTCGTAGAATTTGAAGCCGCGGCTCTGAAAGAACTCGATGACCGGGATGGGACACGGTGCTCCGCCTGATGTCAGCGCCCGCAGCGCGGAGAGATCGTAATCATCGAAGTCCGGTACCAGGGTCAGCGCGTGCCACATGGCCGGCACCAGGAACAGCTTGTTAACCCGCTCCGACTCCAGAGCCTTCAGTACCTGGACCGGATCGAACTGCGCCTGCAGGATGACCGTGGCGCCGATGTGCAGTGCGGTCAGCGTGTTGACAGCCAGCCCGCCGATATGGAACAGCGGGGCGACGTTCAACACAATGTCGCTGCGCAGCACCCCCATATCACTGATGTGGGCATGGATGCAGTTCCAGGTGGCGTTGCCGTGGCTGAGCAGGGCGCCTTTTGGGCGGCCGGTGGTACCCGATGTGTACATCATCATCAGCGGGTCGTCCGGCAATACCTGAGCCTCCGGCTCCGCGTCGCTGGCCCCTGCCAGCAGGGCTTCGTAGTCCGCATCGCCTGCGGCGGCCGCGTGATCCCGCTGGGCCACCGCAATCACATTGTTCAGGAAGCCGTTGCCCCGACCCGGCCTGGCCAGGGCGGCGAAAACCGGGTGATACACCAGGGTTGCCGCCTCGGAGTTCTCGAGAATGAATCCGACCTCGGCAGGGCTCAGCCGGAAGTTCACCGGCACGGCAATCGCGCCAAGCTTGGCGCAGGCGAACAGAACCTCGAGAAAGGCGTTGCTGTTGAGCAGTAGCATGGCCACCCGGTCACCCTTGCCGACCCCGAGTCCGGCCAGCCCGTTGGCCGCACGGTTGATGCGCTGGTTGAAATCCCGGTAACTGTAGCGAACGCCCTCAAAGACCAGGGCGTCATGGTCGGCCCGCTGATCCGCCAGGTGGCGTACCCACGCGCCAACCCCCTCCAGTGTCCGGGCCTGCTCCGCAAGCGTGCTCATACTGCGTACTCCTCCATTGGATCCAGTTTTTTTTTCAAGTGCTCCTGTCTGACTGATCCTGCTTATAGCCGCCATCGGTCATCCCATCACGCGCGGCAGGAAGAGGATGAACTCCGGGACCAGGAGCAGGAAGATCAGCACGGCGAGGTCCATGATGAGGAACCAGAAGATGCCGCGGAAGATGGCGGTGGTAGAGACG
>SLCE01000101.1 GCA_007125985.1 Ectothiorhodospiraceae bacterium | reverse complement strand
TGGTGGTGGTCGCCGTTCCGCTGGGTGCCATGCGCGATGTGTTCCAGCAGATTTCACCGGCGCTGGCCGCGGACGCTGTGGTGACGGATGTCGGTAGCGCCAAGGGTTCCGTGATTGATGATGCGCGTGCGGCGCTGGGTGATCGTCTGTGCGATTTCGTGCCGGGACATCCCATTGCGGGTACTGAAAAAAGTGGGGTGGAGGCCTCGTTTCCGGATCTCTATCGCGGTCGCCGGGTGATCCTGACACCTCTGGAAGAAACCCGTGAGGCCGCGGTGGAGCGGGTACGGGCGGCCTGGCGGGTCACCGGGGCCAGTATCAGCTCCATGAGTGCCCGGCATCACGACGAAGTGCTGGCGGCCACGTCGCATCTGCCCCATGTGCTGGCCTATGGCCTGGTGGACAGTTTGTCGCGGTGGTCTGATCGGGACGAGATCTTCCAGTATGCGGCCGGCGGTTTCCGCGATTTCACCCGCATCGCATCCAGTGAGCCGGCCATGTGGCGCGACATCTGCCTGGCGAACCATGAAGCGCTGACGGATGTTCTGGAGCGTTATACCGCGGACCTGCAGGCGCTGACCGAGGCAGTGCGGGAGCGGGACGGTGAGCAGCTGCGCGCCGTTTTCCACAATGCGCAGCAGGCCCGGGAACGGTTCCTGGCCCTGCTGGAAGGTTGATCATCCAGAAGGACGTGCTGCATTGAGTAGTGGTGAAGCAAGCAAGATTCGGTTTCAGGTTCAGCCCGGCGGCAGCCTCCACGGCCGCTTTCGTGTTCCCGGCGACAAGTCCATTTCCCACCGATCTGTCATGCTCGGCGCATTGGCCGAGGGGGTCACGCGTGTCACGGGGTTTCTTGAGGGGGCGGATGCCCTGGCCACGCTGAATGCGTTTCGTGCCATGGGCGTGGAGGCCCAGGGGCCGAGTGCCGGTGCCGTGACCATTCAGGGGGTGGGGCTCCACGGACTCAAACCGCCCCGGCACGCCCTGGATATGGGCAATTCCGGCACGTCCATGCGGCTGCTCACCGGCCTGTTGGCCGGGCAATCGTTCGACACGGTGCTCACCGGTGATGTCTCGCTGTCGCGGCGCCCCATGCGCCGGGTTACGGATCCTCTGGTCCAGATGGGTGCCCGGGTCCAGACGGAGTCTGACGGCACGCCACCGTTACTGATCAGCGGCGGCCAGGCGCTGCATGGCATCCGCTACGACATGCCGATGGCGAGTGCCCAGGTGAAGTCCTGCCTGTTGCTCGCCGGGTTATATGCCGACGGCGAGACCTGGGTGCGCGAGCCGGCGCCCACGCGTGATCATACGGAGCGCATGCTGGAGGGCTTCGGTTACCCGGTGCTTCGGGAGAAGGGTTGGGTGGGTGTCAGCGGTGGCGGCACACTAACGGCATGCGATATCGATGTGCCATCAGATATTTCTTCCGCTGCGTTTTTTATTGTCGGTGCCTGTATCGCGCCCGGCTCGGAAGTGGTGCTCGAGCATGTGGGCGTTAACCCCACCCGTACAGGGATCCTCGATATCCTGTCGCTGATGGGAGCAGACATCGAACTGCGCAATCGCCGTGAAGTCGGTGGGGAACCCGTGGCTGACATCCGCGTGCATGGCAGTCAACTGCGGGGTATACGTATCCCGGAACGGCTGGTGCCGCTGGCCATTGATGAATTCCCGGCCATCTTTATTGCTGCGGCCTGCGCCGAGGGCACCACGGTACTCACGGGGGCGGAGGAACTCCGGGTCAAGGAGAGCGACCGCATCTCGGTGATGGCAGAGGGCCTGCAAACACTGGGGGTGGATGCGGAGCCCACGTCGGACGGGATGGCCATCCGTGGCGGCGCCATCGGCGGTGGCCGTGTGGAAAGCCATCACGATCACCGTATCGCCATGTCCTTCGCCATGGCCGGACTACGTGCCAAGAGTGAGATCGTGATTGATGACTGCGCCAACGTGGCCACCTCATTCCCGGGCTTCGACCGGCTGGCCGTACGCGCCGGCCTCAAACTTGCCCGGTCGGAGGTGTCGGCGTGAGTGCGCATGTCCCGGTTCTGGCGGTAGATGGTCCTGGCGGTTCCGGCAAGGGTACGATCTGCCGTGCGGTTCAGCAGGCCATGGGCTGGCATCTGCTCGATAGCGGGGCCATCTACCGGGCCCTGGCGGTGGCGGCTTCCCGCCGTGGGCTGGACGCGAAGTCCGGGGCGGAACTGGAGCGCCTTGCAACCAATCTGGACGTGACCTTCCTGCCGTCGGCCGACGGTGATACCCGGGTGATGGTGGACGGCGAGGATGTCACTGACGAATTGCGCCAGGAGCAGACCGGGAATCTGGCATCCCAGGTTGCTGCTGTGTCCGCGGTCCGGGATGCCCTGCTGCAGCGTCAGCGTGATTTCCGTCAGCCTCCCGGACTCGTGGCCGACGGGCGGGATATGGGCACCGTGGTTTTCCCGGATGCCGAGGTCAAGATATTCCTCACCGCGAGTCCGGAAGAACGCGCGCGGCGGCGCCATAAGCAGTTGAAGGAACAGGGGGTGGATGGTAACCTTCCCGATCTTTTAAGGGAGATAGCGGAGCGTGACGAGCGCGACCGGACGCGATCCGTTGCCCCCTTGGTGCCGGCGCCGGATGCGGAGCGGATCGATACCACGGGCTTGTCCATTGACGCAGTGGTGCAGCGCGTGATGTCTCTGCTCCAAGATCGGCTATTATTATGAGTTGCATGTAGTAGGGTCCCGCATGTCATGGTGGCATGGCGGGTTTTTGTTCAACCACCAACCAGAGACAGCGACATCCCGTTGCCGTCCAGGAACGACTGACCAATGAGCGAAAGCTTTGCTGAACTGTTTGAAGAGAGCCTTGCCAAGACCGATATGCGTCCTGGTGCCATTGTTACCGGTAAGGTCGTGGCAATCCAGGGTGACCACGTGGTGGTCAACGCCGGTCTGAAATCCGAGGCGGTCATCCCCGCCAGCGAGTTCTACGGCGATTCCGGTGAACTGGAAATCACTGTCGGTGATGACGTTGAAGTGGCTCTCGATGCCGTGGAAGACGGTTTCGGTGAAACCCGTCTCTCACGGGAGAAGGCCAAGCGCGCCCATGCCTGGCGTCACCTGGAGAAGGCATACGAGTCCGGCGACACTGTCAGCGGCATGATCAGCGGCAAGGTCAAGGGCGGCTTTACCGTCGACCTCAAGCATATCCGCGCGTTCCTGCCCGGTTCTCTGGTGGATATCCGTCCTGTGCGCGACACCACCTATCTGGAAGGTCGCGAGCTGGAGTTCAAGGTCATCAAGCTGGACGAGCGCCGTAATAACGTCGTGGTCTCTCGGCGTGCGGTGGTCGAGGAAGAGTACAGCGCCGAGCGCGAAGCCCTGCTGGAGCGTCTGCAGGAAGGTCAGGTGCTCAAGGGCATCGTCAAGAACCTCACCGACTACGGCGCCTTCGTGGATCTGGGTGGTATCGACGGCCTGCTGCACATCACTGACATGGCCTGGCGCCGTGTCAAGCACCCCTCGGAAGTGGTCGAGGTTGGCCAGGAAATCGAGGTCAAGGTGCTCAAATTCGACCGCGAGCGCAACCGTGTCTCCCTGGGCCTCAAGCAGCTGGGTGAGGATCCGTGGGAGAACATCGCCGGCCGTTATCCGGAGAACACCCGCGTGCTGGGCCGCGTCACCAATATCACCGACTACGGCTGCTTCGTGGAAATCGAAGAAGGCGTGGAAGGTCTGGTGCACGTCTCCGAGATGGACTGGACCAACAAGAACGTCAACCCGGCCAAGGTTGTGGCCGTGGGCGACGAGATCGAAGTGATGGTGCTGGATATCGACGAAGAGCGTCGCCGCATCTCGCTGGGTATCAAGCAGTGCCAGGCCAACCCTTGGGAGCTGTTCGCGGCCACCCATAACAAGGGTGACCGTGTTTCCGGCGCGATCAAGTCCATCACCGATTTCGGTATCTTCGTTGGTCTGGACGGTGGCATCGATGGTCTGGTCCACCTGTCGGATCTGTCCTGGGATGAAGCCGGTGAAGAGGCCGTGCGCGAGTACAAGAAAGGCGACGAAGTCGAAGCCGTGGTGCTTTCCGTTGACGCAGAGCGCGAGCGCATTTCCCTGGGCATCAAGCAGATGGAGCAGGATCCGTTCTCCAGCTGGATGGCCGAGCATCCGAAGGGATCCGTGGTCACGGGCACCGTGAAGGAAGTGGATCCGAAGGTGGCCATCATCGACCTGGGCGACGGCATCGAAGGGCATCTGCGCGCCGCTGATGTGGCCCGTGAGCGGGTTGACGATGTGCGCAGCCACCTGAAGGAAGGCGACCAGGTTGAGGCGAAGTTCGTGGGCGTGGATCGCAAGAATCGGGCGATCAGTCTGTCGATCAAGGCCAAGGACTTCCAGGAAGAAGCGAAGGCGGTTCAGGAGTACAGCCGTCCGAGCAACGCCGGCACCACCACGCTGGGTGATTTGCTCAAGGAACAGATGGACAGCAAGAACGACTGAGCCTGCGCGGGCAAGGCGGGAAATCGGCTAGGTTTCCCGTCGCCCTCTGACTACCCCGGAATAGACCGATCTCCCCCTGCAATCAGGGCCAGGATTGTGTGAATCTATCGGAACCTTCACTGATGACGAAATCCGAGCTGATCGAACTCATTGCCTCTAAGCAACAGCATCTGGCTTATAAAGATGTGGAGTTGTCGGTCAAGACGCTGTTGGAGCACATGAGCGAGGCTCTGGCCTCCGGAGAACGCATCGAAATTCGGGGCTTTGGTAGTTTCTCCCTCCACCATCGCCCGCCCCGCATCGGACGGAACCCGAAGACCGGGGACCCAGTGGCCCTGCCCGGGAAGTATGTGCCCCATTTCAAACCGGGCAAGCAACTGCGGCAGCGGGTTAACGGAGAAGCCTAGCCCCACGCAATGACGAACCGAGCGGCGCGTTGATAAGAACCCGCCGCTTTTCTTTTGTCAGTGCGACGGTAGACCAATAAGCCCGTCGGACGTATGGTTGCCTGAACGGCTCATCGGTTGCCGGCCCACGTGGCCCTACGCCAAGGAGAACGCGCATGCGCCGAGTTGTCGGACTCTTTCTGCTCTTGTTAGTGGTCCTGTTCGGGCTCAGCTTTGCTTTGCTGAATGCCGGTCCGGTGGAACTGGACTATTACTTCGGTACTGTTTCCATGCCTCTGTCAATGCTGGTGGTCCTGGTGTTGATTCTTGGGGCTGCTTTCGGCGTTATTGCCGCTTTGGCCATGATGCTTGGACGTCAACGGGAACTTGGCAAGGTGCGCCGCCGGCTGGTGGAGACGGAAAAGGAACTCAATGAGTTGCGCCGGCTGCCGCTGAAAGATCAGCCCTGACCATGAACCAACTGTTCTGGCTCCTGCTTCCCGTCGCGGCACTGTCCGGCTGGTATCTGGCTCGGCGCGGACAGCGCAGGCGCCCTGACGGCAAACGGGAAAACCTGCCTGACGCCTATTTCCAGGGCCTGAACTACCTGCTCAACGAACAGCCGGATAAGGCCATCGAAGTATTCACCCGCATGGCCGAGGTGGACGCGGATACCGTCGAGACCCATTTTGCGCTTGGCAGTCTGTTTCGCCGCCGGGGTGAGGTGGAGCGGGCCATACGGATTCACCAGAACCTCATCGCCCGACCATCCTTGTCCCGCAGCCAGCGGGTACAGGCGCTCCTGGCCTTGGGCGAAGATTACCTGCGGGCAGGGTTGCTGGACCGGGCTGAAAACCTGTTCCAGGAGGTAGTGGAGTCAGGCGAGCATGTGGTGGAGGCCTTGTCCCACCTGCTGGACCTCTATCAGCAGGAAAAGGAATGGGATCGGGCACGCACCGTGGCGGAGCGCCTGAGCGGGCTGACTGGCCAACCCATGCAGCAGATGGTGGCCCAGTTCTACTGTGAACAGGCGGAGCAGGCGATGTCCAAGGGTGACCGTAACCGCGCCCGCTCCTTGATCAAGCGCGCCCTTTCCAGTGATTCAGCCTGCGTGCGCGCCAGCCTGCTGCAGGGACGTCTGGAGCAACAATCCGGGAACCATCGGGGCGCCCTGAAGGCATTCCAGCGCGTGCGGTACCAGGATGTGGATTATCTGCCGGAAGTGTTGCAGCCCATGGAGCTTTGCTACCGGGAACTGGGCCGGGAGCAGGACTATCTGGCTTATCTCCAGGCGGTGCAGCAGGACTATCATGGGGTGTCCCTGTTGTTGGCCATTGCCGAACAAATCCAGCACCGGGAAGGCGAGCACGCTGCGGCGCGTTTTCTTGAGCAGCAATTGCGGAAGCGGCCCTCTGTGCGTGGTCTCAGTCGCCTGCTGCAGTTGAACATGGATCCGGAAGACGCCGATGCGGCAACGGAGCCCGTGCTCCCGGTGTTGCAGGAACTGTTCGCAGCATTGCTGGAGGCCAAGCCAT
>SLCE01000095.1 GCA_007125985.1 Ectothiorhodospiraceae bacterium | reverse complement strand
TATCATGGTCGGGCCTGGCAACTTGAGGGGCTTCCCGCCCCCGCCTTGCGGGGACGGGTGCAATATGCGAATGCCGCAGGTGTTCTGCGGGCGCTGGAGGCATTGGCATCGCGTTTGCCGCTGGAGCGTGCGGCCGTGGCAGATGGCTTGAGCGGAGCGCGATTGCCGGGCCGTATGCAGCGACTGCCCGGTGCCGTGGACTGGGTTCTGGATGTGGCGCACAATGCGGACAGTGCCGCCGTTTTGGCGGACAGCCTCCGGGAGCAGCCGGTTTCCGGGCGTCGTGTCGCGGTCTTCGCCCTGCTTGCGAGGAAGGATGCGGATGCCGTTCTCGCGCCGCTGCGCGGATTGTTTGACGGCTGGTACCTGATGCGTTTGCCCGACCCGGACGCCTGGAGTGTCGAAGCGCTGCGGGACAAGTTGCGTGGGGAAACGGTCCTCGGGGACGATGAGCCCGGGGTGTTGCTACCGGCATTGGGCGAAAGCCTGGAGCCCGGTGATCAGGCGGTGGTCTTCGGTTCGTTTCGCACCGTCGAAGAGGTTCTGCGACACCATCCGCGGCAGGGCGTTCCGGAATAATGGGGCGCGCCCCCGTCCGATTGGCCTGGTGAGTGACAATGCAACAGCGGCATAAGCAGCGTCTGGTGGGCGCTATCGTGATCTTCGCGCTGGCGGTGATCTTTCTGCCGATGATTCTGCGTGGTCCGGTGGAGGATCGGAGCTTTGGTATGCCCGCGCAGATCCCGCCCCGTCCGGATGCGCCGCTGTCCGGCGAGGCGGTGGAGCCGGCTCCGCTTGCGGATGAACCTACCCTGGACCGGATACCCGTGGAAGCCGCCGGAAGTGGGGACCACCACCCGGAGGAGTCGGAGTTTGCTGATGCGGCGCCGATGACCGAGTCTCCTGCGGACGCTACGTCCGATGCCGCCTCCCGCCCTCCATCCGAGCCGGAGTCCCAGGCCGCGCGGGTGGAAGGATTTGCGGTGCAGGTGGGAAGTTTCAGTCGCCGTGATAACGCCGTGGGGCTGCGCGATCAACTGCGGGAACGGGGTTACAGTGCGTTTGTCGATGAGGTGTCACGGGACCAGGGCAGCCTGTACCGGCTGCGTGTGGGCCCGGTGATGAACCGTGATGAAGCCCGGGAACTGGCGGAACGCCTGCAGCGGGATGAGTCACTGGAAGGGATGGTTGTCTCGCATCCTTAATCTGAGCAAAGCCAGGGCACTCTGGGACTCGATTAGAGCTTCCTTGCGCGGCATGTTGGTTCCCCGGCCCCGAGGGGTCTGGTACCATCGGGCTGCAATTAGCTGCTGCCCCCCTGTTCGCTCCGGAATTTGATGAACTGGCTCGATTACGCCATCCTCGCCATTATTGCCGTGTCCGCGCTCATCAGCCTGGTACGTGGCTTTGTGCGCGAGGTGCTTTCCCTGATCGTCTGGGTCCTGGCGTTCTGGGTGGGAATCCGCTTCTCCCAGCCGTTGTCCGAGCACCTGGTCGATTACATCGCCTCGCCCACGTTACGGCTTGGAACGGCTTTTGCCGCACTGTTCATCGTCACGCTCATCCTCGGCGCCATCATCAACTACATGGCCGGGCAACTAGTGAGTCGTACCGGTCTGACGGGCACCGACCGGTTCATTGGTGTATTGTTCGGCATTGGCCGGGGCGTCATTGTGGTCGCCGTGCTTATGCTGGCGGCGGGGCTGACGGCCCTGCCGCGTGAGCCTTGGTGGCAGGAGTCGCTGCTGGCCGAACAGATCCAGCCGTGGGTCTGCCGCATCGGCGTGGATGAGTGGCTTGCGAACATGACTGTCTATGCGCCGCTGATGGACGAGGACGAGGAGGCTGATGGCACCCCGGCCCGCGACTATTGGCGAGAATTCTGCAACGGCACGGATGAGCCGGCGGAACCCTGATCCGGAACCGGCGTCGCGGCAGGCGGCGTCGGTGCATGAACAGCTGTTGAGGTAACCAGACGCGACATGTGTGGCATTATCGGCATGGTGGGCCGCGGCCCCGTGAATCAGGCGCTGTATGACGGCCTGACGGTTCTCCAGCATCGGGGGCAGGACGCCGCCGGCATCATGACCTACGACAATGGTCGTCTCAGCCTTCGCAAGAACAACGGGCTGGTGCGGGATGTGTTCCGGCAGGAGCACATGCTGCAATTGCGGGGCAATGTGGGGATCGGGCACGTGCGTTATCCCACGGCCGGCTGTTCCAGTTCAGCCGAAGCACAGCCCTTCTACGTGAATTCGCCGTATGGCATCAGTCTGGCGCATAACGGCAACCTCACCAATGCCGAGGCGTTGAAGCGCGAGTTGTTCCTGGAAGATCTGCGCCACATCAACACGGAGTCGGATTCTGAAATCCTGCTCAATGTGTTTGCCCATGAACTCGCGCGTCCGGGAAAGCTGCGCATTGACGAGAACGACGTATTCGACGCTGTGGCCGAAGTGCACCGCCGTTGCAGTGGCGGCTATGCCGCCGTGGCCATGATCAACGGCTACGGGGTACTGGCGTTCCGCGACCCGCACGGCATCCGGCCCGTGTGCTACGGCCAGCGCGAGACGCCGGACGGCATGGAGTACATGGTGGCGTCCGAGAGCGTGGCCATGGACACCCTGGGCTTTTCCCTAATCCGCGAACTGGACCCCGGTGAGGCGGTGTTCATCACCATGGATGGCAAGCTGCATACGCGGCAGTGTGCCGAGAGCCCCAGCTATACTCCCTGCCTGTTCGAGTATGTCTACCTTGCACGTCCTGATTCCATCATCGACGGCGTAGCGGTTTACAAGGCTCGCCTGCGCATGGGCGAGAAGCTGGCCCAGAAGGTGCTGCGCACCTGGCCGGATCACGATATCGACGTCATCATTCCGGTGCCGGATACCAGCCGGACATCGGCTCTGGAAATGGCGCATCATCTGGGCGTGACCTACCGGGAAGGATTCATCAAGAACCGTTACATCGGTCGCACCTTCATCATGCCCGGCCAGGCTCAGCGCCGGAAATCGGTTCGTCATAAGCTCAATCCCATCGGCCTGGAATTCAAGGGCAAGAACGTACTGCTGGTGGATGACTCCATTGTCCGCGGAACCACATGTGAGCAGATCATCCAGATGGCCCGTGATGAAGGTGCGAAGAAGGTCTATTTTGCCTCTGCGGCGCCGGCGGTGCGCTACCCCAACGTGTATGGCATCGACATGCCTGCGGCCAATGAACTGATCGCCCACGGTCGCAGTGAAGATGAGGTGGCGCGCCTGATCGGTGCCGACCGCCTGATCTACCAGGACCTGGAAGACCTGGAGGAGGCGGTGCGCCGGGGCAACAAGCAACTTGCCGACTTCGACGCATCCTGTTTCAACGGCCGCTATGTCACCGGTGATGTCAGCGAGGCCTACCTGCAGGAACTGGCGCGCCAGCGCTCCGATGATGCCAAGGGCGGGGGCAGCGCCGCGCGAAGCGAGGTCAATGACCTTTACCAGGCCATGAACCGGGGCTGACCGCCGCGCCCTGCACCCGGACCTGAAAGCGGGCGCCCGACACCGAGGACATCATGTCGCACGAGGAAATCGACCAGTTCGGCTTCTCCACCCGCGCTGTGCGCGCCGGCCAGCGCCGCACGGATGAGATGGAGCAGTCGGAAGCCCTGTTCCTGAGTTCCAGCTTCACGTTTGAGAGTGCTGCTCAGGCAGCCGCGCGCTTCTCGGGCGAAGAAGAGGGGAACATATACTCCCGCTTCACGAATCCGACGGTGCGCGTTTTCGAGGAGCGGCTGGCGGCGCTGGAAGGTGGTGAGGCCTGCGTGGCCACCGCCTCCGGAATGGCAGCGGTGCTGGCGACCGCGATGACCTTGCTGAAGGCCGGAGATCATGTGGTCGCCTCCCGCGGGCTCTTTGGCACCACCACCTCCCTGTTCAGTAATGTCCTGACGCGTTTCGCCGTCACGACGGATTTCGTGCCGCTGACCGACTATGCGGCCTGGGAAGCGGCCATCCGCCCGGAGACACGTTTACTGTTCCTGGAGACGCCATCGAACCCCTTGACCGAGGTGGCCAATATCCGGCGGCTGGCGGAACTGGCCCACGCCAATGATTGCTTGCTGATCGTGGACAACTGCTTTTGCACCCCGGCCTTGCAGCGGCCGCTGGCGCTGGGTGCTGATCTGGTCATCCATTCGGCGACCAAGTACCTGGACGGCCAGGGTCGCTGCGTGGGTGGCGCCGTGGTTGGCGATCGCGAGCGGGTCGGAAAGGATATCTTCGGCTTTTTGCGCACAGCCGGGCCCACCATGAGCCCGTTCAATGCCTGGGTGTTTCTAAAGGGGCTCGAAACCCTGCGTTTGCGCATGCGCGCCCATTGCGACAATGCGATGGCCCTGGCTGATTGGTTACAGCATCAGCCACAGGTGCGCCAGGTGCATTACCCCGGCTTGCGCTCCCACCCGCAGCATGAGTTGGCTGGTGCACAGCAGACTGGGTACGGTGGCATCGTGTCCTTCGAGGTGGAAGGTGGTCGTGAGGCGGCCTGGCGGTTGATTGACCGCACCCGGCTGCTATCCATCACCGCCAATCTCGGAGACGCCAAGAGCACCATCACTCACCCTGCCACCACGACACATGGCCGTATTTCGGCCCAACAGCGTGAGGCCTCCGGGGTGACGGAGGGGCTGATCCGCGTATCCGTGGGGCTGGAGGATGTGGCGGACCTGCAGGCTGATCTGGAACAGGCGTTGGCGGCCTGCTGACACGTCCATGACTGCCGGGGGCCCGCGAACGCAACTCACGACCTGCTACCGCGCTGCACTGGACGCCGTGAGTGGTCGTGCCGCTGTGCGTCGGGCGCTGAGTACCCAACCAATGACAGGGCCCTTCGCGCTGCTGGCAGTGGGGAAGGCGGCGGCGGCCATGGCCCAGGGCGCGCTGGATGCTCAGCGCGACGGGGTGGATCACGGGCTCGTGATCACCAAGTACGGCCATCTGGATGACGCGCCTAGCCATCCCCGGCTGCGTTTCCTGCAGGCCGCGCATCCTATTCCGGACGCCTCCAGCCTCCATGCGGGGGAGGCGCTGCTAGAGTTCCTGCACCAATTGCCGGACAGGATACCGCTGCTGGCGCTGATATCCGGTGGGGCATCCAGTCTGGTTGACGTTTTACCTCCCGGTGGCGATGCGGCCCTGCTGGAGCGCCTTAATCGCTGGCTGTTGGGCGAACCGCTGGATATCCGGACGGTAAACCGCGTGCGTCGCGCCGTGTCCTGCATAAAGGGAGGGCGCCTGGCCTTGCATCTGGCCGGTCGGCCCTGCCGACTGCTGTTGATCTCCGATGTGCCGGGGGACGACCCGGCCGTCATTGGTTCAGGGTTGCTGGTTGCACCTCTGGAGCCACCGGCAGCGCCGGAAGAATTACCGGACTGGCTGCGTCCGCTGGCGGCAGCTGCTCCTGCTTGCCCTCCGGCGGATGCGGCCTGCTTCCAGACCATTGACGTGCATTGTGTGGCGGATAACGCCCAGGCGCGGGCGGCAGCGGCGCAGGCCGGCCAGGCGCTGGGGTTGCCGGTCATCGTTTCCGACAACCTGCTTCAAGGGGAGTCCAGTCACACCGGGCGCTGGCTCGCCGAACAGCTGCGTTACGCAGGGCCGGGCCTGCATGTCTGGGGCGGCGAGACGACGGTGCGGCTGCCGCCTTCCCCCGGTCGCGGGGGCCGTGCCCAGGCTCTGGCATTGGCTGTGGCGCGGGAACTGGAGGGTGGACCACCTACCTGGTTTCTGGCGGCCGGCACGGACGGGACCGACGGACCCGGCGAAGACGCCGGCGCGCTGGTGGACCATGAAACCTGCCGGCGTGGACGCCAGGCCGGGCTTGACCCCGCCGAGTCCTTGCAGCAGGCGGATGCCGGCCATTTTCTCGAGGCCAGCGGTGATCTGCTGCGGACCGGACCCACGGGGACCAACGTGATGGACCTGATGCTTGCCCTGATACCGGACCGACCATGAGCGACACCTTGTATCCGCTGGCGGATGCGGCCATCCAGTGCCCGGACCCCGCACGCAAATGTGAGTTGGCGGTGGCGCTACGATGCCGCTGGGATCGGGGCGACGTGCGACGCGATCCTGTCGGGGAGCCTCGATCCATCGGTGAACCCGGGCGGCCGGCCCGGCCACACTTAGTGCCCCCAAGGGACCTGGTGCAGCGGCGGCTGAGCCGCACGGACGGCCGGGCGGCCCTGATTCACGCGGTGGCGCATATCGAGTTCAATGCCATCAACCTGGCCCTGGACGCGATCTACCGCTTCCGGGACATGCCGGACGCCTATTACGGCGATTGGCTGCAAGTGGCTGCCGAGGAGGCGTCCCACTTCAGGTTGTTGCAGCGGCGTTTGCAGGAGCTTGGCTACGACTACGGTGATTTTCCGGCGCACAACGGGCTGTGGCAGATGTGCAGGGATACGGCCCATGATGTGCTGGTCCGTATGGCGCTGGTGCCCCGGGTTCTGGAAGCCCGGGGCCTGGACGTGACGCCGGGGATGATGGAACGGCTGCGCGCAGCAGGGGACGATAGAACCGCGGAAATCCTGGCAGTGATTCTGCGGGAAGAAGAGGGGCACGTGGCCATCGGTTCGCGCTGGTATCGCTACTGCTGCGAGCAGCGGGGGCTGGAGCCGCGCCCGTTGTTCCGGCAACTGCTGGAGCGCTATATGCAGGGTGGGTTGAAGGGCCCCTTCAACTGGTCTGCACGGCTTAACGCCGGATTCACTGAGGACGAGCTCCGAGAGCTGGAACGCCTCGATGCTCCCGGAGTCTGAATGGGTGTCGCTGATGCGTGCACGTTCCGGCCCTGATAGTCTGAACGATGCCGGCGCCACGCCGACTCGACATGGAGGGGACGCGATGAGCAAGCGAGATGCCTATTTGGAAAAATTCAAGGCACAACTGGATGCCTGGAATGCCGAGATGGAGAAGCTGGAGGCCAAGGCCCGCGGTGCACAGGCGGACATGCGTGTGCAGTATGAAAAGCAGTTGCAGCAGCTGCGGGAACAGCGCGATGAGGCGCGTCAGCGCTACAAAGCCATGGAAGAGGCCAGCGAGAAGGCGTGGGAAGACTTCCGGGGACGCGCCGATGCGGCCTGGAAGGAGTTCGAGGAGGGCCTGAAGAAGGCCTGGAGTCAGTTCAAGTAAACCCAATCACGAGGAGATTTGCATGCCCACCATCAGTTTGCGTGGCAATCCTGTACAGACCGCGGGTGACCTTCCGGCCGCCGGCAAGCCGGCCCCGGGGTTCAAGCTCACCGGTGACGATCTGGGCGAGGTGTCCCTGGACACCTACAAGGGCAAGAAGGTGGTTCTGAACATCTTCCCCAGCATCGATACACCGACCTGCGCCAAGTCGGTTCGTACCTTCAACAAGGAGGCGGCTGACCGCGAAAACGCCGTGGTGCTGTGCGTGTCCGCGGACCTGCCGTTCGCGCAGAAGCGTTTCTGCGGGGCGGAGGGTCTGGAGAACGTGGTCAATGCCTCCACCTTCCGTAGCGCGGATTTCGGCAAGGCCTACGGCGTGGAAATGGCCGATGGCCCGCTGCGCGGCCTGCTGGCCCGTGCCGTGGTTGTCATCGATGAGAACGGCAAGGTGGCCCACGCGCAGCTGGTGGATGAAATTGCCAAAGAACCGGATTACGAGGCGGCCCTGGCCAAGTTGTAACGCCGCCGAGTCTGTCAGGCGGGCGCGCTGATGCCCGCCCGCCTGCGGTATCATGCACGCACGCGACCTGTCGGTTGCCTGCGTGTTTTTCGTTCCTCGAGAGGGCAGACAGCATCATGAGCGAGCATCGGGACCAGCGCGAACAGCACGATGACGGTGATGAGCATCACCTGAAGCTGCGTAATCTGCGCTACGAAGACTATCCGGATATCAAGGAAATCATGGAGGCCGTGTATCCGGGAATGGGGCCCTGGTCCCGCAAGCAGTTTGCCGCGCAGCTGAACCGCTTCCCGGAAGGCCAGATCTGCATCGAGGACAATGGCAAGGTCGTGGCGGGTGCATTGACGATTATCGTGGATTACCGGCGCTTCGGCGATAAACACACCTATGACCAGATCACGGGGAACGGCTACTTCACCACTCACGATCCCAGTGGTGATGTGCTCTATGGCGTGGATGTGTTTGTCAGCCCCAAGTATTCGGGGATGCGCCTGGGCCGGCGGCTGTATGACGCCCGCAAGGAGTTATGCCGGAATCTGAATCTTCGCTCCATCGTGGCGGGTGGCCGCATCCCGGGGTACCGGGAATACGCCAAGGAAATGACCCCGGAGCAGTACATCGAGTTGGTGAAGCGGCATGAAGTGTATGACCCGATTCTGAGTTTCCAGCTGGCCAATGATTTCCATGTGCGGCGGGTGATCACCGACTACCTGCCGGATGATCGGGAGTCCCGGGCATTCGCCACCCTGGTGCAGTGGAACAACATCTTCTATGAGGAAAAGCAGACCTCGCTGATCGGCGGCCAGAAGACAACCGTGCGGGTGGGAACCGTGCAGTGGCAGATGCGGCCCATGCATTCCGTGGAACAGCTGATCACCCAGGTGGAATTTTTCGTCGATGCACTGGCCGGCTATAACTGCGACTTCCTGCTGCTGCCGGAGTTCTTCGATGCGCCGTTGATGTCCAACTTCAACCAGGACAACCCCGCTGAGGCGCTGCGCGGCCTGTCCCAGTACACGGATGATATACGTGAGGCCATGCTGTCGCTGGCGGTGAGCTACAACATCAATATCGTGGCCGGGTCCATGCCGGTGTATGACGAGGCCAGCAAGGAGTTGTACAACGTCTCCCACCTGCTGCGCCGGGATGGCACCTGGGAGACCCAGCACAAGCTGCACATCACGCCCGATGAGCGCAGCTACTGGGGTCTGCGGGGCGGCAGCAGCCTGAAGGCATTTGACACCGATGTGGGCAAGATCGGAATTCTCGTCTGCTACGATGTGCAGTTTCCGGAGCTCTCCCGCGTGCTTATGGAGCAGGGCATCAAGGTCCTGTTCGTACCCTTCTGGACGGATACCAAGAACGGCTATCAGCGGGTGCGTCGTTGCGCCCAGGCCCGGGCTATCGAGAACGAATGCTACGTGGCCATCACCGGTAGCGTGGGGAATCTGCCTAATGTGGAGAACGTGGACATCCAGTACTCCCAGTCCGCAGTGTTCTCGCCCTCGGATTTTGCCTTCCCGCATGACGCCGTGGTCTCGGAGGCGACGCCGAATACGGAAATGACCCTGGTGGTGGATCTGGACCTGGAGAAGCTGCGTGAACTGCGCTACCAGGGCTCGGTGCGTAACTACCAGGACCGCCGCCTGGATCTCTTCCAGATCCAGTGGCTGGGGGAAAGTACGGATTCCGGCTCCGGGAATTAAATTCCCAGGGGAACCGTCTGGCTCACAATGCTGGCAGCCGTTACCGGTATGTCAATCAGAGCGGCTGCTTTTCCGGCGACAGCATGTAGAGGAGGGATGCTCATTGGCTAAGCAGAGGGGAGAAGATGCAGCAGCTTGATCCGGTGATCTTTTTTTTCTTGCTCGGTTTGGGGGCAGGGCTGCTGCGTGCGGAGATGCGCCTGCCCGCCGCGGTTTACGAGCTGCTCACTGTTGTTCTGTTGCTGTCTATCGGCATTAAAGGGGGGGTGGAATTAGCCGAGGCGGATTTGCTGCGGATCGTCCCTCAACTCGCCATCGTGGTGGTCATGGGGCTTGCGCTGGGCTTGATCGCGTTCGGGATACTGCGCCTGGCCCGAGGGCTTCCCAGGGCTGATGCGGCCGCCATTGCCGCGCACTATGGTTCTGTCAGTGTGGGCACGTATGCGGTCGCCGTGGCATTTCTCGACACACGGCAGGTCTTTTATGAGGGCTACGCAGCGGCCTTTGTGGTTATCCTGGAAGTTCCGGCAATCTTGCTCGGCATCGTGTTGGTGCGGGGGCTGCGACCGACCCATGGTTGGGGCTCGGTTCTCCATGAGGTTTTCCTCGGCAAAGGTGTGGTGCTATTGCTCGGCGGCCTGCTTATCGGGCTTGTCGCGGGCGCGGACCAGATCGCGCCTTTCGAGCCTTTTTTCTTTGATGCCTTCAAGGGGATCCTGGCCATTTTCCTGCTGGATATGGGGCTGGTGGCTGCCAGTCAGGCCGGAACGATTCGAAAGCATGGCGTCTTTCTGCTTTTGTTTGCGTTGGGGTTCCCCATGGTGGGTGCGGCCGTTGGCGGATTTTTCGCCTGGATGGCAGGTCTGAGCCTCGGTGGGGCGTTGCTGCTTGCAGTTCTCGGGGCCAGCGCGTCCTACATTGCAGCACCGGCGGCAATGCGGCTTTCGGTGCCCGAGGCAAATCCGGGCCTTTCGCTGACCGCTTCTCTCGCCGTGACGTTCCCGTTTAATGTCATCGTCGGTATTCCACTGTATTACGGGGTGTTGAGCATTCTTTACCCAGGAGGGGGGGGATTGTCATGAAGCGCATGCTTTTAACGGTGATCACCGAGCAGGCCCTGGAAAGACCGTTGATCCGTTGTGTATTGGATACCGGTGCCCGCGGATACACGATCACGGATGCAAGGGGATTGGGGCATCGGGGGCTTCGGACTGCCGATTTCGAACAGGGTGGAAATATTCGACTGGAAGTGATCTGCGAGGAAGATATTGCACGGAAGATTGCGGACGCGTTACACCATCGGTATTTCCAGGATTTCGCGATGGTGCTGTTCATACAAGAGGTGGAGGTTCTGAGGGCGCACAAGTTCTGAACAGCACCCCGTGCGCTCCCCCCATCGAGAAGAATCAAGCACAGTGTAGGAGGAGAGAATGCTAATTGGCGCAGCCACATCATGTGTATTGGTGGTCGATGTCCAGGAACGTTTGGCACCGGCCATTCACGAAGGCGTCAAAATCGTCGACAACGCAAGCTGGCTGATCAAGGTGGCACGGGAGGTGGATGTGCCTGTCCGGCTTACCGAGCAGTATCCTCAGGGGCTCGGCCATACCGTGCCCGAGGTGCGCTCCCTGGTGCTGGATGAGGAGGTGCTGGAGAAAATCCACTTCTCCTGCATGGCGTCAGATCACATTCGTCGCGAACTTGCCTCGCTGGGTCGTCGGCAGATCATCGTTGCCGGCACCGAGGCCCACGTCTGTGTGCTGCAGAGTTCGCTTGCCCTGTTGCAGGAAGGCTATGAGGTCTACCTGGTGGCCGATGCGGTCTCCAGTCGCCGGCCGGAGGACACGAAGGCCGCACTGGACCGCATGCGGCGTGAGGGTGTACGCATCGTCACCCGGGAGATGGTGGCATTCGAGTGGCTGAACCGGGCTGATACCGAGGTGTTCCGGAAGGTGATGCCCCGGTTCATCCGCTAGCCAAAAAAAACCGGGCACGTTGGCCCGGTTTATTTAGGGAAGCGCTGATCAGCCGCCTCAGTGGACGTGGCCGTGCTCTTTTTCCTCTGCGGATGCCTCGCGGACCTCGACCACTTTCACATCGAAGTTCAGCGGCACGCCGGCCATCGGATGGTTGGCATCCACGGTCACCTGGTCACCTTCGATGGCGGTGACGGTGACAATCTGGCCGCCGCCTTCACCGCCGGCCTGGAACTGCATGCCAACCTGCAGATCGTCCACGCCCTGGAACAGATCGCGCGGCACTGCCTGGGTGAGTTCGTCGCGCCGCTCGCCGTAAGCGTCGGCCGGTTCAATACGGACAGACAGTTCGTCGCCCGTCTGCTTGCCTTCCAGAGCCTGCTCCAGGCCAGGAATGATGTTACCGTTGCCGTGCAGGTAGGCAAGCGGCTGCTTGCCTTCGGACGTGTCCAGGACACTGCCTTGGTCGTCCTTCAGGGTGTAGTCGATAGCAACGACCGTGTCCTTAGCGATCTGCATGGGTGATACCTTTGAAACATGAATG
Source organism: Ectothiorhodospiraceae bacterium (assembly GCA_007125985.1). Lineage (GTDB taxonomy): Bacteria > Pseudomonadota > Gammaproteobacteria > Nitrococcales > Aquisalimonadaceae > LSCE01. The sequence goes on along the minus strand of SLCE01000095.1, from coordinate 8,478 downwards.
AACGGAACAGTTTAGCATTTCGTTGGGGGTCTGCTCCAACCCACTCCTCCCACACGCAATGGCACGCGTTAGTGTCAATCATGCGTCGCATACGGGTCCACGGAACGGAGCTGACGCCCCCGGCGGATGGCCTTGGGGAGGAACGGCGTTCAGTCAGCGCGCTTCACCAGCTTCCGTAGCCGTTTCAGATAAGCGCGTTCGTCGGGCATGGTGCCGTCCCGCTGCGCCTGCCAAAGGCTTTCGGCCAGACAGTCCATCATCAGGTGTTCTGCCTCCAGAGGGTTTCGGGTGGCTCGGCAGAGCGCCTGGTAAACCGCGTGAATGCCTTTAGGCCGGTTGGTCGCCACTTGTTCGCGCAGGGCCAGATGCATGCCCATGTGGAGGAAGGGGTTGGTTGCTCCCTGTTCCGGAAGGTACTCCCGCCCGAGGGCGCGGTCCTCGCTGGCCAACAGGGGCTGGTACTCCGGGTGCTCGGCCACCACCTCCACGATGGACTCCTCCAACGCTGTCAGCGCTTCCCCCTGCTGGTACTTGCGCCAGGCCAGGAAATACTGGCGCCGCAACTGGTCGCGATCGGACGAAAACATCTGGCTCTACTCCGTTTTTTTCCGGTATTCGCACAGATCGTGGATCACACAGGCGCCACAGCGCGGTTTGCGCGCAACGCATACATAGCGCCCGTGCAGGATCAACCAGTGATGCGCATCCTGCAGGAACTCCTTGGGCACGAAGCGGATCAGCCGATCCTCCACCTGGCGCACGGTATTCCCCTTGGCCAGGCCAGTGCGATTGGCAACGCGGAAGATATGCGTGTCCACGGCCATAGTGGGCTGGCCGAAGGCCGTGTTCAGCACCACATTGGCCGTCTTGCGCCCAACGCCGGGCAGGGCTTCGAGCGCTGCCCGGTCCTGCGGCACTTCACCATCATGTTTCTCAAGCAGTTGCCGGCACAGCTTGATGATGTTCGCAGCCTTGCTGTTGAACAGACCAATGGTCTTGATATGTTCTCGCAGGCCGTCCTCGCCCAGCGCGAGTATGGCTTGCGGGGTGTTTGCCACCGGAAACAGTTTTGCAGTGGCCTTGTTAACACCCCGGTCCGTCGCCTGGGCGGAAAGCACCACCGCGATCAGCAACTCGAAAGGCGTGCTGTACTCCAGCTCAGTGGTGGGGGTCGGGTTCTCTGCGCGCAGGCGCTCGAAAATCTGTCGGCGTTTTTCCTGATTCATGAACTCACTGTGCAAACAAAGTGGGCATCAGCCCGATTGCGGGGCCTCTGCAGGCTGGGCCATAGTGTGTGTTCCCGGCCGCCGTTGATCGATGAGGTTCTTCAGCGCCAGCAGCAGCCCCAGACCGATGAACGCGCCCGGAGGCAGTGCTGCCAACAGAAATCCGTCGTAGCCCGGGATCACCGTCAGTTCCAGGCCACTGGCGGCGGAGCCCAGCAGTAACTCCGCCTGGCTGAACAATGTGCCCTGTCCCAGTACTTCCCGGAACGCGCCCAGTGCGACCAGAACGCCCGCAAAGCCCAGTCCCATCATCAGACCGTCCAGGGCTGCCAGCCCGGGAGGGTTGCGGCTGGCATAGGCTTCAGCGCGACCGAGTATGGCGCAGTTGGTCACGATCAGCGGAATGAAGATGCCCAGGATCAGAAATAACTCGTGAAACCAGGCATTCATGCTCAATTCCACCACCGTGACGAAGGAGGCGATCACCAGGACGAAGACCGGAATGCGAATCTCGCGTCGCACGCCATGGCGGATCAGCGATACAGTGGTATTGGAGAGCATCAACACAAGGATCGTGGCCAGGCCCAATCCCAGTGCATTGACCACCGTATTGCTGACTGCCAGCAGGGGGCACAGGCCCAGCAGCTGAACCAGGCCGGGATTGTTGGACCACAAGCCCTCCCGTGCGAGGCCGCCGACGGTGTCACTCATTGCTATCGTCCTCGCCCTCGCTGCTCTCGTCGCCGTCCGGGTCCTCGTTCGCGTCTTGCGGCTCTTCGTCCGGCGCTGTATCGCTGGCGAACAGCTCCTCGCCGAACTGATCGTAGAACAGCAGCGCATCGCGCACCGCGCGGACCACGGCCCGTGCAGTGACGGTGGCGCCGGTGAGTTGATCGAAGGCTCCGCGGTCCCGTTTTACCGCCCATTCCGCGGTGTCGGGGTCATCCAGGGACTGCCCGACGAACTGGTTGATCCAGTTGCTGCGACGCGGCTCGATGGCGTCGCCCAAGCCGGGTGTTTCGCTGTGATCCACCACGCGGACGCCGGCAATGCGGCCGTCCGCATAGATGCCTACCAGCAGGGTGATAGGGCCGGTATAACCGTCCCGGGCCTTGGCCGGCAGAATCACCGCCACCGGCTCGTCATCCATGCGCGCCCTGTAGGCCGTTACAGTGCCGTGCATGCCCAGCAGACCGTTGTCTTCCACATCCAGCGTGTCGTCAGTCAGCGCGTTATCGTAGCGGTCGGGCGGAACAAGTTGCTGGAGTTCCTGCAGTAGTGCCTCACGCTGATTTTGCTCGATGCGGTCCACGGTGCCCTGGAATGTCCAGCTCACCAGCCCCACGCCGCTGAGTGCGAACGCCAGCAGAATCCCCCCTGCCAGCAGAATATCCCTCACCGCTGTACCCTCCTGCCTCAACGCCTGCTCCGTGTTGATCTGCCCGGGGCGGTCCGCCCATGGATGCGCGGCCGCGTGTAGCGATCGATCAGCGGAGCTGCCATGTTCATCAGCAGCACCGCGAACGCAATGCCGTCAGGATACCCGCCCCAGGTACGGATCACGTAGGCCAGCAGGCCGATCCCCAGGCCATAATAGAGCCGTCCACGTGGTGTGGTGGCGGCCGATACCGGATCCGTGGCGATGAAAAACGCCGCCAGTATGGCGCCACCGCTCAGCAGATGGAGCAGGGGTGATGCGAACTGGTCCGGGCTGATGATCCAGAATACCAGCGCCGGTGCCGCCAGGCCCAGCAGTACGCCGGCGGGGATCTGCCAGCCGATCACGCGGCGCTGTAGCAGCCAGGCGCCGCCGGCAAGATAGAGCAGATTGATCCAGTGCCAGCCGCTCCCGGCCAGCAGACCGGTTCCTGCTGGGTCGCGGATGTCTTCCAGGGTCAGGCCGGCGCTCAGTCCGGTCTTGATCCGGTCCAGAGGGGTGGCTTGCGTGATGGCGTCCAGCTCCAGGCCCGTCGGTAGTTGTCCCTGCAGGACATAATGCAGGCTCTCCATCAGGCCCAGGCTGGCGCCGGGCCCGCTTGCACTGGGTGGCAACCACACCGTCATCTGTGCCGGGAAGGACACCAGCACGGCGGCATAACCCACCATGGCCGGATTGAACGGATTGAAGCCAAGGCCGCCGTAGATGTGTTTCCCCAGCGCCAGCGCCAGCACCACAGCGATGGCCGGCAGCCACCACGGGGCCAGCGGCGGTAAGGCAAGCGCCAGCAGCACGGCGCAGACCAGCGCACTGCCGTCCTGCAGGAACGGAGCGACGGGACGGCCACGCAGACGCAGCAGCAGTGCCTCGCAGGGCAGCGCCACAGCAACCGCGATCAGCAGGTTGAATGCCACCCCCCAGCCGAACAGCACGATCATCGCGGCACTGCCGGGGATCAGCGCGTAGAGCACCTGGCGCATGATGGCGGAAACCGTGGCCGTCGGCGGTAGATGGGGCGGCGCGACCGCTGGGGAAGCGCGGCCCCTCATCCTTCACCGTCCTCCCGGAGGCCTTGCTCGAGCTGCTTCTTCTGTCGTGCCCGGGCAATTGCGGCCTGGATCGCCGCCTGCTTTGCCGCTTTTGGATCAGCCGTGACGGCCTCGCCGCGCTGTTTGAGGGCGGCTTTCTTCTGTTGTCGACGCGCCTCCTGTTCCGCCTGCTCACGCTCCAGCCGTTGCTGACGCTGCAGATAACGCTCCCGGGCTTCCTCGGCGGCAATCCGGTCATGGTCCGCTGCCCGGAGTTCAGACTTGGCATAGCGGAAATACTGGACCAACGGGATGTGACTGGGGCAGACCACGGCACAGGCGCCGCAATCGATGCAGTCGAACAGGCCGAGGGAGCGGGCGGGCTCCGGATCCCGCGCACGTGCATGCCAGTAGAGTTCCTGGGGAAGGAGCTGCGCGGGGCAGACGTCTGCGCAGGCGCCGCAGCGGATGCACGGCATGGCGGGCGCCGGATCGGGGAACAGCGCTGCATCGCCCACCAGCAGGCAGTTGCTGGTCTTGATGACGGGCAGTGTGTCGCTGTCCAGGGCGAATCCCATCATCGGGCCGCCCATGACCAGCCGCTGCGGCGTGCCCAGGTAACCGCCGGCAGCTTCGATCAGCTGGCGCATCGGCGTGCCGATCCGCGCTTCCAGGTTCCGCGGGGAGGTGACGGCGTTACCCGTGATCGTGACCACCCGACTGGTGAGCGGATGCCCATGTACCACCGCATCCCGGGCGGCCACGGCGGTGGCGACATTCTGGCAGAGAATCCCCAGCTCAGGAGGAAGCCCGCCGGAGGGAACCTCCTGACCGGTCAGTGTCTGGATCAACTGGCGTTCACCACCAGCCGGGTAGCGCGCAGGCACGGGGATCAGTTCCAGTGCAATGCCCGTGCACTGATCCAGTGCGTCTCGCAGGGCCTGGAGGCAGGCTGGTTTGTCATCCTCCAGTGCCAGGATCAGCCGCCGGGCCTCCACGGCCCTGGCCAGGATGCCAGTGCCTTCGACGATGTCCGCCGGTCGCTGCAGCATTAGTGCCTGATCGCAGGAAATCCAGGGTTCGCACTCAACGCCGTTGATGATCAGCGTATCGATGCGATGTCGATGCCCGGCAGCGAGCTTGGTGGAGGTGGGGAATCCGGCACCGCCCAGGCCCACCAATCCAGAGGACTGGATCCGCTGTTGTAGGCGCTCCGGTGCGCAATGCCGCCAGTGCGGGATTGCCTCTGGCAGTGCATCGCTCCACCGGTCCTCACCGTCTGCCTGCATCCGCACGCTGACGACACTGAGGCCTGACGGGTGCGGGAAGGGCAGCGGCTCCACGGCCAGGACCTCACCAGAGGTGGGTGCATGCACATGGGCTCCCGTCTCCTCGGCCCGCCCCAGCAGAGCACCGCGCTCAATCCGCTGCCCCGGCGTCACCGTGGGTCGGCAGCTGTCCCCCGCGTGTTGCTGTAGCGGGATCACGAGCTGATCCGGCACCGGGGTCTGGCGGATCGGTTCGGCGGTGGAGACCGCCTTATGTCCCGGTAGACGCAGCCCGCCCGGGAACCAGAACCGGCGCCCCATCATACCGCCTCGCGGGCCGGCATTGGCCAGCGCCAGCTGTTGAGGTCCGGTTCCACGGGCAGCATGTGGATGCAATCCACGGGACAGGGGTCCACGCACAGGTCGCAGCCGGTGCATTGCTCCCGGATCACCGTGTGCATCTGCCGTTGGGCGCCGAGTATGGCATCCACCGGGCAGGCCTGGATGCAAAGTGTGCAACCAATGCAAACGCTTTCGTCGATCCAGGCCACCCGGGGCGTGCTCTCCGCTTCGCCGAAGGCGGGGTTCAGCGGCTTCACTTCCCGGTCCAGCAGCCGCGCCAGCGCCTGAATGGTGGCATCGCCGCCCGGAGGGCATTGATTGATATCGGCGCGCCCCTCCGCAATGGCCTGCGCATACGGGCGGCAGCCGGGGTAGTTGCACTGGCCGCACTGGGTTTGCGGCAGGAGGTCGTCGATCTGGTCGACGACCGGGTTCCCGTCCACACGGAACCGCACCGCCGCATAACCCAGCAGCAGGCCAAAGGCGCCCGCCAGTAAACCCAGTACGATCAAGGCTTCAAGCATCATGACCCATCACACGCTCAGTCCGGCAAATCCCATGAAGGCCAGTGACATCAGGCCGGCCGTCACCAGGCCGATAGCCGCGCCTCGAAACGGGGTGGGCACGTCGGCCGCGGCCAGGCGCTCGCGTAGACCCGCGAACAGGATCAGCACCAGCGAGAAACCCACTGCGGCGCCAAACCCGTAGACCGCCGATTGCAGAAAGCTGTTCTGCTCCTGGATGTTGAGCAACGCCACCCCGAGTACAGCGCAGTTGGTGGTGATCAGCGGCAGGAAGATGCCAAGCACCTGATAAAGCAGCGGGCTGGTGCGGTGAACCACCAGCTCGGTGAACTGCACCACCGAGGCGATCACCAGGATGAACGCGATTGTACGCAGGTACTCCAGGCCCAGCGGCGCCAACAGCCAGCTGTTCACCAGGTAGCTGACCACGGAGGAGAGCGTGAGCACAAAGGTGGTGGCCATGGCCATACCCATGGCGGTTTCCAACTGCCGCGACACGCCCATGAACGGGCACAGGCCCAGAAACTTCACCAGCACGAAATTGTTGACCAGCACCGTGCTGACGAGGATCAGGGCCAGCTCCGTCATGACGCCGCGGCTCCCCGGTTCATTTCACCCGCATACCAGGCTGTGCGCCCGCGTGGGGTTCAAGGATGAACAGGTCTTTACCTCCGGGCCCGGCCGCCAGCACCATGCCTTCCGACATACCGAAGCGCATCTTGCGGGGTTTGAGGTTGGCCACCATGACCGTGAGTTTGCCCTTGAGCTGTTCGGGTTCGTAGGCTGAGCGCAACCCGGCGAACACGTTGCGGCGTTCGCCGCCCAGGTCCAGCGTGAGCTGCAGCAGCTTGTCCGCGCCGTCCACATAGGTTGCCTCAGCGATGCGGGCGATACGCAGATCCACCTTGGAGAAATCATCGATGGCGATCTGGTCGGCAATCGGGTTGTCGGCCAGTGGGCCGGAAGCGGGGGGCGGCTGTTCCGTGGGGGCCAGTGTCTCCTTCGATTCCGCCAGCATGGCATCCACCGCCTCGCGTTCCACGCGGGTGGCCAGGGGTTTGAACTTGCCGATACGGTGGCCCAGCAGCGGCTGTTTCACGTCGTCCCAGCGTTGCTCCTCCAACTGGAGGAAGGCCTCTGCCTCGCTGGCGATGCGCGGCACCACTGGTTTCAGATAGGTCATCAGCACGCGGAACAGGTTCAGCGTCTGCGTGCAGACGGCCTGCACTTCCGGCAGCGTCGCCTCGTCCTTCGCCAGCACCCAGGGCTTGCGCTCATCGAAATACTGATTGGCCTGGTCCGCCAGCTGCATGATCTCGCGAATCCCGCGGGAGAACTCGCGGTTCTCGTAGGCATCGGCAATGGTCTCGCCGCGGGAAGCGAATTCCCGATACATGGCCGGCTCTTCCAGCGTATCGGCCAGTTGGCCGTCGAAACGCTTGTTGATGAAACTGGCGCTGCGGCTGGCGATGTTCACCAGCTTGCCCACCAGGTCCGAGTTCACTCGGTGGATGAAGTCGTCCAGACTCAGGTCCAGGTCGTGCACGTTGCTGCCCAGTTTGGCAGCCAGGTAATAACGCAGGTATTCCGGGTTCAGGTGGCGCAGAAACGTGCGGCCCATGATGAAGGTGCCGCGGGATTTGGACATTTTCTGTCCGTTCACGGTGAGAAACCCGTGGGCACAAACCTTGGTGGGCATGCGGAAGCCTGCCCCATGAAGCATGGCTGGCCAGAACAGGGCGTGGAAGTAGATGATGTCCTTGCCGATGAAGTGGTAGAGCTCGGCGTCGGAATCAGGCTTCCAGTATTCGTCAAAATCCACACCGTTGCGGTCGCACCAGTTGCGGAAGCTGGCCATGTAGCCGATGGGGGCATCCAGCCAGACGTAGAAATACTTGTTCTCGGTGTTCGGGATCCGGAAGCCGAAGTAGGGCGCATCGCGGGAAATGTCCCATTCCCGCAGCCCTTCCTCGAACCATTCGTTGAGCTTGTTCGCCACCTCGGTCTGCACATGGCCGCTTCCGGCCCAGTCCTGCAACAGGGACTCGAAATCCTGCAGACGGAAGAAATAGTGCTCTGATTCTTTCTCGATAGGCGCGGCGCCGGAGATCACCGAGATGGCATTGTTCAGCTCCGCTGGCGTGTAGGTGGCGCCGCAGGCCTCGCAGGAGTCGCCGTACTGGTCGGCGGCGCCGCAACGTGGGCATTCCCCCTTGATGTAGCGGTCCGGCAGAAACATGTTCTCCACCGGGTCGTATGCCTGCTTGATGGTCCGCGTGGTGATGTGTCCCGCATCCTTCAGCCGCGTGTAAATCAGCTCCGCGTAATATCGGTTTTCATCCGAATGGGTGGAATAGTAGTTGTCGAACTCGATGAGGAAATCGGCGAAATCCTCCCGGTGCTCCCGGCCGATGCGCTCAATCAGTTCCTCAGGGGTGATGCCTTCCTGCCGCGCCTTGAGCATGATGGGCGTGCCGTGGGCATCGTCCGCACAGACGTAGATGCACTGGTTGCCCCGCTGCTTCTGGAAGCGCACCCAGATATCGGTCTGGATATATTCCACCAGATGTCCCAGATGAATGGGCCCATTGGCATAGGGCAGCGCGCTGGTTACCAGAATCTTTCGGCTCATGAGTCCTCGTCCATCGGTGT
>SLCE01000235.1 GCA_007125985.1 Ectothiorhodospiraceae bacterium | reverse complement strand
TGAACAAGAGCACCAGCGTCGCGTAATACGGGGCATGGGCCTCCAGACGCATGAACAGCAGCATGTAAATGAGCATGGCCAGGCTGAACAGATACGGCCAGCCGTCCTTCAGCGTCTCCCAGAGGCTGGGGATCTCCTCCTCGGGCAAACCCTTGAGTCCACGCCTCGCCGCATAGTTGTCCACCTGGAACAGCAGGACCACGTAGAACAGCAGCGCCGGCAGGAAAGCCGCGATCATGACTTCGGCGTAGGGAACACCGAGGAACGAGGCCATGATGAACGCCACGGCACCCATCACCGGCGGCATCAGTGTGCCCCCGGTTGAGGCGCAGGCTTCGACGGCACCTGCATAGTGGGGCGGATACCCGGACCGCTTCATGGTTGGGATGGTGATCGGGCCCGTGGTCAGGATGTTGGAGATCACGCTGCCGGACAGGCTGCCCATGAAGCCACTGGATACAACCGAGACCTTGGCCGGCCCGCCACGGGTTCGACCCATGAGCGCTGTGGCAAAACGCATGAAGAAGTCGCCACCGCCGGTGACGGTCAAAGCCGCCCCAAAAACCACGAAGCCGATGACCAGACGCGCCACCACCTGCATGGGAATCCCGATAATACTTTCCACCCCCATGACATGGGACCGGACGGTTTCGCCGAGGTCGAACTGGGTGCCGAACAGAAAGCCGGGCATGTGCCCGGCAAACAGTGGATAAGAGCCGAACAGCAGGGCAACGGCCAGCAGCGGCCATCCACCACAGCGTCGAACACCCTCAAGAATCAACAGGAGAATCACGCCAGAGGCGACGGTGGCCTCGGTGGGGGCCATGAAATCCCAGCCTTCCTGGATGATCTGCAGCCCGTGGATGCCGATGTACACGGTGGAGGACAGCGCGGCTATGGCCAGCAGCCAGTCATACCAGGGTATCCGGGTCGCCGCGCCCCTGTGGGCCGGGAAGGCCAGAAAAGCGGCGGCAAGGAACAGGCCGATCAGATAGTAGAGAAACGAATTGCCCAGGGGCGAGAAGCCCATGAAGCGAAGGTTGAATGTCTGGTTGATTGCCATCAGCAGGCCGATGGTGCCCAGGGTGATGGCCACCCAGTAGGCAACGCCCTTCAGGCGCTTTTGTTCATCGGGTGCGGGGGGGGGCTGTGTGTTGGTCGCGTCGGCGGGCTGGGCCATGGGCGAATGACTCCACGAGCGAAGCGTTCAGTTTCAATGAAGCAGGCAGAAACCCGCCACCCCGGTCGGTGCCGGAGATGGCGGGTTTCATGACCCATGGATCAGAGGGAGTCCAGCGCCTCCTGGCGATGACGCTCCCAGATCTCGGCGAACTCGTCATCGCTCTTGCCCGCGGCTTCGTCAATCGCCTTGGGCCATGCTTCCAGCAGGGCATTCAGGCGTGCCAGGCGGGCTTCGTTCCAGGCGTCATGCTCTTCCGTCCAGATGCCGGCTTCCCGCAGATACCGGATGGCGCCTTCGTGGAACGGAACGTCGGTCGCGGGAGTGCCCGCCTGTTCCATGTTCCAGCGATGCATGACCGCCGTTGCATCCTTGTACATGTCGAAGGTTTCGTGCATGGCCTTGGTGAAGGCGTATACCGTGTCCTCATCCATGTCCGCGCGCATGACCAGCAGTGGGTACCGGTAGGCAAGAATGTTCACCGGGTTATCTTCGCTGATGCCAGCGCCGACGGTTTCCTCGAACGGTGCGAAGAACGGTGCGATCTCGTTCAGCCGGGCCCAGCCTTCTTCGTCATCCGGCGGCACCTCGAGCCAGCGGATCCCCCGTGGCGACTGCTCCAGTTCATAAACCTGGCTCGGCGTGGTGGTGGTGCAGGATGCGTCTGCCTGACCTTCGGCGACGGAGCTCATGGCCGCGCCATAGGTGGGAAACATGATGGCGTCCACGTCATCAATGGTCATGCCGGCGAACTCCAGGAACGCCTCACACTTGACGTTCACGGAAGGGTTGCCAGCCACGAATGCCATGCGTACGCCCTTGAGTTCCTCCAGGCTGGTGATGTTGGCGTCACGGGCCGTGAACACGCCAAAGGATGCAGGCCGGCCGCCGGCCGCGCGGAGATCCTGCGGCCCCCAGCGGCGTGCGGCGTAGTCGTAGATACCTTCCGCGGCGAACCAGGTCTCGGTGGCCAGGAAACCGACTTCAGCGCGCCCCATTACAACGGGTTGCAGGCGGCCGATAGCTGAACCGGATGGCTGGATGCGGACGCGGGTGCCGTATTCGCGCCCAAAGGCGTCGGCAATGGCCGATGCCTCGGCGTAGCCCGCGGAACCCACATCGTAGGATGTCCAGGTCATGGATGCGGGAAGATCGGCCGCGGACGCGGTGCCGCCAATGCCCAAAGCCATGGCGCCGGTGAGCGTGGCCACGGACAGGCCGCGGAAAAGGGAATGGGATGATGCCATGTTGTGACTCCTCCAGTGAAAAAAATGGCCGCGGGATCAGCGGCTTTCTCATTCTGACTTGCAACGTATCAGGTGCTGCAGGGGAAGCGTGAGCGCGTCGCCCCTGTCACAGGTATGGACTATAGGCGGTAAACTTGCAGGAAAGCAACGCATTTTCTCGCAAAAAGGTGCGTTTATTCTCGTATTTTGAGAAAACTACTCGAATAGAACCGGGCGATCTGCCAAACGGCTGATTTCATCCCGGATGATTGCGATCACCTCGTCCCGGCGTTGGTCATGCATTCGCGACAGGATGGATGCCACGGTGACGGCCGCGACCTGGTGGGTCCCCGGCACCTGAAACGCCAGGCCCACCGCAGCAATCTCCGGTACGATGCGGCCCTGGTTGAAGGCGTAGCCTCGAAGGCGGCAGGTGGTGACTGCCTGCTCCACCTCGGCCGCGGTGATGCCTGCATAGCGTTCGAACCGGTTGCTGTTGCGGCGGATCACTGCCTGGGTTTCGGCCTCGGGGAGTCGGGCCAGCAAGGCGACGCCGCCGGCTCCGATGCCCAAGGGGCGGCGGGAGCCCGGGGTCAGTGTATTGGTGCTGACCGGGTAAGTGCCTTCCGCGGCATCAATGCAGAGGGCGTCGCGATTTGAACGTACTGACAGATAGGTGCTTTCCTCGGCCCGCAGTGAAATGCGGTTGAGCAGTGGTCGGAGTTGATGACGGAGTCTCAGATCGGGCGCCACGGCCTGAGCCGACTCGGCGATCTCCAGCAGACCAAAGCCGATATGGTAGGTCTTCTGATACGGGTCGAACGTGAGCAGGCTTTCTTCCGTCAGTGCGGTGAGCAGCCGATGCGCGGTCGCCGTGTTCATGCCGACTTCCCGGGCAATCCGGGACAAGGTGCCGCCGGTGGGAAACTGATGTGCCACGGTGTGCAGCAGCCTCGATGCTTTCGCCAACGACGTGTTACGGGGTCGGCGCCGTGCCCGGTCAGCAGCATTGGTGGATGATGGAGCCATGCCCGGTATCGCCTGTGTTGATGTCCGGTTGTGTACTCTACTTATCGTAGAATGAGAAACCTGTTCCGTAAAATGGACGAATCCAGGCGGTCAGTGCTTCCCTCGGGCTGGCTCTGGCCAGTGGCGATGGATATGCTGTGTTCCGTTACAAGTAAACAAAGAGCTGTCAGATCATGCCGAAGCTGAACGCGTCCGAGTTGGAGGAGTTGATTATCCAGGGGTTTCCCGACCTGCGGGATGATGCCTGGCGCATTGAGGCCGTGGATGAAAATTATGTGCGTGTGCGCATGCCCTATCATCGGTCCAATCTGCGTCCGGGGGGGACCATATCGGGACCGGCGCTGATGGAGTTGTCCGATGTCGCCATGTATGCGGCAGTGCTGGCCATGATCGGGCCCGTGATGCTGGCCGTGACCACATCGCTGAACATCAACTTCATGCGCAAGGCCGAACAGGTGGATGTGATTGGCGAGTGCCGCCTGCTGAAACTCGGCAGTCGTCTCGCGGTCGGAGAGGTAGCCATGCACGCCGATGGAGATGATGCCCTGGTGGCGCATGCGACCTTGACCTACTCCATACCACCGAAGGACCAGCGCCCGGCATGAAACGCTGCCCCGACTGCCCGAACGTCAACCCGCGCGGCTCCCTGCGCTGTGTGCTCTGTAATGCCGGTGTGATGGGGAATCATCCCGAGCCGGAGAACACCTGGACCATTCTCCGGCGTAACCCCGGCCGCGCATTCGCCGCAGTGGTCGGGGTGCTTGTCCTCTGCGGGATTCTCTGGCTCTACGGGCCCGAACCCCGCGAGCCCACGGATGCAGGCGAGGGTATCGGACAGGAGGGCCCGACGGCAGCGGAGTGAGCGCTGCTCAGGGCAGCAGCGCGATGCGTCCGGTGACGCGGCGGTTTTCCAGCGCCTCCAGCGCCTCGGCGGCGTTGCCGAGAGAGTACTGCGCACACAGGTGGGGTTTCAAATGCCCTTGAGCGGCCAATTGCCGTAATGCCTCCATGCCTCGGCGGGCCTGTTCCGGGTTTCGCCGACCCGACTCGCCGGCCCGGACGCCTATGACACTGTAGCCCTTGATCAGGGCATGGTTGGCGCGCAGCTCGGGAAACGCACCGCTGGCAAAGCCGATGATGAGCAGGCGACCACCCCAGGCCAACAAGCGCGCGGATTCCGTGGAGAGCTGTCCACCCACCGGGTCGTACACCACATCCACTCCGGCATCGCCGGTCAGGTCCCGGACGGCTTGACGGAAGTCCTGGTGAAGATAGTTCACCACCGCATCAGCGCCCTGCTGCCGGGCGACGGCGAGTTTTTCATCGCTGGAGCCTACCGCGATGACACGCGCACCGCGCAGCTTCCCAAGTTCCACCGCGGTGAGACCGACACCACCGGTGGCGCCCAGCACCAGCAGGGTTTCTCCCGCTTGCAGATTCCCTCGGTCGACCAGGGCATGGTAGGCGGTCCGACTGGCAACTGAGAAGGTCGCGCCTTCCGCGTGAGTGAACCCGGGGGGCAGGTGGAAAACCAGGTTCCGGTCAATCACCACCTGTTCCGCATAACCATTGGCCCGGGTCGACGCAATCACGTGATCCCCAGCCTTCACATCCTCCACTCCCGGGCCTGTCTCAAGCACCTCTCCGGCCACTTCCATGCCCGGGACGAACGGCGGCTCAAGTCGCAGTTGGTAACGACCGTAGGTCATCAACAGGTCGGGATAGTTGACCCCACAGGCGCGCACCGCGATCCGGACCTTGCCGGATTCCATGGGTGGCGACGGGTACGTCTGCAGCCGTAGGGAACGGGGGCCGGTCAGGGCCGTGCAGGTCATGGCGTGAAACGTCATGGTAACGGTATTCTCCTCGGATCCGTGGCGTGATGACCCTGCACGATATTACCGGATTGATGGCACACTGTATCGGACGTTTCCGGAGGAGTCTTTATGGATAAGCCTATTGTTGCGGCCAACAGCCCGGCGCGCGTGGAGCTGGAAGCAGGGAAGCGGTACGCCTTTTGTGTGTGCGGGCTATCGGCCAGCCAGCCGTTCTGTGACGGATCCCACAAGGAGACCGGGATGCGCCCACTGAAATTCACAGCTGAAAAGAGCGGCCCCGCGTTCCTCTGCCGCTGTAAGCAAACGCGCAACGCGCCCTTTTGCGACGGGAGTCATAAGCAGCTCAGCGATGCAGAGGTGGGAACGGGCGTCTGAGCGTCTGGGACCCCCATTTAAGGAAGCACTGTGGAAATAGATCAGTGCTTCCTTAAGGGCGATGGTCATCATCGGGCCAGTCCTGGGGCGGATCGATGCGTGGCGGGCCTGCTCGCTGCTGCCCCAGAATCTGCAAGAGCAGGTGCAACAGGCCGATGATGAGCGCTACCGGAAAAACGATGACCAGCAGGGGAACACCGGCGATAACAAACAACGCCCCCAGCGGGGACATATGCAGCATCCAGCTCAGTAGGGCAATGATAAACCAGCGGCCGGCGAAGCGCGCTGCATGATCCCGCGCCCAGGCTGCCCGCTGGCGCCGCTGTTCCCGTGTCTGGCGCGGCATTTGACGCATGTGCCAGCCGGCGAACAGGTAGGCGAGCAACACATGGTGCATTGGCTGGTGCGGTTCCGACATGGAGTTGTCTCGTCAGGAGCAGGGGTCCATGGTCGCGCCGACAGGGGATAGGCGCAAGCGCAGAAACGGGGTTCCACGGACGACACCGATGGTCAGGCAGATATTTCACGAAGGCGATGACCTGTATGACGATATGGTCCGGATCATCGGTCAGGCGCGGCAGCGTGTCTGGATGGAGTCCTACATCTTCAAAGGTGATCGCGTGGGCCGCAGGATCGCAGCCGCTCTGGCCCGGGCCGCGCGCCGCGGCCTGGACGTGCGACTGCATATCGATGCCGCGGGAAGTCTTTTCCTGTTTCCGCGCCGGCTCCAGCGCCGGCTTCGGGAGGCGGGGGTCCGGGTACGCCGGTTTCACCGCTGGTCCTGGCGGGATCCGTGGCGCTACAACCGCCGGAATCACTGCAAGCTTTTGATCGTGGATCAGGCATTCGTCTATCTCGGTGGCTTCAATATCCACGAGGAAAGCAGCCGGCGGTTTCATGGTGACGAACGCTGGCGCGACACACATGTGCGCCTGGATAGCGAGTACCTGGCGCGGCAGGGTGCGGAGCTGTTTGAGCTGTTCTGGACCCGGCGCGTGCCCGCCGATCTGCGCCGTCCGCGGCCGCCGGACTTGCTGGCGGGGGATATGCTTGTGACCAACCGATTGCCCCGACACCGGCATGCCATGCGCTACCTGTTGCGCCTGGGTCTGCATCGGGCGAGGGAACGGGTCTATCTGACCACGCCCTATTTCGCGCCAGACCCCCTTACGGCCCGCCATCTGGTGGATGCGGCTCGGCGCGGACTCGAGCTGCGTCTGCTGCTCCCGGCCCGCTCCGATATTCGCTTGCTGCAGCTCACGGCCCGGCATCTGTATGCGCGGTTCCTGCGCGCGGGAGTGCGCATTTTTGAATACACGCCCCGTACGCTGCATGCCAAGACCATGGTGGCAGATGCGGACTGGGCGAGTATCGGCAGCGCCAATCTGGATTTCCGCAGCTTTCTCCACAACTACGAGATTCACTACGTCACCACGGATAGCGCAACCTGCCTGGCACTGCGCCAGCAGTTCGAGGATGACCTGCGGCTCGCTACGGAGGTGACCCTCGATAGCCTGGGGCGTCATCCCTGGTGGGAGCGGTTGGGCGGCTGGCTGGGTTGGCAGTTCCGTTGGTGGCTCTGAGGGCCAGACGGCGCTGGTCGCGTGACACGGGGTCACCCATCAACGCTATGATGGGGCGGCAGAAATCCACAGGGAGCCCTGGTTCATGCAGCTCAGCTTGTTGTTTGAATACTGGTTGATCACCATATCGGCCCTGTTTGTGATCGTTAATCCGCTGACCACGGCTTTTGCCTTTCTGTCACTGATGTCCCGGGCCTCGGACGAAACCCGCGAGGCGGTGGCCCGCCGATCCACGTTGATAGCGACCGGTATTTTCGTGACCTTCGCTTTACTGGGTGGGCTGATCTTCAAGCTGTTCGGTATCACGCTAGAGGCATTCCGCATCGCCGGTGGCCTGATCCTCTTCGGCATCGCCATGGGCATGATCCGCAAAGGGCAGGATGAGGGTGAGGAAGTGGCGGGGGATGATCCCCGCGGGAACGGGCGCCTGGCCCAGGATGTGTCGGTGATCCCGTTGGCCATTCCGTTTATCAGTGGCCCGGGTTCGATTGCCACGGTGATGATTCTCACCAGTCAGGCACCCACAGGCTGGCACCTGATCCTGGTGTTTGTCGCCATTGGCCTGACCACGGGCGCCTGTTATCTCGCCATGGTGTACTCGCGTTATCTGGTCCGCCTGCTCGGCGATATCGGCAAAGAGATCGTGACGCGGCTGTTCGGCATCATCCTGGCGGTGCTCGCTGTGCAATTCGTAATCAACGGTGTGCTGGATATATACAGCGGATTATAGGGCTGGCGAATTCTCAATCCGGCACGTCCGGTGGCGGCCCCTTTTGCAGGAGCAGCATACCGGCGCCGCCCAGTGCGACCCAAAGCACCATGCTCCAGACGCCCAGCCGTTCCCAAAGGGGGCCAATCATGAACAGCACCAGTACAGACAGGGCCAGGCAGCCGATGCCCATCCAGTGCAGCAGGCGTTCTTTCTCTGGGCGTTCCATGGGAGATTCCTGTTTGTGTGCCCGCGGCATTGTCGCTTACCCGTTGGTTGGACGCCAAGTCCCGATAGTTGCAGCATGAGTTCCGCCACGGTCGCGAATAACGAAGGAGATGTGCTGTGTTGATGCAGGGAGTTGAGTTAGTTGTCATCGGGTTCGAGGCCGCCGGGGTGCTGGTGATGCTGGTGGGCTTTACGGTGGCGACGGCCCGGTTTCTGGCCCATCCGGGCCGCTTCAACAGTCATGCCGCTTACATCGCCTATCGTCACCGCATGGGGCGCTCCCTGCTGTTGGGGCTGGATTTTCTCATCGCCGGGGACATCATCAAGACGATTACAGTGCCGGAGGGGCTGACAAGCATCGCGGTTCTTGCCGCCATTGTGCTCATCCGTACCTTTCTCAGTATGACGCTTCATCTGGAGGTGGAGGGGCGCTGGCCGTGGCAGTCGCCGCCGGACAGCGAACGGGAAGACGACTGAGCCGAGGTGGTGGCCCGGGGAATAGCTCAGTGCTTCCCTAGTTGTCGCACCATTGATCTATGCGCCGTTTGGCAAGTTCACGGGCGGCCAGCCAGCGGGGATTATCCGGTTCCACGTCCTCCAGCGCGTCGAGTTGATCCAGTGCCCCGCGGAAGTCCCGGCAGCGGATCTGCCGCACGCGCTCCGATGGGCTGGAGGATGCCCGTCGGCCATCGGTATGAATACGCTCAGCGTTCTGACCGGGGGGTGGTTCATCGCCGTAATGGGTGCGGCCCTGGGCATCGGTCCAACGGTAGATTGCGTTGCCGTATGTCGTCGAGGTGGCAAGCAGCAGTGCCAGGATGAGAGATGTTGTTAGTCGCCAGTCCATTGATGGGTGGGTTCCTGATTCATGATCCGCCGCTCCTGCGACTCGACGCGGTACAGGACCCGATCGGCCAGCCGCGCCACCGTGTCAGCCTCGATATAGGGTATCACCACAGGCCCGCTGGCCAGTGTCAACTGCAGTGAAGCCACACCGTGGCGGCGCTGGAACCAGCTCTGCCGCACAAGGACGGCATGCACGCGTTCCACCGGAAACAGGGTGGAACGCTGTCCGATCAGGCCACGCCGCACGATCAGGTGTCCCGGTGTTGCTGCCCATCCCACGGTTCTCCAGCGCAGATAGCCGATCGGCCAGGCAAGCGCCACGGCCGTTGCCGACACTGCCAGCCAGCCCGGATGGCCGTACCACATTCCCAGCCCGCCACCCAGCAATGCCCCCACGATACCAACGCGCAAGGCAATGACCCTCCGGTAATAGGTGTGTACCCGGAGGAGGGGGGCAGGGAGATCGAGGCCGGGCAGGAAGCGTCTGGTCAGGGCCTCCATCGTATTGCGATCCAGGCCCGGTATCAGGAAATTGGCTCCGGCCTGATCGCTTGCGGCACCACCTCCGTACTGCCGGCAGATCAGATAATGCCGCCCCAGTGCCCGCCCGAGCATGGTTTGCACCGCGTCCACAGCCTGCAGCCGGTCCGCGCTCAAGGTCTGCTCCCGGCGATTGAGCAGGCCGCTATGCTGTGCGTACTGGCCGCGTGCGCTGGTCAGTGTGAAGCCGTAATACCGCAACCAGGCGGTCAGGACCGATGCGGCAAGCAGCAGCACAAAGAGCCCGGCAAGCAACGCGGACCCGGCAAGCACCGGGGATTCTGCCAGGTGCTGCAGCCAGGGCGGCTGATCCGGTTGCTCGATCTGACGTCTGATCAGGTCTTCCAGTGGCCGCAGAAACGGGCTGATCGCGGCCAACAGGATGTAGACAGAGTTGCTACTGAGCCCGTGGAGCGTGAGCGCGACGGGCGTGATCACGAACAACGGTGTTGTATCCGAGTCCTGCGCCAATGTCTCAGGCTGTTGGTCCAGTCGGCTGCTGAGTTGGGTACGGAATGCTTCGGCCAGCTGGCGGGGAATGCCGGGAAGCTCAACCTCAGTGGTTATTCCCCCCGGCGTATCCAGGGACAGGCGTACGATGTTGAATGGGCGCATCCAGACTGGCTGCTCCACAGCGAGGCGCTGGATCCGTGAGATCTCCACCTTCAGTTCAACCTGTCGGACCAGGCCCTTCTGAACCCGGAGCACGTCTTCTTCCAGCCGGAACCGGAAACGGCGATGGTAAATCAGAGTAAGCAGTGCGGCGAACAGCAGCAGGAGCAAGGCACCAACAGTCACTTGCTGCAGACCGACCCGCTCGACGAAGGTGATCCAGGCGCCGGCGCCAATGAGTAGTGGCAGATTCTGACGGGCGAACTCCGTAACACCCCGGGCCAGCAGAAAGATCATTGCCCAGGGAGAAAGGCGGTGCCAGGCGTGGTATGGCGGTTCAGTCATCAGGCGGGATGTGGTCCGGAGCCGGCCCAGGCTCAACACGCTGCAACAGATAGTCCCGCACCTGCGCCGCGGTGGCCGCGTCCAGCCCTGCCAGCAGCAGATCCCCACTGCTGCCGCCAGCCGTAAAGCAATTCAGGCGGACCAGACCGAACAGGCGTTCCAATGGCCCGCTGACGGTTTCCACATGCTGGATGCGTGCCACGGGAAGAATGCGCGTCCTTTGCACAAAGAGCCCACTCCGGTAGATCAGGTCGTGTTCTCTCAGGGCATATGCCCGGCGTCGCGCTTCCAACCAGGTCAGTGCGCTGTACAAGGGGCCCAGTCCGACGAGGCCCCATACCCCGATTAGCGGAAGCAGGCCGGGCCACGGTCCCTGGGTCGGCAGCAGGGACAGCAGGATCAGGGCTGGAATCCAGACCAGCAGGGCATGCAATAGACGGTATCGGGCGTAGCCGTCAGCCACCGGCTGCAACTGGATATCCGCCAGCGCCGGCAGTTCCGCTGGATGCAATTGCGCGTTACTGAAAGTCATGGAGACGGTCGGGTGTGTCCGGCAACGGCTCCAGGCGCCGCGTTTGCCAGTTCAGCACCGCGGTGCGCCGGATCATGCGCCGGGAGAGTTCCGGTTCCGCATCGCGGATCACCTGGGCCGCGAATTCGGCCAGAAAGCGGGATTTCAGTGTCGCCCGGGCCCGGTCCGCCCCGTGTTCATCGTAGGGGGATGAAGACAAGAGTAGAAAACCGTCGTCGGGAATGCGTTCCTGTTCCATATTGGATCGTATGATGCCCGCCGCCTGACGAATGGGGTGGGAGAGATCCGGGCTGTAGGGCCCGATGATCAAGGCAACATTGGGCACATGCAGGAAGTCGAAACCCCGTCCCAGGCAGATCACCCATTCGTGATGCTCGATGTCCAGCTGGCGGTCCCGGTGACGTAATTCGCCCACATGGCGGATATTACCCTCCACCAGGGGAAGCAGATCACGCAGCACCTGCTGTGGCATATCTGGAAGGAGCGAATTCAGTTCCGATGTCAGGGTGTCCCTGTCTGTGACCGTCTGTTTCGCCAAGTCCAGAACGTTGCCTGTCGGGCCATGCAAGACAAGGGCATCCAGGTCGGTCTCAAAGCCGCAAATGAGGGGGTAAACGGTCTGATGTGCGTCGCCATACACGCTCTGCACCTGATCCCGGATGCTCCGTGCATGGCGATATGCGGACTCCAGGTCGCAATCGAACCCCGCACATCCGCGTGACTGCGCGCCGCGGGAGTAATGGTAGGTGATCATGATCAGCACACGACGACCGTCGGCAACGGCTGTGTCCACCGCGTCTGTCAGCATTTCACCCAGATACGGCCACCCCAGATCAAAGATGCCGCCCAGGTTGCGGAATGGACGGATGATGCCCGGCGGAGTCCGCGTGGCGTAGGGTAGGTGGATGCGGCCATCCATGCACTTCAGCGCGATCAGCGCGGTGTCATGGGAGGCGAGATAGCGTCGGCGCGCCAGCTGCGCCTCGGGAGTGCAGAACCGTTTGGAATGTTCCCGCCCCAGGTCTATCAGCCACTCGATGCGCTCGGCGATCGGGCGGTTGTGAATAGCCATGTCCGTTTCCAGTGGAAGCTGCTTGTTCGCGGCAGTTTACTAATCTTTCGCGAGGTAAAGCCATTCCCTCGGGTGGCGGTGCTTACTTGAGTTCGGAGGATACGGGCATCCCTGCCCGGTACTGCCGGTGCCTCAGTCCTCCGGGCGACAAGGGGCACCACAGGGTGCACAGGCGCTGGTCTGGCTCTGGCGCTGCGAGAGCGTGGTTTCCAGGCCGCCTTCGCCCATATTCATGCGGAACGTGGGGCTTCCGATGTGATCGGCCATGACCACGCCACCGATCAGCATCAGGATGACGATCACACGCCAGCGTTTGTAGTGTCGTTGTACGGTGCTCATCAGGCCTCCTAGCTGTTCGACAGCGAGAACCACGGCCGCGCACGAATGCCCAGCAGTGAGCCGACCCAGGCGGCGGCGAACCAGATCCAGCCATGCAAACTGGCGGAGGCAATACCACTGAACAGCGCGCCGATATTGCAGCCGAAGCCCAGCCGGGCACCGTACCCCATGATGAGCCCGCCCAGCACCGCTGCCAGCAGCGAACGCGGCGGGATACGGCCACTGCTCGCCTGGTTGTAGCGACCGGCCAGGCCGGCGGCAAGCATGGCGCCCAGCAGCAGGCCGAAATTGGTCACGGACGTGACGTTCACCAGTACGCTGTCAGCCAGGGCCAGTGACGGATAGTCCCAGGTCCAGAACTCGAACTGGCTCATGTCCACGCCCACAGCCTGCAGGATCTTCGCACCCCACAGACCGAAGGCGAATGTGATTCCCCAAGGGTGGCCGGAGAGCAGCAGCACACCCAGGTTGCCCACGGCGAGCACCACAACGGCCCAGAACAACGGCCACTGACCCTTGAACAGATTGCTGATATAACCGCGGTCAGGGCCGGAGAACACCCGCTGTTCTATTGCCCCGTGGTGGCGCCGTTCGATCTGCGTCACCCACCAGGCAAGCGCCCCGCAGAGCGCAAGCTGAATGGCCAGCGCGCCCCAGATGCCCAGTCCGCTGATCAGGCTGACGGGATTCACGCCGGGCAGTTCCAGCCACCAGGGCAGGTGCAGGGTGCCGATCACACTGCCGACAATAAAGAAGACCAGCGTGAGCACCATGCGGATATTGCCGGCCCCCACGGTAAACAGGGTACCCGAGCCGCAGCCGCCCCCCAGTTGCATCCCGAAGCCGAACAGGAACGAACCGACCACCAGGGACACACCCACCGGCGCCACCGCACCGGACATCCCGGAGCCAGGTTCGATGCTCCCAAGAATTGGGATAAATAACATGGATGCCAGTGCCAGCAGAGCAAGCTGGGCCCGTAGGCCGGCGCTCCGTTTTTTCACCACAAACGAACGCCAGCCGCCGGTGAAGCCGAAAGCACCATGGTAGAGCGCGATGCCCAGCACGGTGCCGACTGCGAACAGGCCAACCAGAAACGGAGCCGTCTCCAGAGCGATGAGAGCGCCGAGCAGCAGCAGACCGATGATGGATACGCCGACAACGAAACCGTCGACGCGACGGTCGTCGGAAACTGGCGCGGGCGCCCCCTGGGGGGCGCCCGCCTTCAAGCTTTCAGCAGTTGCAGACATGAATGTGAAACTCAGTTGCGGAAGCGATCAATCAGGCCGCCCAGACCACGCCGTTCGGTTTGCAGGGGACGGTTCTCGTCCTGGGTCCAGTCCACCATGGAGCCGTCATACATGGCCAGATCGGTGTATCCGGCGATCTCGCTCATGGCGAACCAGCCCAGCGCAGCCCAGTGTCCCGTGTTGCAGAAGGAAATTGCCTGTTGGTCGCGGTCAATACGGGCCTCGTCCATCAGCGCCGTGATGGTGTCCTGGTCCATGAGGAAAGCCGTGCCTTCGCGGGTCAGCTTGTGTTCTTCCAGGTTCAGTGCGTCAGGGATCGTCCCCGGGGCCCGGGACGCCGGATGCTTGTCCCGACCCAGGAACTGGTCCGCTGGACGATTATCAATGAGCTGCACGCCGTTGGCGCGCGCATCCTCGACATCGTCCGCACTGGCCACCATTTCCGGGCGGAAGTCTGGCTCAAAATGCGCGGTTTGCGGCTCATTCCAACCTTGGTCCACCGGTTTGCCGGCCTCGACCCAGGCCGTATATCCGCCGTTCAGGATGGCGACGCGATCATGGCCGAGCACCTTGAACGTCCAGTAAACCCGGGC
The DNA here is from genome assembly GCA_007125985.1 of Ectothiorhodospiraceae bacterium. GTDB lineage: Bacteria > Pseudomonadota > Gammaproteobacteria > Nitrococcales > Aquisalimonadaceae > LSCE01. Next base: position 6,122 of record SLCE01000235.1, on the reverse strand, counting down.
AGCACTGCCGAAATCGGTGGAACCCACGCCTGCCGGCACGATGACCACATCGGTGTCATTGTCGATGCCGAGTGATCCGATGAGCTCCGCCAGGTCCTCTTCCGGTGGCAGCACAGCGGGCACCCCGTCACGTTCCACTCGCCATCCGGCGGTCATATAGTTGCTGTACACCGAGCCCGGGATATGTCCGGCCTCGAAGTCCTCCCGTTCGCTGCCGTCGATGGAACTGCGAACGTCCACCACAACCAGTCCTTCTTCGCCGAGATGGTCTGCCAACCAATCCACGGAAACCAGGGGCTGCAGGTCACGGGCAGATGCCGTGAAGGGCAGCGTCAAGGCCACAAGGCCAATGAAAATCAGATTTCGCATGATGACACCTATTCGTGCAGCCGATTGCATGCTGGGAATTGTATGCTGAAGGAGGGGAATTAAAAATGGGCCAAATAGAACAAAATGTTATAACGGTAGACGCTCCTGTTTGGGTCCACCTGTTCGCGGCTGGACTTTTCTCTGAACTTGATCCGTAATGATCAGGAACGCACCGAAGATCCTGCCACCCGTGTTTCAGGCAATGCGGTCGCGGAGTGGATCTGTTCCGGTGCAGCCCCTGAGAGGCGCCGCGTCATGGAGAGACTGCGGGCGCCTTTTTTCTTATGCCAGGTTGAGGTATATCCGAGATGGCGGAGAGGCCACGTATCGTCGTTTCGAGTCTGGATGTCCAGCGCATTGAGACTTTGCTGGAGCAGCAGGACCAGAACCACCCAGTGGTGGAGTTGCTATGGGAGGAGTTGGAGCGCGCACAGATCGTGAAACCGGAGGAGGTACCCCCCACGGTCGTGACCATGCGCTCCACGGTCCGGTTTCTGGCGGAGCGTTCCGGCAAGGAAATGGAACTCACACTGTGTTACCCCTCTGATATCGACGGGTCGCCCGGCAAGGTGTCGATACTTGCACCGGTGGGCAGCGCCTTGCTGGGGCTCTCGGTCGGGCAGGAGATCGATTGGCCCACGCCGGGCGGCGCCAGCGAGCGTTATCGGATTGTGGACATCACCTATCAACCGGAACGTGCCGGTGAACTTCATCGATGAAGGGCTGCGTGGCCTCCCGCGGGCGTTGCACGAGCCCCTCGTAATTGACGCGAACTGCCCGGTTAGGGAATCGTTCTGCGCGTACCCAGACGGTATCCGGTTGGGTTGTGTGACTTAATCACTGAGCGTTCCCGCAGGGCTGTACAATAATTCCTCATGCATGACGAAGCCGGGCTTGCGACGGCGGCCTGAGCGGCCGCCGGGCCCCGATCCGGCAGCAGGCGCCGGCATAGGCGTATGTGTGAGGAGATCCCCATGAAATTCTTCCGGAATTCCAGCAAAGGTACGTCCCTTTCTGCGGACGTCAGTCCGGGAAGGCGCAGCTTTCTGTCCTATTCCGCCACCGGTGCCGCGCTCGCCGCCTCTGGACTCGGCGCCAGTACGTTGCTGTCGTCAAATACCGCACGAGCGGTCAGTACGCGCGCGAACATTGTCATTGTCGGTGCAGGCGCCGCAGGTATCTCTCTGGCCGCGCGTCTGAGTCGCGGGCTGGACGGCGCAAGGATTACCATCATCGACAGTCGTGAAGTGCACTACTACCAGCCGGGCCTGACACTGGTGGCTACCGGGGCCTGGGAGCCCGCGCGGGTCATTGATCAGAACAGCCGCTACATGCCGTCCGGTGTGAACTGGATCAAGGAGACCGTGGTTGAGTTCGATCCCGACAATAATCGGGTGTACACGGAGTCCGGTCGCGGGGTGGATTACGATTACCTCCTCGTGGCCAACGGGCTGCGACTGGATTTTGATGCCATCGACGGTATGGATCCATCGCTGATCGGTAGCAACGGCATCGGCTGTGTCTACGATAATCCGGATCATGCCGGCCGCACCTGGCAGGCGATCCAGCGGTTCATCGACTCCGGCGGTACCGGGCTGTTCACCCGACCGCCGGGTGCCATCAAGTGCGCCGGAGCCCCGCTCAAGGTCACCATGCTTACGGAACACGGGCTGCGCCAGGCGGGTTCCCGTGGCAATGCAGACATTCAGTATTTCGAATCGTCGCAAGCGCTGTTTTCCCAGCCGGATATGAATGTGTTCCTCAAGGAGCATTTTCCGGAGGACCGGGATATTGCCATCAACTGGGAGCATCGCCTGGTCGGTATTGACCCCGGTCGCCGCGAGGCCACGTTTGCCACAAGTGACGGCGAACGCACTCTGGATTACGACTTCATTCACGTGGTTCCGCCCATGACCGCGCCGGACAGTGTACGGAACAGCGCTTTGGCCTCGGACGAGGCGGCTTTTGCCGGCTGGCTCGCGGTGGATCGTCATACCATGCAGCACACGCGCTACCCGAACGTGTTCGGCGCTGGTGACGTGGTCGGTACTCCCATCGGCAAGACGGCGGCCAGCGTCAAGGCGCAGGTGCCGGTGGCCACGGAAAACCTGATCTCGCTGATCGCCGGGCGTGGGATGCGGGCGAGTTATGACGGCTACACCTCCTGCCCGCTGATCACCGAACGGGGGCGGGGCATTCTGGTGGAGTTCGACTACGAGCTGAAGATGGTGCCTTCCTTCGGTTTCATCAACCCTTATGAAGAGCACTGGGTGCCCTGGGTGATGAAGGATCGCATGCTGCATGCGGCCTACAACGCCATGCTTCGTGGCCGGATTTGAGGAGGTGGAACCATGGCCTTTTCCCTGACAGGTATTCTCGCCGTATTGCTCGAATTCTTCCGGCCCGTGTTGCTGCCTCTGGCGGTGCTGGTGGTGGTGGAACTGGTGCTGATCGCCATTCTGTTCCTGCGCCGCGGAACGCTGCGTGTGCAGCCGGCCGTGAGCTCCGCCGCGTTGGTGGGCGTTGTGGCCGCCGTGGGTGCCGTGTTCCTGCTGCCACCGTGGACAGGAGCCACCATGGCCCAGTTGTCCGGGCTGCTGGATTACGCGGCCCTGGTCGGCGCAGGAATCGGGGTCGGCGCAGCGGTTGCAGTGGCGCTGTACCCGCCGTTGCAACTGGTGTTCCGTCGCTAGCGCGGTCGCCAAGTCCTCAAACCGGGAGGCAGGCCCGCTGCCTCCCGTAACACCCGCCCCCCCAGGAACGCCGGAAACGCTTCCCGCCGCCCTCTGTTGACAATGACTTAAGTCAAGGGCAGCATGAAATTACATGCTGTGTGGCCCATGTCCCGCCCATGGCATTGGTAGTTCTTCCGCCCATCCCTCGCGGTAAGCCGCGTGTCCGCTCAGGACACGTTCGGCTGAATTCAAACAACAATATCGTTCCTGCCAGATTGGCGGGGCAGATTCGCGGTTTTCCGCGTGACCGTTCGCGGCCGTCCTAGGTTCGCGGGAGGAGATGATGCTGACCGAAACACTGGCAGATGGGCACAAAGTGGCGCCGGCCTCGGGAGCCTTTACTCCCGAAGACCATCTTGTGGGCAAGTTTAAACAAGCAGTGGACGAGGAGCGTTCCACCCGGTTCATTCACCCTGTTGCCGGAGAACTGGTCCTCGTGCCGGCGCGCGGTGTATTCATTGGCTGTATCAAAGACTGGAAACCCCTGGTCGGTGAACAGCGCGTATCGGTGGAGGAGATCGCGCTGAGCGCCCGAGAGGAAGTGGCACTGGCCGATGTCCCACGGGGCGGCTCCCTGGAGGCTTTGCTCTGGGTTGGCGGGGCAGAGGCGTCCAACGGTCGTCTTCCCGCTTCCCTGTCCCGCCTGGATGTATTCGGCCTTCGCTATTGGCCTAACCTGACGCGCCTCCCCGTGACGTTTGACGAGATCCGGTTGGCGGCCTTGATGGCGCGCCATCCAACCTCTATCGCCGTGGCTGCCGGTCATCTGCGTGTACCCGTTGCAACGGTGAACCGCTTCATCAGTGCTGCCTGGTGTGCAGGCGTGGCGCATGCTGTTAACCGCCGTATAACGCCTGCGCCGGAGCACAAGCCGGTCCAACGCGGCGGGTTGCTGAGCGCCTTGCTGGACAAGCTTCGGAAATCGTCGGGGGGCATGTGAACAAGATCCTGTTCTCGGGCCCGCCCGGTGCGGGGAAAACCACAGCGATTGCTGCCGTGAGTGATGTGCCGGTGGTGTCCACTGAGCAAAAGGCCACGGACGCCGTCAAGGCCATGAAGGAGGCGACGACGGTCGCCATGGATTACGGCCAGATCAGCGTTGAAGGCGGAAAAGTCCACCTCTACGGCACGCCTGGTCAGAAGCGCTTCGATTACATGTGGAACATCCTCTCCAAGGGCGCCGTGGGTCTGGTGTTGCTGATGTCCAACACCTCTGCGGACCCCTTGCAGGAACTTGAGGAGTACGTCAGCGCATTTCGCGATTTCGTCAACGAAACCGATCTGGTGGTCGGCGTGACACGGATGGACGAAGCGCCGAGACCCGGGTTACGGAGCTACCAGGAGCGTCTGCAATCACTGGGCCTGAACGTGCCGGTGGTCGAGGTGGACGCCCGGGCGCCGGAAGACATTCGGACGCTGTTGATGCTGCTGCTCACCATGCTGGACCCAACAGTGAAGCGGTAAAAAATGAGCATGAAGGAAGAGCAAAGTGACAGGGACGTGGTGTTGGGCCTTCAGGAGTTCGGCGTCGCCTTTGGCAACAAGGTGCCGCTGGCCAGCCTGAACCTGGAGGTGTCCGGCCCGGGTGTGACTGTGCTGCTGGGCCCATCGGGCACTGGCAAATCCACACTCGTGCGCAGTATTGCGGGCCTGAATGACAACAACCCGGCATTCCGCTGGTGGGGAACCGCCACTTACAGAGGTCGCCCATTGGCCAATGGAAACCGGCCGGCCCTGTCCGTGCAGAGTGCGCGCCTTTATCTCGCCACCGTGTGGGAGAACGTGATTCACGGGCACCCGCGGCGCGGTCTGTGCAGACCATCGGAACATCGCGACCTGGCGAAGGAACTCCTCCGGGAACTGGAATTGGATCTACTGATTCCCCGATTGGAGGAGCCTGCCGTCAACCTTGAGCTGCATGAGCAACGCTTGCTGGCGCTGGCGCGCCTGCTGGCGGCGGATCCGGCGCTGGTCCTGCTGGACGAACCCACGACCGGCCTGGCCGAAGCGGAAGCCCACGCGCTGTTGGATCAGGTGCGTGCCGAGGCAAACAGGCGGGCAGTGCTGGTGGTATTGCACAACCAGCAGCACGCGCTCCATGCGGGTGGTCAGGCCGTATTTCTGGCTGGAGGCGTGATTCAGGAGACAGGGCCGACGGAGAGCGTTCTGCGTGCGCCGCAAACGGAGATCACCGCGCAGTTCGTCCGTACTGGGAGTTGTTCGGTTCCATCACCAGGTACTGATCCGGCGCAGCTTGCCGAAGACAGCCCGCCCCCGGCGCCCATTCCGGACGCGGCCAGGCTGGAGGCAGCCGGTATGGGCGGTCCCACTGGCTTTCTCTGGGTGAAACGGGGGCGTCTGGCCGGTACGCCACGCCCTGGTGTTGTAAAGCCGGTGGATTATGACATGGAGGCCCTCCGGCGCATGGGTATCAATGTTCTGATCACCCTGACCGAGGATCCAATGGATGCGGAGCTGCTTTCGCACTACGGCATGCGGGGTATCTGGTGCCCGATTGCGGATATGCACCCGCCAACGGTGACCGAGGCATGGACCTTGTGCGCCGATATCGAGTCGGCTCTCGAGGCTGGTGCTGTCATTGCCGTGCATTGCTACGCCGGGCTCGGGCGGACGGGTACGGTGCTGGCCTGCTACCTGATCTGGGAGGGGCAGAAAGCGGTTGAGGCGCTGGAATACGTGCGGCGGCTGGATCCGCGTTGGGTGCAGTCGGATGCGCAGGTGCAGTTTCTTGACAGATTTGCGCGCTGTGTCGCGCAGAGCAGGACGTCCGCAGACATGGTCTGAGGACGCAATACCCGTGAAGGGTTCTTTTGATAAGGAGAAGGGTGGAGTAATGGCAGATAAACTGGATATGGCACTTCAGAACGCGACGGCTTCCATTCCGGAGTGTGTGGCGGCCGGCTATGTCGATCTGGGGAGCGGTATGCTGCTAGGCATCCGTACGGTGGACTCCCATCCCAGCGAGGTGATGGATCTGCTGGCGGCTGCCACGGCGGA
>SLCE01000220.1 GCA_007125985.1 Ectothiorhodospiraceae bacterium | reverse complement strand
AGCATCCGGTCCGCATCCGAGGGCCCGCGCCAGACGCGCCACAGCCCGGCGATCAGGTTGCCGAGCAGGAATAGGATGATGGCCGGGAGCAGCCAGGTGAGCATCACGCGCCGCCTTCCAGGCCATACAGCCTGGCGATGCGGCGTTCAAGTTCCTCGACCGCGGGTGCCGGATCCTCGTTGATCGCGTGCACACGAATCACCTGTCCATCCGCCGAAAGATCCGCGCTCAACGTGCCGGGGAGCAATCCGATGACGCCCATGAATAGACTCCGTGGCTGGCCAGCAGGGAGGTGCACGGCATAATCGAACAGGTGCGGATGGATCGGCAGCGCGGGATCGAGGGCGCGGCCAGCGACATCCGATCCACCCCGAAAGGACTCAATGACGAAGTAAGTGGCAAACTGCGGCAGCTTGAGAAGCTGGATTCGATACCCTGGCCGGAAACCGAGCACGTGGAACAGGACCGACCCCAGTGCCGCAGCAGTCACGCCCACCGCGAGGCTGTGCGGACCGTCCAGCACCCACCAGATCAGGAGCAGCACCAAGAAAACCCACACGCTCTTCACGCCAGCCTCCATAGGCGAAAAGTTGACGGAGTATTACTATGCCAAGCTGTGTAGCGCCGGGCGGAGACCAGTTGGTGAGAGCACCTGGTGGTGTTCCTGATCGGAGCGTGGCTGTCCTTCCTGCACGCGACCGTCGCCCCGATTTAGCGCTTGCAACCCAATTCAGATCCGTGTCGATGCACTACCCATTTGGTAGCCCGAAATTATGATTTCGCGGGCCACCAGAAGTTCCGGGCATTACCACCTCTTTCTTTGTGGCTACGAAGGCGCCTGGACATCGTGGGTAGCGACTTGCAGGAGTTGTTGAAGGTAAGGAGGACAAGGACCACTCCGAGGCGGTCCTGAGGATATCCGGCAAGTATCGCCGCCCCTGCCAAGGGGAGGGCATGCCGTGAATCTACACCATCCGGAATTCGATATATAATTGATTCAAAATGGTAAAAAATGGGGATTTTGGTGGAGCCGGGGGGAATCGAACCCCCGACCTCGTCATTGCGAACGACGCGCTCTCCCAACTGAGCTACGGCCCCACGATCGGGCAATAAAATACCATCCTTCGCGATTTTCACCAATAATCGGCCCACCATGATTTCTGTAATTGTTCCCGCACTCAACGAGGCCGAGGGCATCGTCTCCACGCTGCAGCGCCTGCAGGCCATCCGTGCCGGCGGGCACGAGGTACTGCTGGTGGATGGCGGGAGCCGGGATGCCACCGTGGAACTGGCGCGGCCCTACGTGGACGGCGTGCTGCACAGCGGCCGGGGTCGTGCGCTGCAGATGAATACGGGCGCGGATGCGGCTCGCGGCGACATCCTCTGGTTCGTGCATGCGGATACCCTGGTGCCGGAGGATGCGGATGCACGTATTCTCGAGGCCGTTGACGCCGGGCGGGACTGGGGCTGGTTCCGGGTGCGCATCCTCGGGCGCTCACGCTGGCTTCCCGTGATCGCCTGGTTCATGAACCGGCGATCCTGCCTGACCCGGGTGGCCACTGGGGATCAGGGGGTTTTCATGCGGCGCGCCGCCTGGGATGCGGTGGGTGGTTTTCCGGTGATTCCGCTAATGGAAGACATTGCCATCAGCAAGGGCTTGCGGCGGCGCTTCCGCGGGCGATGCCTTGCTGCCAGGCTGGCGACCTCCGGCCGACGCTGGGAACAGCGGGGCGTGGCGCGTACGGTGTGGCTGATGTGGAGACTGCGTCTGGCCTATTTTCTGGGTGCGGATCCGGCAGTGCTGGCGCAGCGTTATCGGTAGAGGGTGAACATGGCGGATGGGGCGAAGGCGACTGGGTGTGTGCTTCTGTTTGCGAAGGCGCCGGTACCGCGTCGGGTGAAAACGCGCCTTGCCGCGGAGTTCGGATATCGCGGGGCTGCGCTGCGTTATCGTGCCCTGGCGGCGCAAACGGGCGCCTGCATCCGTGAAGCTTGGGACGGCCCGGTTCAGCTTTGGTGTGCCCCGGACCGAAGCCATCCCTGGTTCCGGAGTCTGGCCGAACAGGAACGCATGACCCTGCATGTGCAATCGCCGGGTGATCTGGGGCACCGCATGGCGCATGCGCTGGAGACGGCATTGCGGACTCATGCCTGGGCGTTGGTTATTGGTGCGGATTGCGCTGGTGTGCGGCCCGGACTATTGCGGGAGGCAATGGCGGCGCTGGATGACACAACTGACCTTGTCATCGGTCCGGCTAAGGATGGCGGCTATGTGTTCCTGGGAGCACGCCGGGTGTGGCCGACCATGTTCCATGCGGTGCCTTGGGGCACGTCACGGGTGATGTGTGTTACGCGCCAACGGCTGCGCCGGTTTCCCGGCACGGTGCGGGAGTTGCGCGGGGGCTGGGATGTGGACACGCCGGCTGATTACCGACGCATCCGGCGGCAGCAGGCGGCGGGTTACTGGTTGGGGCTCACACGACGGTAGCTCTCGGGCACATCAAAGTAGCCGGCGGGCAGCCGGAGCCGGGTGTAGATGCCGGTGACTTCATGCAGTGTTTCGCCTTCCGTGTTCCGGATGCGCATGGGTAGCCCCAGTGTTCGGAACTGCCCGGAGGCGTAGTGCTCCGCGTCTTCACAGGGTGAATAGCTCAGGCCCTGGAGTTCCAAAGCGGCGCGCTGACGGCGGTGGAAAATGCGATAGCCGCTCAGGTATTCGCTGATCTCCGGCAGTTCCAGCGCCTTCTCGGACAACCAGTATTCCGCGCAGACCATGCCGTTGGCAGACAGGCGATAATGTTCGGTTGCATGCCCGGCAATAACCGGCCCCTCGCCGAGATGATAGAGGCGCAGGGTGTGGCGCTGTTCCAGGCGTGGCTCCAGCACGCCCAGGGGCGGCAGGTCGTAGGCCAGGTCCAGCACCTCGCGGGCACCCGGAAACACAGCCACGAAGTCGCCCGTTTGGGTGTTCAGCAACAGGTGGGCGCGATCGCGGCTTTCCATGCGGATCATGTGCCCGGAAATGGCTGTTTCGGTGCGAACACCATGACGGTCGCGACTCTCGATGACTGTGTCCGCCCACACGGGGAGGCAGCACAGCATCAGTCCAAGCAGAATTGTTAGTTGCTTCATCGTGTCCCTTCCGCGCAATGCCGATACTGTGGTCAAGTTGGCACCGGGATACTGGGTCAGTATCCTACAGCTGCAGTGGCCCGCCCGTCTTCAGTAACCTCCAGAGGGTGCCGATGTTCCTCGAGCGAAATCCGCGTTTCGTCAGCCGGCTCACGCGAGACACCCTGGCCATGATACTTGCCGGCGGGCGTGGCGGCCGGCTGGCCAATCTCACAGACTGGCGTACCAAGCCAGCGGTTCCCTTCGGTGGCAAATTCCGGCTGATCGACTTTCCCCTCTCCAACTGCATTAATTCCGGTATCCGGCGCATCCAGGTTCTGACTCAGTACAAGGCGCACTCGCTGATCCAGCATGTGCAGCGCGGCTGGGGGTTTCTGCGGGGGGAGTTCGGTGAATTCGTGGAGCTGGTGCCGGCGCAGCAGCGGCTGGATCAGCCCCTGTGGTACGCGGGCACGGCGGATGCCGTCTACCAGAGTATCGATATCATCCGGGCACATGATCCACGCTACGTGCTGGTGCTGGCCGGCGACCATGTCTACAAGATGGACTACGGCACCATGATCGCCCGCCACGTGGAATCCGGCGCCGACATGACGGTGGGGTGTGTGGAAACCCCCATCGACCGTGCACGGGCCTTGGGTGTCATGCGGGTGGACGAGCAAGGACGTGTGCTGGAGTTCAACGAAAAACCCCAGCAGCCGGCCGCGATTCCAGGGGATCCCGACAACGCGCTGGTCTCCATGGGCATCTATGTGTTCAACCGGGATTTCCTGTTCCGGGCGTTACGGAAAGATGCCGAGGACGCCGGTTCGCAGCGTGATTTCGGCAAGGACATCATTCCTCGCGCCATCCACGAGGCGCGGGTGGTGGCGTACCCCTTTCGCGACCCGCACACCGGCCGGCAGCCCTATTGGCGTGACGTGGGCACGGTGGACGCCTTCTATCAGGCCAACCAGGAGTTGATTGGCGCGAACCCCGAACTGGATATCTACGATGACGCCTGGCCTATCTGGACGTACCAGGCGCAGCTTCCGCCCGCCAAGTTCATCAACGTGGACTCGGAGGAGGGCGAGCTGCCGGGAATGGCGCTGGATTCCATGGTCTCCGGCGGCGATATCATTGCGGGATCGCTGGTGAAGCACTCGCTACTGTTTTCCCAGGTGGTGGTGCAGCCCCATTCGTTGGTAGAGGATTCCGTGATCATGCCCGCCGTGACCATCGGCCGCGGAGCGCGCATCCGGCGGGCGGTGGTGGATGAAGGGTGTCGTATTCCGAACGGCATGGTGATCGGACACGATCTGCAGCATGACCGGAGAAATTTCCATGTCTCGCCCGAAGGGGTGGTGCTGGTCACGCCGGAAATGCTGGGGCAGGAGGTCACGCACGTGCGCTGAACTGCGTTGGTGTTATTGACAAGTACGGCGGCCATCGCCTGCGACCGCCGCCTGGCCAGCGCACGCGAATGGATCCGCACAGCACCATGGGAATAGATCAGTGCTTCCTTTAGTGCGAGACTGGACGCCACGGGCGAGAAAATCGCCAAGATCAAGAAGGGCGCGGCACGCCCTCGAAGCGGACCCAAGGAGGAGTGTTCCATGACCGAAAACAGCAATGGCCAGACGGGGTTCGAACCCTATGACGAGCGCCCTTGGCTGGTGCATTACGACGAAGGTCGTGAGGCTGACCTGAGTGAACTGCCCTATAAAAGCTTTGGCGAAATGGTGCGCAAGGCCAGTCGGGAGTTTGCCGACAAGCCGGCTTTCACCACCTGCCTGCCCACCGGTACCACCGGCACGCTGACCTTTGCCGAGATAGACAAGCTCTCGGACCAGTTTGCCGCGTATCTGCGCCATGAGCTGAAGTTGGAGAAGGGCGACCGGGTCGCGATCCAGAGCCCGAACTGCCTGGCGTACCCCATTTTCCTGTTCGGCGCCGCCAAGGCCGGCTGTGTCATCGTCAACATCAACCCGCTGTACACGGTGCCGGAAATCGATCATACGCTGCAGGATTCCGGCGCCCGGCTGCTGGTGATGATCGACATGTTTGCCGACAAGCTGAAGTCGGTGGTGCCCAAGAGCAAGGTGGAGAAGGTGCTGCTGACCAGCGTGGCGGATTTCTTCCCGCCGCTGCGCAAGCTGCTGGTGAAGACCGTCCAGAAGCTGAAAAAGATGGTGCCGAAATGTGAGGTGCCGGCGGAATCGTTCACCAGCGCCCTGCAACAGGGGGCCAAGCACCTGGGTAAAGGCGTCGAGTTTGACGTGGAGCTGGATGACCTGTTCGCGCTGCAGTACACGGGGGGCACCACAGGCCGTTCCAAGGGCGCCATGCTCACCCATCGCAACATGGTGGCCAACGGCGAGCAGTCCTATCAGGGCATCAAGGATCACCTGCCGAAGGAGAACACGGCACTGACGGCGTTGCCCATGTACCACATCTTCGCCCTCGGGGTGAGCGGCGTGTTCTATCGGGTGGGTGGCCACAACGTGCTGATACCTTCACCGCGCCCACCGGTGAATCTGAAACCCGCCTTCGAGAAGTACGACATCACCTTCTTCTCCGGCGTGAACACCCTGTTCGCGGGCCTGCTCAACGAGGAATGGTTCCGCAACAATCCGCCGAAGAATCTCAGCATCACCATTGGCGGCGGCACGGCGGTGCAGGTGCCCGTGGCCGAGCGCTGGGAAAAGGTGGTGGGGTATCCCATCCTGCAGGCCTACGGCTTGACCGAGACCAGCCCTGGCGTCACCGCCAACCCCCGTCATGCCAACCGGCTGGGCAGCATCGGTATTCCCAACCCCAGTACCTACATCCGCATTGTGGATGACGACGGTAACCCCACGCCGCTTGGTGAACCCGGGGAGCTGCTGGTGAAAGGCCCACAGGTGATGAAGGGCTACTGGAACCGGCCCGATGCCACGGAAGAGGCCATGACGGACGGCTGGTTCCACACCGGCGATGTGGCGCGCATGGATGAGGACGGGTATCTGTATATCGTTGATCGCAAGAAGGACATGGTCATCGTCTCCGGCTTCAACGTGTATCCCAATGAGGTGGAAGAGGTGATCGCCATGCATCCGGGCCTGGCTTCCGCCGGGGTGGTGGGTGTGCCGGACGAAAAAACCGGCGAGGCCGTGCGGGCCTACGTGGTGCGCAACGACGCCTCGGTCACCGAGGAGCAGATCCGCGAGCACTGCAAGGAGCACTTGACCAACTACAAGGTGCCCAAGCAGATCGTGTTCCGCGACGAACTGCCCATGACGCCGGTTGGCAAGGTGCTGCGCAAGGATTTGCGCGCCGAGGCCATGAAGGAAGTCGGCGAAAGCTAGGTGCCTCAGGGGCGGTGCCCAGTGGGGCCGCCCGGCGGGCTGCGAAAATGGACTGCGCCGGGGCCGTGGGATGGAGCCTTCGCGCAGTGTGAATAGACGTATTTCGTAGGTGCCGTGCGCGCCTGCTGCTGGAGTGAAGCCATGACTCAAACCGTTTCCACGATTATCGTGCCCGTGGATGGCTCCGGCCCGTCCATCGCGGCAGCCCGCCATGCGGGGCAACTCGCATTGATGCTCGGCGCCCGTGTCCAGCTGCTTTACGTGATGCCCTCCGGGCCTGCCGAACTGATGGATTTACCGGCCAACCGCCGCAAGGATACGGACGCGGACCTGGCCCAGAAGCAGCGGCATGCCGAGGAGGCGTTGGCACAGGCGCGGGCCGCGCTGGGCGCCTCGGTGCAGGGGCGGGCCAGTGAGTTGGTGGTGGAGGACGTGGCGCACCATGGCGACCCGGCCACGGTGATCGTCCAGCACGCCAACGAGCAGGCAGGCACCATGGTGGTGATGGGTGCCCGGGGCCTGGGAGGGATCAAGAAGCTGTTCCTGGGGAGCGTGAGTGAGGAAACCCTGCACAAGGCACATTGCCCGGTTACCGTGGTGCATGAAGGCGATCATCCCGCCAACCAGCCAGGCTTGAAGGCCCTGATTGTGCCGGTGGACGGCTCGGTGCACAGTGACGCCGCGGCGCGGCTGGCGGGCACGCTGGCCCGGAAGTCCGGCGCATCGGTGCACCTGCTGTTCGCGTATCCGCGCCACCCGGCAGAAATCGGTGGCGTGGGCGGTGCCATGGGGGATTTTGGCGCCATGAGCGAGAGCATGGTTGAGTCTTTCCAGGAGGCAGGTCGGCAGGAGGCCCGTCGCGTGTTCGATCAGGCGCGTGAGCAGCTGGGCGAGGTGCGCGGGGTACAGGAAGTGCAGCTTGCCAGCGGGGATCCGGCGGCAGCCATCGTGGCCCACGCAGAGCAACAGGAGACTCCCGCGAGCATTATCATGGGGCGTCGCGGCATGGGCCCGTGGCAGGAGCGCCTGCTGGGCAGTGTCAGCTCCATTGTGGTCTCCAAGTCACCCTGTCCGGTGACCGTTGTGCATCAATGAGGCGTGGCCAGGCCGCGCAGCCCGTTCAGAAGTTCATCGAACTCTGGGCCTTGATGCCCTATCAGCACCAGCGCATGGGTTCGCCCAGGGCCGGTGACCAGTATCCGGCCGTGCCCCCCGGCAAATTGAATCAGCTGCCTGGGGGTGCCCGGCCCATCGCCTTTCACCATCCCTTTGGCCCGCAGGATGACGGGTCCGGCGGCATCCAACAGTGCCAGGACGGCAGCCGGGTCCACCGGATGCGGAAAGCTGACGGTATCTGTTATCACCGGTCCGGCTGGCGCGTTTTCCCGATGGGTGGCGATGGTTCCGGGGGCGGCCTCCTGGCTGGGTTCCACTTCCACGGTTGCGGCGGGGTTGATCTCCCGTAACCGCTCCACCACTGCCTCCTGCTCAGTAGCGGGAAGCCAGTCAAGCCGGTTGACGCGCAACTTCTCCACATCGGCAATCTGTGCCCGGACGATATCGGCAATGGCCGGATCCGCAAGATGGCGTTCCAGAGTGCTGGCGTCCACCAGTGTCTCCGACGCATCCAGGCGGTAGCCCTGGGCTGCGGCGAACAGCTCCCGCAACGGGCGCGGGCGGGCAATGCCGCTGGCCTCGAAGATCAGTCGCTGCGGTGGCCGGGGCCAGCGCCGGATATCACGGAGTTGGGCGGAGAGGTTGCCGGAGACGCCGCAGCAGGCGCAGCCGTTATTAAGCCGCAGCACGTTTTCCTCATTGGCCTCGATCAGCTCCGCGTCGATGTTGATGCTGCCGAAGTCATTCACCAGAAACAGCGCATCACGGAGCTCGCCGGCGTTGATGAGACGATTGATGCGGGTGGTCTTCCCGGCGCCGAGAAAGCCACAGATTACGGTGGTGTCGATGCCGTTGTCGTCGCTCATTGGGTCGGGTTGGTGGTGGGCCGTCCGGAAAGCAGCGTGGCATGCACCCGGATGTCCTTCAGCGGCGTGCTGCTCTCCAGCGGATCGTCATCCAGCACCGTGACATCCGCCAGCTTGCCCGGCTCCAGGCTGCCGATGCGATCGTCCATGCGCAGCGTATAGGCCGCCCCGAGGGTGATTGCCTCCAGCGCGCGGGCACGGCTGATCTTCTCCGCCTCACCCAACACCACGCCACTGGCAGTCTGACGGGTGGTGGCGCACCAGGCGGTGAACAGTGGGGATAACGGTGTGACCGGCGCATCGCAATGGATGCCGAAGGGAATGCCCATGCGGTCGGCGCTGGCGGCCGGTTCCAGCCGTTGGCAGCGGTCGAAGCCCAGCGTGCGGGTGCGGTGGATATCGCCCCAGTAGTAGATGTGGTTGGCGAAGATGTTCAGGCACGCCCCAAGCCGGGAGACACGGCGCAGCTGATCCTGCCGGATGAGCTGCACATGCTGCAGCGTATGGCGGTGATCCGGCCGGGGCCACAGCGCCAGCGCCTCGTCCATGGCGTCCAGTATCATGCCCACGGCCTCGTCGCCGTTGGTATGGATGTGCATCTGCAACCCGGCCTGGTGATAGTGCTGCACCATGTCGTGGAAGGTCTGCGGGGGCGCATTCCAGACGCCGTTGTCGGGGCCGTCCAGATAACCCGGCCAGAGCAGACGTGCGGTGAAATTCTGGATGGCGCCGTCGGTCACCAGCTTCACGATGCCAAAACGCAGGCGTTCATGGTTGTGGGCCATGGCCGCACGCACCTGTTCGCTGCCTTTTTGCGGGTCCCAGGCCAGGGCGTTCAATGCCGGGTGCAGCCTTACCGGGTAGTCCTCCTGCGCGGTTGCCTCCCGCAATGCGGTGATCGCGGCATCGTCCATGGGGTTGAGCAGATCCACGATGGTGGTGATGCCCTCGCGCCGTGCTGCCTGCGCATACCGGTTCAGGGCGCGCACACTGGAGGCGCCCCCGAACAGGTCGAAATCCATGGCATCGAACACCAAGTGCATGGCAGGGATTTCCTGCAGTTCCCCGTTGGGTTGGCCATCCGCCCCGCGGATGATGCCTTCCACATCCTTGTCGGCCAGGGCCGCCTGGCGAATGACAGCGCTGTTCACGGTCATCACATGGAGACTGGCGTGCATGATGATGATTGGCCGTTCGCTGCTCACTGAATCCAGCAGGCGCTTGTCGATGCGCTCCCCTTCGAAGTAGACCGGATCGAAGCCCCAGGCGATCAGTGGTTGGTCGCGCGGGCCATCATCAATATGCGCTTCCAGCCGCTCACGAATGGCTTCCGGTGCCTTCAGGCCTTCCCAGCGCTTTCCATCCGGGTCCAGCTTGTCGAAATAGCCCAGGTACAGATGATCCCAGACATAGCCTTCCAGGGCGTGGCTATGGCCTTCCACGAACCCGGGCACCAGCACCTTGTCGGCGTACCCGTCGTCAATCTCCACTTCGCCGAAACGGCGGATTTCGTCCAGTGGTCCTACGCCCAGGACGCGGCCATCAGCGACAGCAAGGCAGTCACCACGGGGCTGGGACGGGTTCATGGTGTGAACGGCACGGGCAGGGTAAACGGTGATCCGCATGGCTGGCCTCACTGGTCGTGATGTTTTTTCGGCGCCATTTGCCGGCTGACTCCTCAACGGCTTAGGCTACGCTGAAGGCGGAAGCGATCACAAGCAAGAGGTTGTCGTTCCGATGGGAGTAACGCCTGTGGGGCGGCAATGGGAGAAACCGGCGATGAAGGCGAGTATTGAACAGCAGATACAGGCTGATGCCCGTTATGGCGGCTTGTCCGCACGGGAGCTTGAAAGTTACTGGATGCCGTTTTCAGGCAACCGGCAGTTCAAGGATGATCCACGGCTGATTGTCGGTGCGGAGGGTTGTTATTTCCGCAGTGCTGATGGCCGGAACATTCTCGATACGCTCTCCGGCCTGTGGTGTGCCAGCTTCGGGCATGGCCGCACGGAGATTGCGGATGCCATTGCGCAAGCGGCGCGGCAGCTGGATTACGCGCCGCCGTTCCAGTACGGCCACCCAATGGCGTTCCAGCTTGCCGCACGGATTCGGGATCTCACACCTAACGGTCTGGATCATGTTTTTTTCACCAATTCCGGCTCTGAGTCGGCGGATACCGCATTGAAAATGGCGCGAGCCTACTGGCGCATGAGGGGGCAACCCGAGAAGACGCGATTGATCGGACGTATCCGTGGCTATCACGGGGTCAACGTGGGCGGCACCAGCCTGGGCGGTATCGTCGCCAACCGGACGCATTTCGGCTCATTGGTGGAGGCGGATCATCTCTCCGCCACGCTATTGCCGGAAAACCGGTTCTCCCGGGGGCTTCCAGAATACGGCGCGCATTTGGCTGATCAACTTGAGGAACTGGTTGGCCTGCATGACGCCTCCAACATCGCGGCGGTGATTGTGGAGCCCATGAGTGGCTCTGCCGGCGTGATCGTGCCGCCGAAGGGTTATCTGAAGCGGCTGCAGGAAATCTGCAACAAGCATGACATTCTGCTGATATTTGACGAAGTGCTCACCGGCTTCGGGCGTATTGGCGCAGGTTTCGGTGCCACCCTGTTCGACGTGACGCCAGACATCATGACCCTGGCCAAGAATTTGACCAATGGGGCTGTTCCCATGGGTGCGGTGGTTGTCTCCGGCGAAGTGTATAACGCCTTCATGGAGGGCGGCGGGCCCGAATACGTGCCGGAGTTCCCGCATGGCTACACCTATTCCGGGCATCCCCTGGCCTGCGCCGCCGGCCTTGCCGCCATGGACGTGTTCGAGCATGACCGGATGGCCCAGCGCGCCGCGGAAATGGCGCCGTACTTCGAGGAACAGATACACGGCCTGCGGGGCCTGAAGCACGTGGTGGATATTCGGAACCTGGGTATGGCGGCGGCCATTCAGCTGGAAGCCGCACCGGGCGAGCCGACGCGGCGCCCCTGGGACGTGGCCCGGGCCTGCTGGGATCGGGGCATGTATGTGCGCCAGGCCGGGGACACCCTGCAGATCGGGCCGCCCTTCATCATTGAGCGAGAACAGATCGACACCATGTGTAACCTGCTTGCGGATGTGATTCCCTCCGTGCGCTGACCAGGGCTAACGTTGATCCGCGGCGGTAGCCTCGGTGGGGCCGACGCTGGCTTGGGGCGCAGCCAGCGTCCGGTGACGCCAGACGCCCACCAGGATCAGCGGAAGCACGACCACCGCGATGGCACTGGCGTAGGTACCGTCCGGCAGCAGGATCACCAGGAACGACAGCACGGCCAGCACGACCCGCAAGGCACTGTTGGCCATGCGGTCTGCAAAGAATCGCCCGAACACGGCGTAGGTGACGCCGCAGGTGCCGATGGCCACCAGCAGTGTGTCCACGATCTGGGCCCAGCCCGGATTCACCACCATGTCCGAGCGCACGAAGATGGCGAAGGACATGACGGTGATGGGCAGGCAGATCTTCAGTGCCTCCCACATGGTGCGCATGAACGACGCGTTGGCGATGCGGGCGGCTACGGCGGCCGTCAGCGAAGTGGGCGGAGAAAGCTCACCCCAGATGGCCAGCAGGAAGGCGAAGAAGTGTGCCACCCAGGGGTCGATGCCCAGCGTGCGCAGCGGCGGCACGATGATCACGGCAACGATGATGTAGGTGGCGGTCGGCGGCAGGCCCGTGCCCACCAGCCAGCCGAAGATCCATGCCATGATGATGGTGGCGATGATATGGAAATCGCCGATCGCCAGCAGCAGCCCGCCCATCCGGTTGATGAAGCCGGTCACGGTAAACAGCCCGATCATGATGCCCAGTGTCGCCATGAGCAACGTCAGATAGGCGGTCATTTCGGCGTGCGTCTCGATGGCCGTGCGGATGTTCCCCAGCAGCGTCTCGTCGGCCACTTGCGGGTCTCGCAGCAGGTACTTGAAGGCAATCCAGGTCAGCGTCAGCAGCGCGAACAGCATGGCGCCCGTCCAGAGCGCCGCGCGCAGTGCGCCGTAGCCGAAGGTGCTCATCAGCAGAATCAGGAACACGATGCCGGAGAAGAAGATGGCGGTGCGGACCCAGTCGTAGAGCGGGACATCGGGTGCCTGGATGGGATCCGTGGGGAGGAGCCGCACGCTGAGCAGGTAGACGGCCAGAATCAGCGAGGCGAAGTACACAAAGGCCACGGCGAAGCCGCGGATCACCACCTCCCAGTAGGGAACCCCCAGGAATTCGGCCATCAGGAAGCCGGCCACCGCCATGAGCGGCGGCATGATCAGACCGCCCATGGATGCGGCCGTCTCCACGGCACCGGCAAAGACACCCGGCACTCCGTAGCGCTGCATCAGAGGAATGGTGAAGCTGCCGGTTACGGCGGTGTTGGCGGAGCCCGAGCCGCTGACCATGCCCACTGTCACGGAAGCGAGCACGGCGGTCTGCGGGATGGTATGCCGCGAACGCCCGGCGATGCGCCGCATCACGTTGACCAGGGCGCGCTGCGCGCCGAAGCCGCTCGCAGCGGCAGCGAGTAGGAGAAAAGCCGCGATCAGCGTCAGGGCAAGCTGAGAATAGCGGCCGAACACGCCGGTGGAAAACTCCACCGTACTGGACGTGATGACTCGTTCCAGGGACACGCTCGGGTGCCAGAAGAAGTCGATGGGGCTGAGATTACCCCAGAGCGTATAGCCCACCAGAACCAAGTTCACCCAGAACAGGATCGGGTGAATCTGGCGGGACAGTTCCATCACCAGCAGGAACATCAGCAGGCCGACGATGAAGTCGTGCTGGTTGTATGCAGCCTGGCGCCAGATGGCGATTTCCTCGTACTCCATGGTCAGGTAACCCATGGCGTACAGGCAGATGCCCAGGTACAGGATCAACACGGCATGATTCGCCATGGCGGGAAGCCAGCGGTAGAAGTAACGCTGCTGGTAGAGCACCAGCACCTGGATTATCAGCGCGATGGGCACCAGTTTCACGGCAAGGAACCGGGGGCCGCCGGCGCCGGTCATGAAGTAGTACAGCAGGCTCCCCAGGAGATAGCAGGAGAAGAGCAGGGTGAGGTTACGAAGGGTTAGGATCTTTCCAGGGCCAGGCACCGTGAACCCCCGACTGGTCGGCAATCGAAAAGCAGGATGAAAAGCGCCAGGGCGCCCCTCATCCTGCTTTGCGGGAATGTGGACTAAGGATTAATCCGCGATGGTCCAATCGTCATTCCACGCGTCATTGGCCTTCAGGAAGTTGGCCAGGCCGGGATGCACCGGAATGTCCGGGTTCGCGGCCACGCCTGCGGCCTGTGTGCCGACGAAGTCGCTGGCCAGAGGACGGAATCCAGGGTCACCTTCAACCAGGGTATCCACGTTCTCGTAGAGGATGTTCAGCACCCGTTCCACCAGTTCGGCGTCCATGTCCGGGCGGACGTTGTATGCGAAGTAGATGGGCACGCCCCAGATGTGATCAACCCCGACGTCCTGGCTGAATGCGTCTTCCGGATCCACCTGTTGCGGTACAAGCCCGGCTTGCTCCAGTCTGGCCCGCTCCTCATCGCTGGGATTGATAGCCGTCAGGTCGGCGCGCAGCTCGGCTTCCCGCCAGTAAGTGGGCAAGGAAACGCCGGCTGTGGTGTAACCCGCCGACCCCACGATGCTCCCTGCCTCGAAGGCGTCGGCGACGGTGGCGCTGTCGATTTCCACGTGATTGAACTCGTAACCCAGCGCATCGAAGATGCGGCGCATGTTGAGCCAGTTCATGAATCCGGCCGGCGTGAAGAACACCGGTTCGCCATCGAAGTCGGCCCAGGAGTCGAAGCGGTCGGCAATGTTCGACGGCACCAGCATGAAGGTTTCCATTGGGTACACATACAGCGTGTGCACCAGCCGACCGGCGCGGGGTTCGTAGTTGTCATACGGGCGGTCACCGTCATACAGGCTGCGCATGCCCACGTCGGCCGTGTAGGCGAACTCGCCATCGCCGTCCATCACCGTGCGCATTGCGCCGGACGTGGACGGATAGGGCTGGACGACCAGGGCGTAATCCCTGCCCAGGTTCCGTTGCAGTACATCGGAGATCACGCTGCCGACAGCGTAGCCGTAGGAACCCACGTTGGACGTGGCAAAGCGCACGGTTTCCCGTGCCTCAGCCTGCTGAACAGCGGCCAGCGCTGTGGTCACGGCAAGGCCGGCAACCGCCAGCAGGTTGCAAACGCGATGCTTGATTAGGGACATGTCTCTCCTCCGGTTTTATGTTGTTTTAGAATTTCAACATAGCACCACGGAGCGAAGGCCTCCATGTATGGGCTGTTGTCGCCGGGGGAATGCGCAGACATCCGGCGGCGACGTGGGGATAGACGTGTGACTGGAACCGAACAGAAACAGGCCGGCACATGTTTCCGCTGGCGTGCTCCGGAGGGCGGGTGAGTTGATTGTGGATGCCGTGGCCAGAGTTCAGCCGGGGCTCAGCGTCCAGGTAAGAGCGGCGCCTATCAGGCCGATGGTCAACAGCGCCAGCAGGGACAGCGGCAGATTCCAGCGCAGGGCGGCGACGCGCGCATCATAGCCGGTGAGCCGTTCGATGAGCAGTGAGTTGGCGGAATAGGGCGTGCCCGCCACGGTCATCCCCCAGCCCGAGACCATCATGAGCCCCAGGCCAAGCACCGCCTCCGAAGGCCATATCGGCCCCAGTACGCCGCCCAGCAGTGTGCCGATGACAATGGGGTTGAAACCGGCCATGCCGCCAAGAAACATGAGGCTTGGAACACAGAAGGCCACCAGCGGGTAGGCCCAATGGGGGAAGTCGAACCCCACGCCCAGCAGTTGCAAGGCCAGTGTGCTGACCAGCACGCCGAGAAACGCCGAACCGCCCATGATGGCCAGCTCATTACCAATGGAGCCCATTGCAGGCAATGCAGGGGATTCGCCGCGCAGCGCGCGCATCGTCAGGCTGAACCCCACCATGGCCACGCAACTGATCGTGACCGCCCGCGCGTAGCTCATGGTGGTCCAGTCGCTGAGGGCGAAGGCGCCGAGACAGATGGCTCCGATGTAAGCCGCAAAGCGCAGCAACGCCGCCGTGGCTGCCGGATCATTGCCCACGACAGATGCTGCTACCGGTTCCGGTTCCCGGAAGATCGAGCCCAGCAGTACGTAGCCCAGCGCCAGGGGCAGGCCCGCCGCAATGAGCTGCCAGCCGGGTAACCCGGGGACGAAGGTCAGCGTGATGACCACGGACAGGGATAGCGGCGAGCAGAATGGCATTCCGCCGAAGCCGCGTAGTACCGCGCGTGTGGCATTGCGAACGCGGGCCGAATCGCCATGTTCCCGCAATTGCTGTTGCAGCAGGGTGCCCACCACGCTCACCGCACCGAAGTTGAGCGGTACGCCGAGAAACCCTGTGCCGAACGCAAGACGGTAATAGCGCGGCAGCGGGCGCCCGCTGAACAGCCGCGTGGATATCCGGTACAGGTCACGGGATTGGCCAAGCACGGCAGAGAGCAACAGGACAGCCACCACCAGGGCGGCCAATCGGGCCATATTCCCTGCCGCGGCCTGCAGGCTTGCCGGATCGAACAGGAGTGCCGCGGTGCCGCCCAGCCCGCCGATGATCAGCAGCAAACGGGCCACGCGACGCAAGTCCTTCCAGGCGAGTACCAGGACAAGCACCACCGCGGGCGCACCGAGATACGCAGGTATTGCGCCGGTGCCGAACAGGCCGGCCAGCAGCGCCATGTACGCAAGCAGGGAGCGCAGGGTTGCTGTCAAGACCTGGCCCCGCATGAATGCGACTGGCGGTTACACAGCCTGTCCACGGGCGGGTGTCGCTGTGACGCAGGGAGCGGGCTGAGAGCAGATTGAGAAGGCGTCAAGGGACTCATGGACAGCAAACGCTACACCAGAACGTGCTGCTTGTGTATAGGACTGCCGGCGAGGAGAGGGAAGAGAAGTCGGGCGCCGGCAGTGAGCCGGCGCCCGGTTACGGCTTATTTCAAGCGGATGGTGGTGTTCACACCAGTGGCGACTTCGTCTTCGTCGAACCAGCGTGCGGTCACGGTCTTGGTCTGGGTGTAGAACAGGATGACCTGCTTGCCGTACGGACCCAGATCCCCCAGCTTGGAGCCGCGGGAGCCGGTGAAGGAGAAGATCGGCACCGGCACCGGGATCGGCACGTTGATGCCCACCTGACCCACGTCGATATCTTCCTGGAAGCGCCGCGCCGCTGCGCCCGAGCGGGTGAAGATGGCCGTGCCGTTACCGTTGGGGTTGGCGTTGATGATCTCGATGGCCTCTTCCATGGTTTCGGCATGCATCACGCAGAGCACCGGGCCGAAGATCTCTTCCTGGTAGATGGTCATGTCGGCGGTCACACCATTGAAGATTGTGGGGCCGACAAAGTTGCCTTCCTCGTACCCAGGTACCGTGGGGTTACGGCCATCCAGCACCAGTTCCGCACCTTCGTCCGCGCCTTTCTGGATCAGGCCGTTGACCCGCTCCAGCGCGCTCCGGGAGATCAGCGGCCCCACATCGGTGCCATCCTCGGCGCCGGCGCTGACCTTGAGCGTTTTCGCCTTCTCGGCCAGCTCAGGCACCCAGTCACGGGCTTCACCCACCAGCACCGCCACCGACACGGCCATGCAGCGCTGGCCGGCCGCCCCGAAGGCGGAGCCGGCAAGGGCGTTCAGGGTCTGGTCCTTGTTCGCGTCCGGCATGACGATGGCGTGGTTCTTCGCGCCCATCATGCACTGAGCGCGCTTGCCCGCCTGGGAAGCACGGTTGTACACGTGGGTGCCCACCTTGGTGGAACCGACGAAAGACACGGCCTTGATGTCCTTGTGGTCGCAGATGGCGTTAACCGCATCCGGGCCGCCGTGGACCACGTTCAGCACGCCCGCGGGTATGCCGGCTTCCAGCGCCAGTTCGGTCAGCCGCATGGTCACCATCGGATCCTGTTCGGACGGCTTCAGCACGAAGGTGTTGCCGGTGACAATGGCCATCGGGAACATCCACAGCGGGATCATTGCCGGGAAGTTGAAGGGGGTGATGCCTGCGCAGACACCCAGCGGCTGCAGCAGAGTGTAGGTGTCCACACCAGTGGCGACGTTGTTTGCCAGCTCGCCGAGTTGCAGGTTGCCGATGGACGCGGCGTGCTCCACAACCTCGAGGCCCCGGAAGATATCGCCCTCCGCGTCGGCCAGGGTTTTGCCCTGCTCCGCGGTGAGGATGGCAGCCAGCTCCTTCATGTTCTCGCGGATGAGCTGCTGGTATTTCAGGAAAATGCGCGCGCGCGTGCCGATCCCGGTCTTCCGCCAGGTCTTGAAGGCCTCCTTGGCGCTGGCCACGGCGGCCTCGATTTCATCGTCCGTGGCGAAGGGCACCCGGGCCAATACTTCCTGGGTAGCCGGGTTGATCACGTTGCGCCATTCGCTGGTCTTGGACTCAACGAATTCGCCATTGATCAACAGCTTGACGGTAGGTGTGTCGGCGTTGCTCATGTTCCTCTCCTCCTGGAGCGAGTATCGCTACCTGATTCGGCCATGCAATCATGGATCGTGAGACAATAGCAGTGCATTTTTGAGTAGAACAATAGGCTGATGCGCAACTCTGGTCTGCATTTTTCCACAAGGCGTGCCAATGGATTGGGATAACCTGCGATTTTTTCTTGAGCTGAGCCGTGCCGGCCGTCTCACCACCGCCGCGCGTCGCCTGGGAGTCGACCATACCACGGTGTCGCGCCGCATTCAGGCGCTGGAAAAGCAGATGGGCGTCCAGCTGTTCCTGCGCAGCACCGCGGGCTACGCACTGACGGAAGCCGGCCGCAACCTGCTACCGCAGGTGGAGTTGATGGAAAGCGCCAGCGTCCGTATCGAACAGGCGCTGCCTGCTCCCGGAGATCAGCTATCCGGACAAGTGCGCATCGGTGTGCCCGAGGGCTACGGCACGATCATGCTCGCCAACCAGCTCACGGAACTAAGCCTGCGGTACCCCCACCTTGGGCTCGAGCTGCTGGCCTTGCCCCGGGCAGTGCGGCTATCGCGGCATGAAGCCGACATCGTCATCACTCTGGAGCGACCCGAGCGCGGGCCCTTCATTATCACCCGTCTCACAGACTATGTGCTCCGCCTTTACGCCAGCAGGGCTTATCTGGCGCGCCACGGGCCCATCATCAGCCGGGATCAGCTCGCGGAGCACCGTTTCGTGAGTTATGTGGATGATCTCGTTTTCAGTCGGGAGCTGCTATTTCTCGACGAGATCGCAGGATCCGGTGAGGTGGGATTGCGTAGCACCAGTCTGCTGGCGCAGCAGGAGGCCGTGGCTGCCGGCGCAGGGCTTTGTATCCTGCCCGCATTCACCGCCGACGTGGACGATCGGCTGGCTGTTGTGCTGCCGGATGAAATCCGCTTCGTGCGTACTTTCTGGATGCTGATGCGCACGGAGTTGCGAGACATAGCCCGCATGCGGATCACGTGGGATTACCTCCGGGAAACGGCGGAGGCGTCCCGCGGGCGGATGCTGGCTGAGGGAGATCACGGCGAACCGGAGTCGGGTTGAAATGGACTGCAGTCGCCCTTGTGGCCGCTTCCGCAGGATAGGCTGATGATGCATGCTGGGGTGCAACGCTGCTAATTATTGGGAGGCATGCTTGCCTGATTTCACTGGTATACAGGCCGTGGCCTTCGATCTGGACGGCACGCTCGTCCATTCCACGCTGGACTTCCAGGCCATCCGGGACGAGCTTGGTTTCCCGAGCGGACGCGGGCTGCTGGAGCATATCGCCACCCTGGACGATGCCGATCACGCAGCCGAAGCGCATGCGGTGATTCGGAGGCACGAGCTTGCCGCCGCCGAGCAGGCGTGCTGGATGCCTGGCGCTCAGGATTTGATCCATGCGCTACAGGATGCCGGCCTGCCCACTGCGATTCTCACCCGCAACACCCGTGCGGCGGTGGACGTCATGCAACAGGTGCTGGATATCCCGGTGCCGTTGATCCTTACCCGGGAAGACTGCCTGCCCAAGCCGGATCCGGATGGATTGCTGCGTATCGGTCGCCATTACAAGGTCGCTGCGGAGTGCATGGTGTATGTCGGTGATTTCATTTATGACCTGCAAACCGCCCATGCCGCGGGCGCGGTGGCCTGCCTTTACCGCAACGCTGGCAATGCCCATTTCGCAGACCAGGCGCACTGGGTGGTGGATGCGCTGGCTGAGTTGAAGGACGCGCTGTTCCAGCGCAAGGATGGGGTATGGAACGCGTCGGTACGGTAGAGGAACTCTGGCGCTATCCGGTGAAATCCATGGGCGGTGAGCGCTGCCGGGTGCTTGAGGTGGATGAGCGCGGCGTGGCCGGTGATCGCCGCTATGCGGTTCGGGACGAGCAGGGCCGCTTGGGGAGCGGCAAGTCCACGCTACGTTTTACGCAGCTCGATGGGTTGCTGGAGTACGCTGCAGCCCTGACGGACACCGTGCCGGAGATCCGCTGCCCGGACGGGCATGTGTTCCGGGCCGATGATCCGGAACTGCACCGATTGCTGTCGGGCCGCTTCGGCCGGCCGGTGAGCGTGGCTCCCGAACGGGATGTGTCCCACATGGACGCCGCGCCGCTCCACCTGTTGACCACGGCGTCTCTGAATTGGATTGAACAGCAACAGGGGAGTGTGGCCGCTGATGTTCGGCGGTTTCGTCCCAATCTGGTGCTGAAGACGGATGGCGCAGGGCTTGAGGAACATGCCTGGCCCGGCTCCCGTCTGCGGATCGGCGAAGCGCTGGAGGTGCTGGTGGTGGACACCACGGAACGTTGCCGGATGGTCACCCTGGCGCAGGGGAATCTGGCCGAAGTTCCGGGCCTGCTGCGCCGCATCGGGCTGGACGCCGACCTGCAGTTTGGCGTCTACGCCGATGTGCTCAGCCCCGGTCCGGTCCGTGCGGGTGATCCGGTATACCGGGT
This sequence comes from Ectothiorhodospiraceae bacterium, assembly GCA_007125985.1. GTDB lineage: Bacteria > Pseudomonadota > Gammaproteobacteria > Nitrococcales > Aquisalimonadaceae > LSCE01. The sequence continues at coordinate 121 of SLCE01000220.1, read as the reverse complement.
CACCTGAAGGAAACACTGATCGATTCACATGATGCTCTGCGAATCGATCAGTGTTTCCTGAACACACCGTCAACGATTGCTCATACCGACATCAGGATGGTGTCGTGGCAACTGCCCGGGT
>SLCE01000131.1 GCA_007125985.1 Ectothiorhodospiraceae bacterium | reverse complement strand
CACTGAACAATCAGCTGCTGCGGACCCTGCTCAATGACGCCTCGGCTTGGGAAGAGGTGACCTTCGAGCAGGATGAGCGGGCGCCGATCTCCTTCGATCAGCCCATGCCTGCCCCGGTGGCAGCTGGCTGACCCCGATCAGCCGCGGCGGCCCAGTCGGAACAGGGCCGCCCGTAGTTTCGGATCCTGCTGCGCCTCGGCGGCGGACAGGATGCAGCGCCTCGCCTGCTCGGAGAGCACGCGGGGCGCTTGTTTTTTCGGCAGCGGCGCCGGCGTTCCCACCTTGATCACCACGCGTTGTGCGTGGGGCCCGCCAGCCTCCGCAACCAGGGTGGCGATCTGCGTCCCCATGTAGCGCAGCCGGCTGGCCCAGGCGGAACTCTCGGCCACCAGGACAAGCTGTTTGTTGTCCAGCCGGGCCAGCCCCCAGTGGCCCCGGAACTCATCCGGCAGGCGCGCCGCGATCACGGCCTCCCAGCGTTGCAGCGCGCGGGCGCGGCGGCTGATGGTGCTCAGTGCAGATCTCTCGCCGCTGATCGCGCGCGCCATGGACACCAGGGATTTCTGCTGCTTGTGCATGCCTGCTCCGGCAATTGGTCTGCTGCTGTGTATCCTAATATTTTCGCTGTCAATCAGGTATCATGATCAGCTTTCCGGGGTGCCCGGCGCCGCGCGGATAACGCGTGCTGAATCGTGCCAACGCTCCAGGCCATGCAAAGATTTCCGAGAAGGTTCGTATGCTAGGTGCAATCGCGAAGAAGGTGTTCGGCAGCCGCAATGATCGCATGGTGCGGCGCATGTTCAAGGATGTGGAGCGCATCAATGCGCTCGAGTCGGAGATGGAAGCTCTATCCGATGCCGAGTTGCAGGGCAAGACCGAGGAGTTCCGGAAGCGACTGACGGATGGCGAAGCCCTGGACAATCTGCTGCACGAAGCCTTTGCAACGGTGCGCGAGGCAAGTCGGCGTACCCTCGGTATGCGTCACTTCGATGTGCAGTTGATTGGTGGCATGGTCCTGCACCGGGGCAAGATTGCCGAAATGAAGACCGGGGAAGGCAAGACCCTGGTGGCCACTTTGCCTGTCTATCTCAATGCGTTGACCGGCAAGGGCGTGCATGTGGTGACGGTCAACGATTACCTGGCGCGCCGCGATGCGGATTGGATGGGCCGTATCTACCGCTTTCTGGGAATGTCCGTGGGCGTCGTTGTGCCGGGCATGTCCCATGAAGACAAGCAGGCCGCCTATGAGGCGGACATCTGTTACGGGACCAACAATGAGTTCGGTTTCGATTACCTGCGGGACAATATGGCCTTCCGTAAGGAAGACCGGGTGCAGCGTGAACTGCATTACGCCATCGTCGATGAGGTGGACTCCATCCTGATTGACGAAGCGCGCACCCCGCTGATTATCTCGGGGCCTGCCCAGGACAGTTCGGAGCTGTACCAGCGGATCAATACGCTGGTGCCAGGCCTGCAGCAGCAGGAGAGTGAGGAAAGCGGCGACGGCGACTTCTGGGTGGACGAGAAGCAGCGCCAGGTCTATCTCACGGAGTCCGGCCACGAGAAAGTGGAACAGTTGCTGATCCGCGACGGGCTGCTGGATGAAGGGGAATCCCTTTACGATGCCTCCAACATCGCGCTGATGCACCATTTCAATGCGGCCTTGCGGGCGCACTACCTGTTCCGCAAGGACGACCACTACATGGTCCGGGACGGCCAGGTGGTGATTGTTGACGAATTCACCGGGCGCGCCATGGCCGGGCGCCGCTGGTCCGATGGCCTGCATCAGGCGGTGGAAGCCAAGGAAGGGCTGAAGGTTCAGCAGGAGAACCAGACCCTAGCTTCCATCACTTTCCAGAATTTCTTCCGCCTGTACAACAAACTGGCCGGTATGACGGGCACGGCCGACACCGAGGCCTACGAGTTCCAGCACATCTACGGCCTGGAAGTGGTGGTGATCCCGCCCAACCGGCCCATGGCGCGGGTCGACCATCACGATCTGGTTTACCTGACGCAGAAGGAAAAGTTCGACGCCATTATCAACGATATCCGCGAAAACCGGGATGCCGGGCGGCCGGTGCTGGTGGGTACCGCCTCCATCGAGGTGTCGGAACTGATCTCGGAGGCGCTGCGCCAGCAGAACGTTGACCACGAGGTGTTGAACGCCAAGCAGCACGACCGCGAAGCCACGATCATTGCCCAGGCGGGCCGGCCCGGCGCCGTGACCATCGCCACCAATATGGCCGGCCGCGGTACCGACATCGTGCTGGGCGGCAACATCGAGGTGGAGATCGAACAGTTGGAAGACCCCGATGAAGCCACCGTTGAGCGCCTGCGCGAGGAATGGCGGCAACGGCATGAACAGGTGGTGCAGGCGGGCGGCCTGCACGTGGTGGGGACCGAGCGCCATGAATCCCGTCGTATCGACAACCAGCTTCGCGGTCGCGCCGGCCGTCAGGGGGATCCTGGTTCCAGCCGGTTCTTCCTGTCTTTGGAAGACACCCTGCTGCGCATTTTCGCCTCGGAGCGCGTCTCCAACATGATGCAGCGGCTGGGCATGCAGGAAGGTGAGGCCATTGAATCCGGCCTGGTTTCCCGTGTGATCGAGAACGCGCAGCGTAAGGTGGAAGGCCACAACTTCGACATCCGTAAGCACCTGCTCGAGTTTGATGATGTGGCGAACGACCAGCGCAAGGTCATCTACGCTCAGCGCAAGGACCTGCTGGAAACCGAGGACGTCGCGGACACCATCGAATCCTGGCGGCATGACGTCATTGATGGCGTCATCAGCGAGTACATTCCACCTGGCAGCATCGAGGAACAATGGGATGTGAAGAGGCTGGAAGAGCGCCTGAATCAGGACTTCGGCCTGGAGCTCCCCATCCAGCAGTGGCTGGATGACGACAGCGACCTACATGCGGAACCGCTGCGGGAGCGCATTCTGGAAGCCGCCGACAGCGCTTACCGTGAAAAAGAGGAACAGGCTGGGGCCGACGTGCTGCGCCAGTTTGAGAAAGCGGTAATGCTGCAGGTTCTGGACAGCCAGTGGAAGGAGCATTTGGCGGCGATGGATTATCTGCGCCAGGGCATCCACCTTCGCGGCTATGCCCAGCGCAACCCCAAGCAGGAGTTCAAGAAAGAGGCCTTCCAGATGTTCACCTCCATGCTGGCGGAGGTACAGCGTGAGGTGGTACGCCTGGTGCAGCAGGTACGTATCCGCAGCCGCGAGGAAGTGGAGGAACTGGAACGGCAGAATGCCGAGCGCCAGAAGCGTGAACTTGAATTCAAACACGCCGAGGCCAGTGCTCTGGGGGGCAAACAGGAAGAGGATCCCCAGGCCGCGGCGGGCCGCGGCGATGGAACCTTCGTTCGCGAAGGGCGCAAGGTGGGGCGGAATGAGCCCTGCCCGTGCGGCTCGGGTAAGAAATACAAGCACTGCCATGGACGGTTGAGCTGATCATGGCGATCGGACTGGGCCCTTTGCCTGAGATGCTCCCGGTGAACGGCTTCCGGCTCGGCACCGCCAGTGCCGGGGTGAAGACCCCCGGGCGGCAGGATCTGGTGGTTATGGAGCTGGCCGCTGGCTGTCGCGTGGCGGCGGTGTTCACCCGCAACCGGTTCTGCGCCGCCCCGGTGCTGTTGGCCCGGGAGCACCTGCAGGAGCAGGCTCCGCGCTACCTGCTGGTGAACACCGGGAATGCCAACGCGGGAACCGGGGAGCGTGGCCTGCGGGACGCCCGGGCCTGCTGCGAGGCGCTGGCTGAACGGGCGGGGGTGGATGCGGGGCAGGTGCTGCCCTTTTCCACCGGCGTGATTGGCGAGCCCCTGCCAGTGGATCGGATCCGCGCAGGCCTGCCCGCGGCGTTGGCCGCCCTGAGCGAGCGCGGCTGGGCTGAGGCGGCTGCCGGCATACTCACAACGGACACCGTGCCGAAAGGCGCCAGTGTCCGTCTGCAACTGGACGGCGGCCCGGTGACTATCACGGGGATCGCCAAGGGCGCAGGCATGATCCGACCGGACATGGCCACCATGCTGGCCTTCATTGCCACGGACGCGGCGCTGCCCCAAGGCTTACTGGATCAGGCTCTGCGCGACGCGGTCCGTTACTCCTTCAATCGGATCACCGTGGACGGCGACACCTCCACCAACGATGCCTGTGTGCTGGTCGCCACCGGCGCCGCGGGCGTGAATTTATCCGAAGAGGGCAGCCCGGGTTATCGCCACTTCGTGGCCGCGTTGGCTGATGTATGCCGCACGCTGGCGCAAGCCATCATCCGCGATGGGGAGGGTGTCACCCGCTTCATTACGGTTGCGATTGAAGGCGGCGCGACGGAATCGGAATGCGAGGCCGTGGCCTACACCATCGCCCACTCGCCTTTGGTGAAAACGGCCGCATTCGCCGGCGACCCGAACTGGGGGCGTATCCTTGCGGCCATCGGCCGGGCAGGGCTGGATGATCTGGACGTGAACGGCGTGCGCATCTGGCTGGATGACTATCTGATTGCGGAGCAAGGTGGTCGGGCCGAGTATTACCAGGAATCCGAGGCGGCGGCGCGCATGGCCCGGGAAGAGATCACCATCCGGGTGGATCTCGCCCGCGGCGGTGCCGAGGCCACGGTCTGGACAACGGATTTCTCCTACGACTATGTTCGCATCAACGCCGAGTACCGCAGCTGAACCCGGCGCGTCACCGACGCTGATCCATGTGGCGGTGGGCGTTGTCACCGATAGCTCCGGCCGAATTCTGATCTCGCAGCGGCCTGCGCATGCCCATCAGGGTGGGCTGTGGGAATTCCCGGGCGGCAAGGTTGAGGCCGGGGAAACCGTATGCGAGGCCCTGGACCGGGAACTGCAGGAAGAACTGGGCATCCGGCCGCAGCGTGCCAGCCGCCTGCTCCGCGTGCCGCATGATTATGGAGACAAGCGGGTACTGCTGGATATCTGGCGGCTTCAGGGCTTCACCGGCTCACCGCATGGTCGGGAACAGCAACCGGTGCGCTGGGTGGCGCCTGCAGAGCTCCACGCTTACCGGTTTCCGGCTGCCAACCGGCCCATCGTGCGCGCACTGACGCTCCCGGACCAGTACCTGATCACGCCTGATCCCGCGCGGATGGATGAGGTCGCGTTCCTGGGTCGACTGGAGCAGCGGCTGGCGTCCGGGGTTCGTCTGGTGCAATTCCGGGCCCATGGTCTGGATGAGAGTGCCTATCGGAAACTGGCGTTACGCATTGCGGGTCTGACGCGCGCCCACGGCGCCCAGCTGCTGCTGAATGCCGCGCCGGAAGTCGCGCTGGATCTGGGGGTTGGTCTTCATCTGAGCAGTCGCCGATTGCGGACGCTGGGCCGCCGGCCGGCCCCCGAATCCATGCTGGTCGCGGCATCCTGCCATGATGCGGAAGAACTGGCTCTGGCCAGCAGGCTACGCCTGGATTTCGCCGTGCTGGGCCCAGTGGCGCCGACGGCAACGCACCCCGCGGCGGCTGGTCTCGGCATTCAACGTTTCGCTGAACTGATTCATGATTGCCCCATGCCCGTCTACGCCCTGGGAGGCATGGATAAGCACTGGCTGGATCCGGTCAAGACCGCACGCGGGCAGGGGATTGCCGCCATCCGTGCCCTGTGGTCGCCCTAGGCTCAGTCCCGGTCCGGTTCCCCGTCCCGGAACTCATCGATGAGCTCCTCCGGCAGCTCAACGCCGGGAATGGTGTTCTCCTCGTTGAGCCAGGCTCCCAGGTCAATCATCTTGCAGCGTTCGCTGCAGAACGGACGCCAGCGGGACTCGGGGCTCCAGGCGACGGCGGCACGGCAGGTGGGGCAGTGGATCGTCTGGGTCATGGTGTTACAGGGCGCAGCAGCGCAGAACGAAATCGACGTCGCGAGGCGTCTGTGCGGGCCGCTCCATACTGCTTCCCTGCTCCATGAAGCGGATGGTGATGAAATGCTTGCTGCCGCTGATCTCGGCAAACCAGGGGCTGTCCGACGGCAGCTCGACGGTGACCAGCTGGTAGCTGTTGCCCCGCTCCAGATTGCGCTGAAAAATGCCGTCATGCGCGGTCAGGCTGTGTGGCATGGCGCTGTCACGGATTAACTGCAGGATGAGGCGCACGGCGTGGCGCACGGAATCCAGGTGCGCGTACCAGTCCTCCAGGTCCTGCCGGCGGTGATCGGCGCTGCGCTGCAGCCAGAAATGGTATGCAGGCAGGTCAAAGGCGCAGGTGCCCCCGGCAATGCCGCTGCGCTGCATGACCCCCGCCAGGAATTCATCCCGCCGCAGCGCGATGCCGAGCTGGCCGGGATGGCTGCGCAGCCGGTCCAGCAAATCCTCGCACTGATGAATGACGTACTCCAGACGGTCCGTGTCCACACCGGGCTTGTCCATCAGCGGTAACAGGGTGCCGGTGACGCGTTCCAGCTCCTTGATCAGTTCAGACTTGAGATCGCCGCGCGCAAGAATATCCAGGATGTCGGCCAGGGTGGCGACAGCAATCCGGCTGTGCCATTCAGCTTCTCCCTGGATACCGAAATCGCCCT
>SLCE01000062.1 GCA_007125985.1 Ectothiorhodospiraceae bacterium | reverse complement strand
GGGCCCGGTCGCCGCGGCCCGCAGCGCTTCCATCCGCTCGGCGTTCCCGGTCGGCGCCGGGCGCGGCTGGGAGTTGGACGACTGCCGGGCGGGTGCCGCCGTTTGCCGGGGCGCTGCCGTGGTTTCCGGCGCGACCGCCGGCTGTGGGCGGGATCCACCTGATCCAGCATCACCGCTGCCCACGGGACGGAACGCCAGCATGCGCAGCAAGGCCATTTCGAACCCCATGCGCGGAACCGGCGCCAGCGGTAGATCCCGTCGGCCATGCAGGGCCACCTGGTAATAGAGCTGGACATCCTCCGGCGACAGGCGTCCGGCCAGGGTTTCCAGCCGCTCACGCTCCGGATGCATCGGGTCCAGCGCGTCCGGAACCAGTTGGATCAGGCTGAGCTCATGCAGGGTAGTCAACAGACTGGCCAAGATCTCGGAGAAATCCGGGGAACGCTGGGCAATCTCCTCCACCGCCTGCATCAGGGTTGGTGGATCCTGATCGGCCAGCGCCTCCAGCAGACGATAGACACCGTCATCCTCAATACTGCCCAGCATGGAACGCACATCGGTGTCCCGCAGAGCACCGGCGCCGAAGGCAATCGCCTGGTCGGTGAGACTGAGCGCATCACGCATGCTGCCGTCCGCCGCCCGGGCCAGGCGCTGTAGTGCCCGGGGCTCGGCGTCGATCTGTTCCTGCTGGAGCACCTGTTCCAGGTGCGATGCAATGAGTTCCCCGGGCAGGCGCTTGAGATTGAACTGCAGGCACCGCGAGAGGATGGTCACCGGCAGGTTCTGCGGATCCGTGGTGGCGAACAGGAACTTCACATGCGGGGGCGGCTCTTCCAGGGTTTTCAGCAGCGCGTTGAAGCTGTGCTTGGAGAGCATGTGGACTTCGTCCACCAGGTAAATCTTGAAGCGGGCCCGAGTGGGGGCATACTGGACGTTGTCCAGCAACTCCCGTGTATCCTCCACCTTGGTGCGGGAAGCCGCATCCACCTCAATGAGGTCGACAAACCGCCCCTGCTCGATTTCCTGGCAGGCGCTGCAGGTGCCGCAGGGCTGGCTGGAAATGCCGGTTTCACAATTCAGGCAACGGGCCAGCACCCGGGCAACGGTGGTTTTACCCACACCACGGGTGCCCGTGAACAGGTAGGCATGATGCAGGCGGTCATTATCGAGACCGTTGATCAGCGCCTTCAGCACATGCTCCTGCCCCACCATCTCGGCAAAGCTGCGCGGGCGGTATTTGCGAGCCAGCACCTGGTAGCTCATGGGTAATAGCGCCTTCCGTCATCTTCTGGCCAAGCGGGCATTGTAGCACCCGCAGACACCCTTTCGAGCGTGGGCGGCACGCAAAGAATGACGGCAACACGGTGGGACATTATCGGGGGATATAAAATGGAGGCGGCGGATACCAGCCACATCCCGGCGCCCGAGTCCACTGCTGCGGCTGCTCCCTTCCGGGCCTGACCGGGTTCACAGCTTATCGTCGCGGGAGGACCGGCACCGCCGCCATTGATCGCGGCCAGATTGGCCGGGCTCGGACCGGAGAACACCTCAACGGGCCCCCCGCTCCGGCGGCGAACACAGGTTCGCAAGGGAAAATGGCGGAGAGGGAGGGATTCGAACCCTCGGTACCCTTTCGGGGTACACACACTTTCCAGGCGTGCTCCTTCGACCGCTCGGACACCTCTCCGTTTTTCTGGCCCGCCAACAGCGCTCCGTCAGCGAGGGCCACGAGGTTAAACCAAGTCGGTGCCTGGTGCAATGGCACGCGGACATACCTACCTCAGCGGGCCGCGGAACTGCTGGGGGAAGGCGTCGCGGTCGGCAGGCATATGCCGTCATCTATCCAGCGTTCGAACTCGACGATGGGCAACGCGGGCGCCAACAGGTACCCCTGGACGCGGTCGCAATCATAGCTGCGGAGCACATCCAGCTGGGCAGGCGTTTCCACACCTTCCGCAACGACCTCTGCGCCTAGACTGTGACCCATGGCGCAGATCGCCCGGGCAATTTCGGCGCTGCTGTCATCCTCGCCAATTCCCGCCACGAAGGATTTGTCGATCTTAAGCACGGTAACGGGAAAACGACGGAAATACGCCAGCGAGGAGTAGCCGGTACCGAAATCATCAATGGCGATGGAGAACCCCAGGGCACAGAGGTGCTCCAGTGTTTCCGCCGCGCTGGCAGGATCACTCACCAGCGAACTCTCGGTGATCTCCAGTTCGATGCGCTTGGCGTCAGCATGGGTTTCACGCAGGATTTGGGCGACCGTATCCGGCAGCCGCGGATCATTCACCTGTCGGGCGGAGAGGTTCACCGACAAGCGTAAATCGCCCCTGCCCTCCTGATCCCAGCGCTGCAGCTGTCTGCATGCCGTTTCCAGCACCCAGGCACCGACCTCCCAGATGAAATTCATCTCCTCCAGCACGGAGATGAACGCACCGGGTAAAACCGCCTCGCCGCCGCGATTCCAACGCAACAACGCCTCTGCTCCGACAATCGACCCGCTCCGCATATCGGCCTGCGGCTGATAGTAGAGTTCGAACTCGTCCCGTTCGAGGGCATGCCGCAGGTCCGACTCCAGGCGCAGACGTTCCGCCGCCTTACGGTCCAGCCGCTCGGAGTAGAACTGATAGGATCCCGGGCCCAGCCGTCGTGCAAGTTCCAGCGCGCTTGCAGCGTTGCGCAGCAAGTCGGAGGCGTCATCGCCGTCAGCGGGGAAAACGCTGACACCGGCGCTGGCCGAGATGAACAACTCCTGACCGTCCACCTCGATCGGATGTCCCACCGCCTCGAGCACACGACCGATTTTCTCTTGAAGGGTGGCGGAGCTTCCATCGGACTCCCGCAAGACCAGAGCGAACTCGTCGCTGGATATCCGGGCCATGAGTTTGCGCTCAGACTGGACACGACTCAGGCGCTCTGCAACGGCCTGGATCAGGCGATCACCGACCTCATGCCCATGGCTGTCATTGATCAGACGCATGCGGTTCAAGTCCAGATAAAGGACCGCGATCAACTCCCCTGTCCGCCGGGCACTGTTGAGTTGATGAGCCAGGCGTCCGAGGAACAACCGCCGGTTCGGCAACCCCGTCAACTCGTCATAGTCCGCCAGATAGTCCAGCCGGAACTGCGCTTCCACCTGCTCCGTGACATCGGTGAAAAATGTCAGCGTCGCCCGCTCACCTTCCCACAATATCGAGGCCGTACTGGCCTCAACCCAGCGCTTGCCGCCGTCCTTGTGCACCAGACGGAAACTGTAGGGCATGGCAACCACATCACCGTTCGCCTGGCGCCGATACCAGTCCAGAACCGCGTCACGGTCATCCGGGCACACGAACTCCAGCCATGGGCGAGTCAGATATTCTTGCAGTGAATACCCCTGCAGCTGCAGCATCCGCGGGTTGGCATAACGCACAGCACCATGCTGCGCCACCACCAACCCCTCATTGGCGTTCTCCACCAGGCTACGGTACTGCTCCCGCGAGTTGCGCAGAGCCTGAGCGGCACGCTTCTGATCGCTGATATCGCGAACGATGGTGGAGAAATACCCGATGCGGCCCGCCTTGTCCCTGTGTGCGATCATCACCTGGGAAACCGGAAACTCCCTTCCATCCGCATCCAGAAAGGCATTCTCGCCGCTCCAGGAGCCCGAAGAGGAGGCCGCCGGAAATGCCTCCTCCTTGAGCCGCCGCCAGGCCCAGGCCGGCATGACACGCGCCATGGTCGAGGTTTCGAAACGTACATCTGAGGGCAGGCCAAGACGGACGCGCCCGGCACTATTCGTATCCAGCAACCGGCCTCCAAGATCGAGCATCAGCACCAGGTCCGGGGTTGCCTCCACCACAGCGGACAGCCGTTGACGCGCGGCTTCATGCCGGCGGAGATCGGTGACATCGGTGAGCACGCCCAGATGGCCTTCGCCCCCACCGTCCGTGCGATGCGGGATCCAGTCCAGATGAATGCGCACACTTTCCCCGTCGCCACGTAGCAGCTGCATTTCCCCGCTGCTGATCGCGGCGGCAGTTCCGGAGCCGGTGCGTGCTTGTGCTGATGTGAGTCGGACACTGTCGGAGCTGGGGTCAGCCAGACAGGTCAGGCGGCGGCCGTTCAGACGCTCCGCGGAACGGCCCAGCACATGCGTGGCCGCCTGGTTGGCAAATCGGATACGGCCATTCCCATCGAACTCCAGTATTCCGTAGGGCAGGGAATCCACTAGGTCACGATAGCGGGCTTCCGCAGCTGCGAGTGCCTCATGGGCCTGCATCAGCTGACGTAATTGCCTGGACAGCGCGATATACAGAAGCGTGGCGGTAAACAGCACAAAGGCAAGGCCCTTGAACTTGCTAATGGTCGCCAGGGCGGTGGCCTCCAGGCCAAGGAGGAGCAGTGCGCCATCGCTGAACAGAATCCATGCGCCGGCCACCAACGCATAGGCCAGCGCCGTGCGACGGGCGACCCTGAGGAATTGTTGCCCTTGCCCCATCCATGCCCCCGATTCCGGAACAGCCGTTGCCCGCCATCCAATAACCACAACACAACATGCCCCGGCCACCCGCTGCATGCAAGTCATCAGCAACTTGATACAGATCATGCTTTGCCAGGCACACCGGCCGCATGATAGTGCTGTTCTCCCGAGTGGAGGACGCATTGCCGCTCGCGCAGCAAACAACGACAGGGAGTACCAACCAACCATGCGACTGCAAAACAAGGGCATCATCATCACTGGCGGCGCCAGCGGCATTGGCGCGGCTACCGCTAAGGAAGCCGTGCGCCGGGGCGCGAAGGTCGTCATTGCCGACATGAACGAGAAGCTCGGGCAGGCCATGGCGGCGGAACTGGGCGAGGAACACTGCCGTTTCGTGAAAACGGACGTGACAAGTACAGAGTCAGTGGATGCGCTGCTCCGGCAGGCCGTTGATTTTTGCGGCGTGGACGGCGTATTCAACAATGCCGGCATTGGCCATCAGGCCATGGCAGTGGATTACACCGACGAGGAATGGCTGCAGGTCATCGACATCAACCTGAACGGTGTTTTCCGCGTTGCCCGGGCATCCATGCGACACATGGCGGCCAAGGGCGGCAGCATCGTCAATTGTGCGTCGATACTGGGCCATGTGGGTCAGACTCAGACGGCAGCCTACACGGCGGCCAAGGGCGGGGTGCTCAATCTGACCCGCACGCTGGCGCTGGAAGGAGCCGCCCAGGGCATCCGGGTGAACAGCCTGTCCCCCGGCTACATTGCCACACCGCTGCTGGACCAGTTGGAAAAGGAAGTGCTGGACTTCCTCACGAGTCTGCATCCCGTGGGCCGCCTGGGCCAGCCGGAGGAAGTCGCCAATGGCGCCCTGTTCCTGCTCTCTGACGAAGCCAGTTTCGTCACCGGCACGGACCTGCTGGTGGACGGCGGGTTTACCGCAGGCAAGTCCTGAAATGCGAACGGGCTCACCCGGAAGCCGGGTGAGCCCGTCCATGCGCGATTTTTACTGGGAAGCGCCTTAGCGCACCACCAGCACCGGGCACTTGGCATGATGCAACACGCGCTGCGTGGTACTGCCCATCAGGATTTCCTTGAAGTGGGACAGACCGCGGCGCCCCATGATGATCATGGCGCCCTGTGTGCTCTTGGCGTGCGACAGAATCGCCTCGCCCGGCTCACCGGAGATCACTTTCTTATCCACATTGGCAGACGTTTCCCCGATGGTGTCGATGGCAGCCTTGAATGCTGCATCGGCGGACTCATTTCGCAGCTTCTCAAAAGCCTCCGGGGAGAAGTACTGAAGATCCTGGCGGTTCGGGCTCTCGCTGGGAACACCGAACATGTCCAGCGGGGTTTCCGGGAACGCATACAGCAGTTGGACCTTCGCCCCCAGTCGCTCAGCCATACGTGCCGCATACGCAGCCGCAGCATTCGAATTGCGGGAACCGTCAACCGGCACCAGTAGAACCTCAGGCAAATCGGTCATCATCTTCTCCAGAGTTCGGTGGCTGAAAAATCAGTAATTCGGTAAACCATAGTGCATGCCGCACCGACCGGGCTTGATCCAAATCATGCGACACCCAGTCCGTCACCCTCAAGCGGTTTGCCGCTCCCGTTCCTGCTCCTGCAGCAGCCGCCATTGCAGTTTGCCAGTCGGGGATTTTGGCAGGGCATCCACCAGTTCAACCAGCCGCGGGCATTTGTAGGCCGCCATATTGTCACGACACCAGGCAATAATAGCATCCGCGGTCAACTGATCACGCATCTCCGGGCGCGGCACAACCAACGCCTTCACGGTTTCACCGCGGCGCTCATCCGGACTCGCGATAATGCACACCTCCTGGATTCCCGGGTGGGCGTACATCAGCGATTCGACCTCTGTCGGCCACACCTTGAAGCCGGAAGCATTGATCATGCGTTTGACCCGGTCCACGAGGAAGAAATACCCGTCCTCGTCGTAATAACCCAGATCGCCGGTTCGGAAAAAGCGCTTGCCGTCCAGTTCAATGAAACCCGCCTCCGTATCCTCCGGGCGATTCCAGTACCCCTGGAACACCTGTGGACCGTTGATCAGGATCTCACCGGTCT
>SLCE01000126.1 GCA_007125985.1 Ectothiorhodospiraceae bacterium | reverse complement strand
TACAGCTTCCCCTCCGGCCACACCCTGCACGCCGTGGCATTCACGCTGATCGCGGTCCACTACTTCCCGGAACTGGCCTGGATTCTGGTGCCGTTCGCCCTGCTGGTTGCGGCCTCCCGCGTGGTGCTCGGCCTGCACTACCCCACCGATGTTGTGTGCGGCGCGGTGCTCGGCTGGGCGCTGGCCTTCACCAGCATGGAGTTGCTGGGCGCATGAGGCGCCTCTGCATGCTGTTGGATTCGGTTCTGAGGGCGGTGAAGCGGTTGTAGAAGGCCGAGCCGCACTTCTGCCGCGGCGCCAGCCGGCGGAACAGAAGCCACTGCCCGCCTCGGCCAGTTCCAGAAGCCGGGACCGCCTCTCCGGGTCGCTGCCCTGGGAGCCAGGGATGAGGTGTGCTAGGGCAGTAAGGGGTCCGGCGGCGCCAGGGGGAGCCGTAAGCGTTCACCGGGTAGCAGCGTTTCCTGTCGTGCTGTCTGGTTCTCGTGCTCTCGCCGCTTCTGGTCAAGATAGGTTTCCCGGTCCAGTTCCCGCAGTTGCTCCGGGTGCTGGTCGGTAAGCTCGAACCACCGTTCCAGCCTCGCCTTGAGCTCGTCGGCTTCGGGATACTCGGTAAAGGCCTGCATGGCCAGATAGAACCGGACGGTGTTCCGCTCGATCACGCCGCGCAGGCCGCCCACGTGAATCGGGTCGCCTGCCTGATCGGTGCCGATAACGGTGAACCCGATCCGGTCCCGGCCGATGGTGCGCAGATACACCCGGAGGGAGGTACGCGCGAACCTGCCTAGACCGATGGAATAGCGCATGTGTGCCAGGCTATGTTCATCGTCCAAAGGGACAGCCTGAATCCGAATACGGATATCCTGCGCACCAAGGACACCCCGATCGGTACGCATATCCGCCGCAATGAGGTTTTCATCGTCCTGGATCACTTCAAGACGGAAGCGCACAAGGTCCACCTCATCCGGTTCCTGGTAGTACCGGCGTCCCAGAAAGAGGCCAATCTCGCCCTCCCCGGCATTGCCGGCGTGCAGACAGGTCTTGACGTTGTGGTGCAGGAACAGAATCCGGCACCAGTACTTGGTCTGTTTCAGATAAACGGCGAGCCGTTCCAGCGGTTCCTGCACGATGCCATGGATATCCCCGTGGATGGTGTCCGCTTCCTCCGCCGACTGCAGCACGATGGGCTCCGGAAACGGGCTTTGCCGGATCCGCTCCAGAATTTCCCGCTGACCGGCCTCGGTGCGAATATCCGGGCGCGCTGCCGTGTCGTCGGCACCGGCCAGTGTGGAATAACCTGGCGCCGCCACCATCAGCAGCGCCGCAATGAAACCGCAAGCAACATGGCGTAGACACTTACCCATGGATCTCTCCGTCCCGGAGTGGTGGAGGGAGAAGCTTGCAGGCGCGGCCTGTGCACCGCATTGACCGGAGTCAGCCACCAGTCGAGGGGCTGGCCGGGAATCAGGCGTCCTTCGGGGCCGCGGGTTGGCAGTACAGATCGCGCCGGTCATTCGGCAGGGTGTTGTTGCCTGCCGGGGCGAATACGACCTGAAACAGCTGCAGCCCGCTGCTGCGGAATGTGGCGCTCGATGCCGCCAGGTACAGTTCCCAGGCACGGGCAAAGGCCTCGTCGTAGCGGTGTACGACCTCGGTGCGATGGGCACGGAACCTGGCCAACCAGTGGTCCAGCGTCCGCGCGTAGTGCAGCCTGAGATTCTCCACATCCAGTACCGAGAAGGGGCCTTCCTCGAACAGCTGCATCAGCTCCGCGACGCTGGGCACATAAGCGCCGGGGAAAATGCGCTTCTGGGTCCAGCCGTTCAGCGGCGCCGGCCTGTTCCGGCCGATGGTGTGTATCAACCCCAGCCCCTCGGGATGCAGGCTGCGCCGCATCACCTGCGCCAGGGCCCTGTAGTTCCGCGGCCCCACGTGTTCAAGCATGCCCACTGAGACGAACCGGTCGCAGCGCCCGCTGATGTTGCGGTAATCGTCCTCGATGTACTCCACGCGGTCCTGCAGCCCCTCCTCCTGCGCTTTTTCCCGTGCAAAGGCGAGCTGTTCCCGGGAAATGTTGTACGCGCGTACCCGCACCCCGTACTGCCTGGCCATGTACCGGGCCAGGCCGCCCCAGCCACAGCCGGCCTCAATGACGGTCTGCCCCGGCTCCAGCCGCAGTTTGCGGCACACGTGCTCCAGCTTGGCAAGCTGGGCCTGCTCCAGGGTGTGGTCGGGGGATTCGAAGTACGCGCAGGTGTACTGCATGGCCGCGCGGTCCAGCCACAGGCTGTAGAAGTCGTTGCCCAGGTCGTAGTGATGTTGGATGTTGCCGCGCGCGGCCGCCTCGTTGCTGCCTCTGGGGCCCCGGTCTTTCCACAGCCACCGCAGCAGCCTGGGCGTGTCCCCGGCACGGCGGCCCATGGCGTCCATCAACAGATAAAGCACCTGGGTCAGGTCGCCATGCACGGTGAGCCGGCCGCTGCTGTAGAGGTCACCGAAGGCCACTTCCGGTTGCCGCAGCAAGCGGAACAAGGCTGATCGGTCGCGAATCTCGATCGCCCCCTTCTCAGTGGACGGGCCGACGGACGCGCCGTCCCAGAGCCGGATCTCCACGGGTGGGCGGCCGCAGAGCGCATGGAGCTTTTCCATTAGCCATCGCTCCGCCCCGGTGGAGCCGCCGCGTTGTGCGCGTGCTTCTCCGGGGACGGACAGCGGATTCGTCGAATTACGGGTCTGGTGGCGGATGTCGTTTGTCATGCGAATTCGGAAACCTGTTACGGGTTGGCCATTACGCCGCCTTGCCCAGATCCGGAGCCAAGGCCGCAGGATCCTGCATCCTGTTGAAAGTATTCGCGCCGCCAGTGTGACGGTCAAGGCAGGGCCGATGCGTTTCGGCACCGACGCTACCGCAGCCCGGTGGCTTTCTCGAATAGCGTCGGGAAAACCGCATCCGGATCGTATTTCGCTTTTAGTGCATCATAAGCGGTGCCGTTATAGACGCGACTGAACGTCGCCCGGTCGAAAAAGCTGGATGAATAGAGCATCTTTATTCCGCCCAGACGCATGCATTCGTCATCCATGATCCGTGTGTGATAATCCGCTTCCTTGCCCTTGGCCCTGGGTATCAGGCAATAGCTTCCCAGGTTGAAGTACAGGGCGTCCTGCTGCAGTGGGTAGAGCGTTGCCCGCCCCCTGGGCACGATGGGAACCGCGGCCCACGGCTGTCCTGCCAGATCGACCCGGTCCAAGGCGAAGTTGAGCAACGCTTCCGCCGCATCCCATGGAACTTCCCAGTCCTGAATCAGCTTTTCCGTGCGCATATCCGGGTTGATGCGCAGCAACTCCCGCGCTTTGCTCCTCAGGGCGGTGAAGCGGTTGTAAAAGGCTGAGCTGCGCATCTGCCGCGGCGCCAGCCGGCGGAACAGACGATAGACGCCGGTATCCGGGATGTTCCAGAACCAGTCCGGGTCATACCGGAACAGGTACTGCTGGGTGGGCAGCACCATCGTTTTTTTGCGTCGAACGCTCTGGTAGTAGATCTCTCGGTAGATGTCGCCCAGCTCGGTGGCCTGATCGGTGAAGTTGGCCCGGGTAAGGTAGAGTTCGTCCCGCGCGAAGACGAGCCCCTCGATGAAGTCATCCGCCCCCTGGCGGACCGCTTCCTCCATGGCTTCCAGGTAATCCCGGACAGCGTGAAACCGCTGGTGCCGGATGTGCACGTAGGGGCGCGCGGGAACCAGCCGGATGACGGCCCGCAGGATGTAACCCAACGTGCCGTAGGAATTCGGCAGGGCATGAAACAGGTCAGCGTGCGCATTCTCCGGGGTGCAGGTCACCACGCGGCCGTCGGCCAGCAGCACGTCGGCCTCGACCAGGCCGTCATGGACGAATCCATGGCGGTGGCAGGACGATTCAATGCCGATTCCCACCGTTGCTCCGCCCACCGTGATGTGCCGCAGTTCCGGCGTCACGGTGGGTACAAAGCCCCGGGGCAGCGTGGCGGCCACGATCTGCCCAAAGGTGGCAAGGCCTTCCACTTCCAGCGTCTGCGATTCCTCACGCAGATCCAGAACATGGTTGAACTCGGACAGCGAAATCCGCCGTTCGGCAGGCGACTGCCGGCCCTGATAGCGAAACAGGTTCGATGTCGTCCGCTTCTTCAGGCGTACCGTCTGCCCCCGGCCACCGGTGAACGCCTGATTCAGCTGCTGTAACCGTCCCTGATAGCTCAAGCTACACCTCTTTGCCTGCTGGTTTTTCCCGCCATTCGGCGCACCTGGAGGCAGTGTTCCGCGGCCTCTATTCCGGGTCAAGGGCGCTGAATTCGAAACGGGCTTGACTAAGCTTGTCAGAAATTGGCGGACGTGCGTCACCGGAGGGGGTCATGAAACAGGGAATCGCATTGCTGGAGCAGTTTGATCATGCCGATGCGGATTGGATGCTGGCCACAGCCGCCGAGCACAGCATTTCCCAGGGCGACAATCTGATCGAGAAGGAACAGCCGCTGGATACCCTGTACGTGATCGTCCAGGGCGTGTTCGGAGTGTTCGCCGATGGGGACGGCGAGCGGCTGGCAATGCTCGGCCCCGGCGATCTGGCCGGCGAAATGTCGTTCCTGGAAGGCACCATGCCGACGGAATCCGTGCGGGCCCTGGAGAACAGCATCGCCCTGGCCATCCCGCACGCCGCCCTACGGGACCGGGCGGGGGAGAACCCCGGCTTCGCCGCCCGCCTTTACGAGACCTTTGCCCGGTTGCTGGCCGGGCGGCTGCGAGCTGCGAACCGCCGATTGGAGGCGGTTTCGGAACAGCCGATCGCGGCCGGCGGGGATCAGCCTGATGTCTGGCAGCGCCTGAATACGCCCTTGCAGGCGTTCAAACAGCAGATGCTCGAGGCCAACAGGGCGGCAGCCGAGAGCGGCGACGTTCCCGCTTCCATGAGTAGCGAAATCGTCGAGGGGTTCCTGCAGTTCTGCCCCCTACTCCATCAGGTGTTGTCCGAAGAGGTGGTGAATGATCGCCTCAGGGACGAGATGGGCCTGCGGGTGCAGCAGGAACTGCTGCCGTACATCCTACTGGCGGAGACCGCAGAACGCTTTTACAGCAAACCCCGGGGCTATGCTGGCGATTTCTGGACCATTGAACTGATCTACCGTAATCGCCCCGAGGGGACCGGCGCGCTGGGGCGCCTGATCGACCGGTGCTTTCTCGAGACCACGGCGGCCCGGGCGGTACGAAATCGCCGTGATCTGCTCGCCGAGGAGATCGGCAAGGCCGTCGAAACCCGGGAGGGCCCCACGGCCAGGATCACCAGCCTGGCCTGTGGGCCGGCACGGGAGCTGTTCGACATTTATTCCACGCAACTGGAGCGCCCGGATGATCTGCATGCCAATCTGATCGATATCGACCTGCAGGCCTTGGCCTACGTGTCAGATCAGGCCAGAACAGCGGGTTTGGAACGTCAGATGTCGCTGATCAGCGAGAATCTGATTCGGCTTGCTTTGGGAAAAACCACCACCCCGATCCGGGATCAGGACTTCATCTACAGCATCGGGTTAATCGACTATTTCGGCGACGAGCTGGTGGTGCGGCTGCTGGACCTGATTCATTCCATGCTGCGGCCTGGCGGGCGGGTCATGCTGGGTAACATCCATCCGGCCAACCCCACGCGCGGGCTGATGGAGCACGTGCTTGACTGGCAGCTGGTCCACCGCACCGAAGAGGAGATGAACCGGCTGTTCGAGCGCTCTGCGTTCGGGCGGCCCTGCACAGCCATCCGCTTCGAGAATGAGGGCATCAATCTGTTTGCGGAATGCATGCGCTGACCGTCACCGCGAACATCACCGGCCGCGCAAGGCGGGGGGCAGCGTGGTTGCCCATTGTCTGATCCGTGGTGCGGCCGCCTCGTAGCCGGCGGCGATGATCCGTTCAGGAGCGCCGAATTCCAGCATCCCGCACTGCGGCAGCCGCAAATCCAGGTACAGATCGGCCAGGCCCCGGGCGACCACTGCATCCCGGGTATGGCTTGAGCCGGCGATCATGGACTGGACCAGTGTTGATGCGATGCCCGGCACCTTCGGCGGCGTCGAACCGGGTAACAGCCGTTGCGCCAAGAGGCTCCAGCCGGACACGGACAGCCCGTAGTCCTCGCTGGCTCTTGAACCCTCGTTCAGCGCCACATCCACGGCAATCAGGGGTCCGTGGGGATTGATTCGCCGCATAGGCTCCACCGGCAGGTTGTCCAGCACACCGCCGTCCACATGCAGGTCATCGTCGTAGACCACCGGTGGAACAATACCCGGAATGGCGACGCTGGCCCGCAGGGCCCGGGTGATGGAACCGCGCCGGTGGATGGCGACCCGCGACCGGGTCAGATTGGCGGATACCGCGAACCAGGGCAGCCACATATCCTCGATATCGCGTCCGTCCGTTGCCTGCTCAGCCAGGGCTGCCATGCGTCCTCCTTTCACCAGGCTGACCAGGGGCAGCGTCCAGTCCATGGTGTCGCGCAGCAGGGAGGCGGCCCGGGCCGCCTGCTCCTCGACGCCGATATCGAAGGCCATGAGGGCGGCCATCACGGCGCCGATACTGGTACCCCCGACAATGTCCACGGGTACGCCGGCCT
>SLCE01000153.1 GCA_007125985.1 Ectothiorhodospiraceae bacterium | reverse complement strand
GGGTGGCATAAATTATCCTCACCAGCGTGCTGTCGTGATTCTTTACAGTCGCTAAGTCTATGGATTTTCGATAAAAATGTTACTGGTATTCCTAGGCCACATGCGACAGACTCAAGGGTAATGACGGCGCTACAGAACGGCGCTGCGTTTTTCTGGTCCAAATGAGGACTGCAGGGTGCGATGAAGGATGGCCCGAGCGACTATGGGCATGTCTAAGGAGAAGGGCAGGATGGTTTTGAAGCAGATAATTAGCCTTTTTTTAGTTTTCCTGGCAGCGCTTTCCTTGGCTGCCTGCTCATCCGGCCCTCGTAATATGTCTGAGCTTGAGTCACGCGAAGCTTCGGGTTCGGGAGAATATGTGATCGGTGCCGGAGACCAGTTACAGATTTACGTACGCAACCATCCCGACTTGTCGGTCGCTCTGCCGGTGCGTCCGGACGGGCGCATTTCTGTGCCCATGGTCCAGGACGTGCGTGCCGCTGGAAAAACACCCAGCGCCCTTGCGGGAGACCTGGAAACGGAATTAGCCCAGTTCATTCGCGACCCGAACGTCACTGTCATGGTGAAGGGGTTCGTGGGTGCCTATGCTGACCAGGTAAGAATTATCGGCCAGGCGGTGCAGCCGCAGGCGATTCCTTTCCGAGAGGGGATGACGGTGCTTGACGCAGTGATTCAGGTTGGTGGTTTGACCCAGTTTGCCTCTGGCAACCGGGCGCGGCTGGTGCGGGGTTCCGGTGACGATTCGCGTACCTACCGGCTGCGTCTGAATGACTTATTGAATGACGGCGACATGCGCCAGAATCACACGTTGCGACCCGGTGACGTGATCGTGATTCCCGAAGCCTTTTTCTAAGAGGCTGACCCCATGCATGAGTTGTTCAGTTTTATTCTTGGGGAACTGCGGGGCACCTGGCGGTTCCGCTGGTACGCCCTGGTCGTTGCCTGGCTGGTTGCGATAGCCGGGGCATACGCGGTTCTCACCATGCCGGATGAATACCAGGTGCAGGCGCGGGTGCAGGTCGATACGGATTCCATGTTGGGCCCGCTGCTCGATGGGCTGGCGGTGGCACCCAATATGGGGGCTCGGGTTCAGGCGCTGACCAACACCCTGCTCAACCGTGACAACCTGGAGCGCATCGCCCACGAGAGTGACATGATGTTGCGGGCCAGCACGACCGCGGACGAACAACGGGTGCTGGACGGTCTGGCTCGCAGCATCAATATCAGCGGCGCGCGGGGCAATGTGTACCGCATCTCCCATGCATCCGGTACGCCGGAAACGTCACGGCAGATTGTGCAGTCGGTGCTGGATATCCTGATGGAGCAGGCACACGGGATGACGCGCGCGGACTCGGCCCTGGCCACTGGCTTCCTGGAGCGGCAGGTGTCCGAATACGAGGATCGTCTGCGTACTGCCGAGCAGCGCCTTGCCAACTTCAAGCGCGAGAATGTCGGGCTGCTGCCGGATCAGGGCGGGCGTGATTACTACCAGCGTCTGCGTGGGGCGGAAGAAACCCTGGAGGAGCTTCAGGAGGAACTGCGGACAGTGGAGAATCGCCGCAATGCACTGCGTCAGGAAATCACGCAAATGGAATCCGGCCAGCAGACGCGCGAAGTGGCCAACCCGAGAGTAGCGACGCTGGATGAACAGATTCGACAGAGCCGTGAGCGGCTGGATGACCTGTTGCTGCGCTATACTGATGCTCACCCGGACGTGGTTGCCATGCGTGCCCAGATCGAACGCCAGGAGCAGGAGCGGGAGGCGGTGGCCAACGAGCCGGTCCCCGTCGAGCGTGAGCAGCTTAGCAACAACCCCATCTACCAGGAACTGCAGATTCGCCTGAATGAGCAGAATTCGGAGATTGCAGCGCTGGAGACCCGTGTTCAGGATCAGGAGCGCCGTATCCGTAATCTGCTCGAGCAGGTGGACGACATCACCCGCGTGGAAACCCAGCTAGCCGACCTTACCCGGGATTACAACGTCACCCGCGAACGTTACCAGACACTGCTCGGGAGGCTGAGCACCGCGCAGATGTCGACCCAGGCGGACGAAAGCGGCACGCAACTCCAGTTCCGCCTGCTCGACCCGCCGATTACCCCGGAGGAACCGTCGGGGCCGCCGCGTGACCTCTATCTCATGGTGCTACTGCCTGTCAGTCTCGGCATCGGTGGTGGCTTCGCCTTCTTCATCCACCAGATACGCCCGGTGTTCCAGAGCCGCCGCCTGCTGGCGGAAGTCACCGGCCGACCGGTTCTTGGCTCTGTGAGCCTGGTGATGTCGCGCACTCAGCGTGGCCTCAAGTTCGGTGCCGTTGCCGTGTTCGGAACGGCGGTTCTGGTGCTGGTGGCGGCAATCCTGGCCGGCTCCCTTTACGCTGACCTGGGTGCCGAGTACGCGCAACTCGCCATGCGGAGGCTGCCGTTTTGAGCACGATTGAGAAAGCCATGGAGCGCCTCGGCCGCAAGCCGGAAACCGGGGCAGGGCCTCCGCGGGCGGATCGACCGGGTCGTGCGCCTGCGCCGCCGCCGGAGCCGGGTCGGGATGCAACCCCGGTTTCCCGTACCGCAAGGCCGCTACAGATCGATTTTCGCCGGCTGCGTGATCGGGGCATTTATCCGCCAGATGCGATGCAGCCAGGCCTGAGAGACCAGTATCGCCGGATCAAGCGGCCGCTTTTGGCGAACGCGACCGGCCGCAAAGGCCTGTCCGTCGATCGCGGCAATCTGATCATGATCACCAGCGCGATTCCTGGTGAGGGCAAGACGTTCACCTCGTTGAATCTGGCGCTGAGCATCGCGCAGGATCCGGATTATTCAGTCACGCTGGTGGACGGGGATGTTGCCCGGGCAAATGCCAGTGGGTTACTGGGGGTGCGGGACGCACTGGGCCTGCTGGATCTGTTGGCGGATGAAAGCCTGGCAGCCGTGGATGCGGTGTTGCCCACGAGCGTGGAGTCGCTAAGCCTGCTGCCTGCCGGCCGACCACACTCCCTAAGCGAGGAGTTGCTCTCCAGCGGGCGTATGGAGCGCGTGGTCTCCTCCTTGGCCGACAGGAATCGGCATCACATCATTTTGTTCGATTCGCCACCGCTGCTGGCCAGCCCGGCAGCGCTCACGTTGTCTTCAAATGTTGGGCAGATCGTTGTGGTGGTGAAGGCCGGGTCCACATTGCGCCACCAGGTGGTTGAGGCCGTGGATCAACTCGACCCCAGCAAGGCCATCAATATGGTGCTGAACCAGACCATGGGCGGCATCGGCGGTGATGAGTACGGTGACTACTACCACGCTTACGGAGAGACGTCCGAGCGTTAGGCGGACTGCCACAGGAGGTGACGATGGCCGGCATGCAGAGGGTAACGAATCGGCGGCTGGTCCAGTCCCGCCCCGTGTCCGGCCAACGACCACGCGTGCTGCAGACCGCGAGTGGTGTGATGGGTGTTGTTGTTCTCTCACTGATGTTGACGGGCGAGGTGACGGCACAGCAGGCAACGGGCGCTCCCCGGGCCACTGGCCCGGACAGACCCAATACCCTGGCTGGCTGCCGTCTTCCGTTGCCCGGTGGCGGCGATCAGGACAGCGGGCTCGGCGAACTCTACGTTGAAAACAGGCAGGGGAGACCCTTCCTTTTCGCTCCGTCATTGACGCTACGGCAGACCTATTCCGACAACGTCAACCTGCAACCCAAAAGTTTCGGGCAGCGTGACTCGGACTGGGTTACCCAACTCATCCCCGCCATGAGCCTATGCCGGTCCAGCCCGCGTCTGCGCACCCAACTCGACTATCAGGCGGAAATCACCCGCTACCAGCGCGACTCGGACCGTGACGACGTCTTCCACCGCCTGAACTCGGACAACAGTGCCGTGCTGGTTTCCGACCGCGTGTTCCTGGATTTCGGTGCCACGTATGACCAGCGCCAGATCAGCAGCCGCGGCGCCTTTTCCGACGATAACATTCTCGACACCGACAACCGCACGGACGCCATCACGCTACGCGCCAGCCCCTACGTAGTGCAGGACCTTGGCCGGGTAGGCACCTCAGTGGTGCGCTACACCTACAACCGCACCAATTACCAGGAAGATGTGGCCAACCTGGAGCGCCATACCGGCAGCGCGCAGGTGACCAGCCCGGCCGGCTCCGACCCATTGACCTGGCAG
Source organism: Ectothiorhodospiraceae bacterium (assembly GCA_007125985.1). GTDB lineage: Bacteria > Pseudomonadota > Gammaproteobacteria > Nitrococcales > Aquisalimonadaceae > LSCE01. Next base: position 2,581 of record SLCE01000153.1, on the reverse strand, counting down.
GCCAGTGTGCGCAGCGAGCGCGTGAACCGAAGCAACGTGGACCGGGCGGAGTATTTCGATGACGCTTTCCTGCAACTCGGCTATCGCGTGATTGGCCGGCTGACTGTACTGGGGCGCGTCGGGGCGGAAACCGAGAATCGCATCGACGGCACCCGGGATCGCTTCGGCAGCGATTACTGGGAGGCCGGCGCACGCTGGGCCGATGACCGCACCAGCATCGAGGGCCGTTACGGGCGCCGCTTCTTCGGCGACACCTATTTTGCCGCCATCAGCCGTCGCACATCCCGGCATGTGGGTAGTCTCAGCTACCGGGAAACACAGCAGGTATCGGACCGTTTCACGGTGTTGTCACCGGAAGACCTGGGGCTGCCGCGCGTCATCGAAGACCCGGTCACCGGAGATCCGCTGGAACTGCCGGATATTGTCGTGGCGGAGAACGAGATTTTCCTCAGTCGTCGTACCACTGCCACAAGTAATTTCGCCACTGGCCGCTCAACGCTGCGGATTTCAGGGTTTTACGAAGAGCGCGAGTACCTGGTGACAGAAGAAGACGAAGAGCGGATCGGCGTCGCCGCATCGCTACGTTGGCAGTGGTTGCCACGCACGGCCGTGATTCCCAGGGCCAGTTGGGAGCAGTTGGAGTTTCGTGATGGTCGGAAGGATACAATTCGGGGTTTTCGTCTCAGCCTTGCACACCTGCTCAGCCCCCAGATGCAGGCAGGCCTGACCGTGCGCCGGCAATCCAGAAGCTCTCACCGGGCCGAGGATGAATACGTGGAGAACGCGGTGAGTGCGCAGATTACGCGCGTGTTCTAGATGCTGATCAGGGTGGCCTGTCGTTATGCTTGATCGCACCGGAGCAGGGAAGGCGCTGCGCTGGGATGTCGTCGCCATCCTGGGTGCATTTTCTCTTGTTGTGGGGCTGCATCTGCCGGCGCTGGAACGGCTGCTGCGGCGTTGGCTGCAATTCGATGCCGCCTACTCCCATGGGTTGTTCGTTTTCGCCGCCAGCCTGTTCCTGATTTACCGTGTGTTGCGGCGGCACCGGTTTTCGCTGCAGCCCAGCCTTGTCGGTATGGGGTTGGCAGCGGTAACCGCCGTGGCCATCGCCCTGGCGGATGTGATCAATATTCTCATCCTGCAGCAACTCGGCGCCGTATTCCTCTGGTGGGCCATCTGTCTGGCCGTGCTCGGCTGGCCTGCCGCGGCACGCCTCGCTGTGCCAATCGGTTTCCTGTATTACGCAATCCCCATCTGGGACTACCTCACCCGGCCCTTGGTCAATGCGGCAGTGGTGGTCAATGACTCCTTGCTGGGCCTGATGGGCATTCATTTTCACGTCGAAGGCGTTTTCATCTACTTGCTGGATGTCGGCACCTTCGAAATCGCCGACGGCTGCTCCGGGCTGCGCTACCTGGTTGTGGCGTTAACGCTATCGACGCTGTTCAGTGCATTGAACTTCTCCCGCCTGCGGGAGTGGCTCATGCTTCACGCTTTCGCGATCGTGCTGGCGCTCATGGTCAACTGGGTGCGGATCTTCATCATCATCCTGGCCGGCTATGAAACCGAAATGCAAAGCCCGCTGGTGGCGCAGCATGAATTGTTCGGGTGGGTGGTCTTCGCGCTGGCCTTGCTCCCGTTTTTCTATATCGCCAATCGGTTGGCGAATCGAGTTCCGGCGACTACCGATTCGGTGATCGTGCATTCGGCGCGGCACTATTCGGTGGGCAAGATCGCCGGTGCTGCATGTGCAGCGGTTATCGTTACGGTAATGCCGGCGCTGGTGCTCGGCGCGATCCAGGCGCAGGGTGAGCCACGGATGATCGAGGCGCCCGAGGAGATCAATGGCTTCCAGCGGACAATCGGTGTTTTTGACGCCCTGTGGAACCCGGACATGCGTCGCACCGATCAGGTTGTTCGCGAGGTCTACCGGCATCCTGACGACAAAATGCCGCGGCTCGACCTCGGTATCTGGTATTACGCCAACCAGGGGCAGGATCATGAACTGGTGCAGTTCGGCAACCGTGTCATTGACCCCGGTGAATGGCGTATCGAGCGCCAGCAGGTGAATCCCGCTGAGGCGGAAGGGTGGACCATCCTGGAGCTGTCCCACCGCTATCTACGCGAGCGGCGCGTGGTGGCGATGACGTATTTCGTCGCCGGCGAATGGGTGCCGAGCGGTGGGCTGGCGGTCAAGGGGGCGATGCTGCGGCAAGCGTTGAGTGGGCGGCGTGATGGGGCGCTGGTGACGCTGAGTCTGCGCTGCCAAGGGGAGCAGGATTGCACTGGTAACGCGGAGGTGCTGGCTGCCGCGGCCATGGATGCGCCCATTGCCGCCCTGTTTTCAGATTAGCTTGGCCGGGTGGACACATTTGGTTGACGCACCGGCTTTCGTGGACCGACTGGCATGAGTTACACGATGGATGTCCGGAACGATGCTGACCGGCTGACTCAGCTTGACCTGCTTCGGGCAACGTTGATGGCGCTGGGGGTTGTTATCCACTCCGCCTTCGTCTTCATCACGGATCGAAGCTGGCTTATCGCCTCGCATCAGGTCCACCAGGTGTTCGACTATATTGTT
>SLCE01000149.1 GCA_007125985.1 Ectothiorhodospiraceae bacterium | reverse complement strand
TCGGCGGTGATTCGGTCAAGCCTGACAGTGTCTATCCTCTTCATCACTGGCTTTCCACGCATTCAGCCAGTCAATTTTCGATCAATGCCCCGGCTGCGGCAAGTCGGCAGCGCGCTACCATGGTTGACGTCCGGCCCGGCCCCAGCGCGTGTGTGGGCGTTGCCGCTATTCATGTCCGCTACGCGCTCCTGATTCAGGGAGGCCTGAATTTATGTATGCCAAAGCGCCCGATAGCGCTTTTTCCTCGGGAGTCAAATGCGAAGGCCTGTCAGCGGCTGCGCGGACCAGGGACTGGTGGAGGTTCGCACTCTACCGGTTCTGATGGAGCGACCGGTCAGACGGTATCGAACACCGTGACGGCGATGAAGCGGATCGGCACCTGCACCAGGCGCTCAGGCCCGTGGGGCACGCTGGCATCGAAGGTGAAGGAGTCGCCGGGGGCCAGTGAATAGACGTGGGAACCGTGCCGGTAATCGATGCGCCCTTCCAGGATGTGAATGAACTGCATGCCGTCATGCTGGAACGTGGGAAAGGCCTCGCTTTCATCGTCCATGGAGATCAGGAACGGTTCGAAATTCTTCTGGTGGCCGCGGTTGTAGGCTAGCAGATGGTAGGTGTGGCCGCTGCGGGTGCCCCGACGCACCACCTCCAGCCCCTCCCCTGCCCGCACCAGCTGTGCCGTGCCCTCGGGGGAATCGTAGTCCCGGAACAGCTGGGACAGCGTCAGCCCCAGCGCTGCCGTAAGCCGCGCCAGGGAGTCCAGGCTGGTGGCCACCTGACCGTTCTCGATCTTGCTCACCATGCCGCGGCTGAGGTCCGCCAGTTCCGCGACGTCCGCAATCGTCAGTGACTGGGCGTTGCGGGCCTGGCGCAGTACGCTGCCGATGTAACGCTCCAGGCCCATCTTGCGGTCGTCGCTGGTTAGCCGGGTGGTCAGGGTCTTCGGAATGTAGTCTGACTCCGTACTCATGACGGCTTCCTCGTTGTCCCTCGGGCGCGGTTGGGCGCCTGTTTGTCCCCACCTATTCTGCCCGACTTCACCTGTCTTTTGGGCGCATCCTTCTGTGCTGCCCCGCCTTGCACCATGGGCGGGCGTGCATGCCCGGAACAGGGCGCCTTACGCCCCGAAATCGTGCGTGCCGTTTGTTGCCGGCTCTTGGCCTGGATTCGTTTGTTTGTCCGGAAATTCTAATAATGTTTTTTAAATCAAAAAGATAAAAAAAATCCGCAAGAACGTGCTGTTGTTGGCAGGCTGCTTGCATTCCTTTGGCGCAATAAAGTTTACCTTCAAGAAACTTTGGAGTGCCCGATGCAACGGACCTATCGCCTGGTGATTTCCTGCCCCGACCAGGTTGGCATTGTATCCAGTGTCAGCACGCTGATCGCCGAGTTCGGTGGATGGATCACCGAGGCGAGCCAGTTCGCCGATGCCGGCAGCGGCTGGTTCTTCATGCGTTACGAGGTGGATGCCGGGAGCCTGCCCTTCGGATTGGAGGACCTCCGTCGTGCCTTCGCGCCCATCGCGGAGCGCTTCGGTATGAGCTGGCATATCGCCGATTCCGAGGCGCCGAAGCGGGTCATTCTGATGGCCAGCAAGGAAGCGCATTGCCTGTCCGATCTGCTCTACCGCTGGCGTAGCGGTGACCTGCCCTTCGTGATCCCCTGCGTGATCTCGAATCACGATGATCTGCGTGACTTCGTCGAGTGGCACGGCATCAAGTACATCCACATCCCGGTGCCGAGGGAGGACAAGAGCGAGGCATTCCAGCGGGTGCGGGAGACGGTTGCCGAACATGCGGCCGACGCTGTGGTGTTGGCCCGGTACATGCAGATCCTTCCACCGGATCTGTGTGACGCCTATCCGGCGCGCATCATCAACATCCATCACAGCTTTCTGCCGTCCTTCGTCGGGGCCCGTCCGTATCACCAGGCCTCGGCGCGCGGCGTGAAGCTGATCGGCGCCACCTGCCACTACGTCACCAGTGAGCTGGACGCTGGCCCCATCATCGAGCAGGACGTCATCCGCGTAAATCATCACAACAGCGCGTCCGACATGGTCCGGCTCGGCCGGGACGTGGAGAAGACCGTGCTGGCCCGGGGTCTGCGCTACCACCTGGAGGACCGGGTGATGGTGCATGCCAACAAGACCATTGTCTTCGCCTAGGAGAGCGCGATGCCCTGGCGTCTATTGAAAGCCGGCCTCAGCAAACAGCCCGCGCCGCCACGCTTCTTCCCGCAGACCGAGTCGCTGAAGCCGCGCTATGACGTGGTAATCATCGGCGGCGGCGGCCATGGACTCGCCTGCGCCTACTACCTGGCGAAGGAGCACGGCATCACGAATGTGGCGGTGCTGGAGCGTGGTTACCTGGGCGGTGGCAACACCGGCAGGAATACCACGATCATCCGCTCCAACTACCTGACGCCCGAGGGCGTGAAGTTCTACGACGCCAGCCTGAAACTGTTCGAGGATCTGTCCCAGGACTTCGATCTCAATATCTTCTACTCCACCCGCGGGCACTACACCCTGGCACACACCGACAGCGCCATGCGCACCATGCGCTGGCGGGCCGAGGTGAACAAACACTACGGCATCGACAGCGCGCTGGTGGACCGGGAGGCGATTGCCCGCGATGTGCCGTACATGGACCTGGACTGCGCCGGCAACGATGCGGTCATGGGTGCCCTGTACCACGCGCCGGGGGCGGTGGCACGGCATGATGCCGTCGCCTGGGGCTACGGACGTGGTGCGTATCAGCGCGGTGTGGAGATTCACCAACAGACCGAGGTCACCGGTGTTCGCGTGGAGGGCGGCCGGGTCCGCGGCGTGAGCACCAACCGGGGTGACATCGAATGCGGCGCCGTGGTGTCCATGGTGGCCGGCTTCACGCCCCGCGTCACCGACATGGTCGGCCTGCGCACACCGCTGGAAATCTACCCCCTGCAGGCCTGTGTCACCGAGCCGGTGAAGCCCTTCATGGACACCATCATCGTCTCCGGCAGCCTGCACGTTTACGTCAGTCAGTCCTCCCGCGGTGAGTTGGTGATGGGCGCGTCGGTGGACCCCGCGGTTCTGCATTCCACCCGTTCCACCTTCGACTTCGTGGAGGGCCTGGCGGACCGGCTGCTGGATCTGTTCCCGTTCACCAGCCGGCTGCGGGTGATGCGGCAGTGGGCCGGCATGAGCGATCTCACCCCGGATTTCGCGCCGATCATGGGCTCCACGCCGGTGGAGGGCTTCTACCTGGATGCGGGCTGGGGCACCTGGGGGTTCAAGGCGACGCCCATATCCGGCAAGACCATGGCATCGACAGTGGCCAATGGCCAGGACCACGACCTGATCCTGCCGTTCAACCTGTCCCGGTTCCATGACTACCGGCTGGTGGGCGAAAAGGCCGCCGCCTCCGTCGGCCATTGAGGTGACCATGAAACTGATCGAATGCCCCGTCATCGGCGCCAGACCCCTCAGCGAGTTTGTTTACGGGGGTGAGGTGCGCCGGCCGCCGCTGGATGCGGATGGGAACAGCTCGGCCTGGACCGACCACGTTTTCAACCGCAGCGGTGCGCCCGGCGTGCTCCGGGAATGGTGGTACCACAGGCCCAGCGGCCGCTGGTTCGTGCTGGAGCGCGACACACTGCGCAACGCGGTGCAGCGCGTCGTGCCGATAGGGGAGGTGGTCCATGCCGTACCGACTCTCTAGGCAGCCACTGGAGTGGATCGACCGCGAGCAGACGCTGCGCTTTACCCTGGAAGGCCGGTCGTACACCTCTTACCAGGGCGACACTGTCAGCGCCGCTCTGCTGGCGCAGGGGGTGACCACGCTGGGCCGCAGCTTCAAGTACCACCGGCCCCGGGGCGTCCTGAGTCTGGCGAATCATGATGTGAACGCGCTGTTCGATTCCGATATGGAACCGCAGCTGCGTGGCGATGTGACGCCCGTCACCGACGGGCTTTCCCTGACCCCGGTGAACGTGAACGGTTCACTGACAAGGGATCGGGACAGCATCATCGACCGCCTGGGCCGCTTTCTGCCCGTGGGCTTCTACTACCGGGCCTTCCACCGGCCACGGGCCCTGTTTCCGTTCTGGGAGCGTCTGATCCGCCGCAAGGCCGGGTTGGGCCGCGTTGACCTGGATTGGAGTGCACGGCGACGCCCCAAGCGCTACGCCTTCTGTGATGTGCTTGTGGTGGGCGGCGGACCGGCCGGCATGCAGGCCGCCCTGTCTGCGGCCGACGCCGGTGCCGATGTGTTGCTGGTGGACGAGCAGCCCCATCTGGGCGGAAGCCTGGATTACCAGTGGGTGAATGACCCGCGGGTGGAGGACATCCGGACCCAGCTGAAGCAGGACGTCGCCGCGCATCCGCGCATAGGCGTGCTTAGCAGCGCTGTCGCCGCCGGTGTGTACGAGGATTTCTGGGTGCCGGTCTCCACGCCGGAGGGCATCGTCAAGGTCCGGGCGCGGGCACTGGTTGCAGCCACCGGGTTGCTGGAACAACCGGCTGTTTTTCGCAACAACGACCTTCCCGGCGTGATGCTGGCCACGGGCGCCCAGCGGCTGATTCACCGCTATGCCGTGGCGCCGTGCCGGCGGGCGGTGGTTCTGACTGCCAATGCGGAGGGCTATCGCGCCGCACTGGATCTGCTTGCGGTGGGCATCGAGGTTGCCGCCGTGATTGACATTGAAACCCCGCAGCCGTCGGGCGAAATGGTCAGCGCGCTGACGGACAGAGGGGTCCCGGTTCTCGGCCGACACGCCATCTACGAGGCGCAGGGAAGCGACCAGGTGACCGCGGTCACCGTTGCCCCGGTGGAGGATGGCCGGTGCGACCTGCAGCATGCACGGGAAATCGCCTGTGACGGGGTGTTGATGAGTGTGGGCTGGGCCCCGGCAGGACATCTCCTGTACCAGGCCGGCGGCAGTTTCCGCTACGACGACCACCTGCACCAACTGGTCCCGGATTCTCTGCCGCCAGGTGTGTTCGCCGCAGGCCAGGTCAACGGTGCTTTCGCGCTGAGTGCCCAGCTGGCTGATGCCCGGGACGCCGGTGCGGCGGCGGCAGACCACTGTCGTGGTGAACTGGCCGGACGCAGCGAGGGGCATCGCGACCGCCTTCCCCATTCCAGCCCGTGGCCCATCGTGGAACACCCGAAGGGCCGCAATTTCGTGGATTTCGATGAGGATCTGCAGCTCAAGGACCTCAAGCAGGCCGCAGCCGAGGGCTTCGACAACATCGAGCTGTTGAAGCGATTCTCCACCATCGGCATGGGCCCGAGCCAGGGCAAGCACGCCAATATGAACGGCATCCGCATCCTGGCGCGTCTGCTGGGCCAGGGGATTGACGAGACCGGTTCCACCACGGCGCGGCCGTTCTACCACTCCGTCCCCATGGGCGACCTGGCCGGGCGGCGTTTCCGGCCGGAGCGTCTGACCCCGCTGCACGGGCTGCATCTGGAGGCCGGTGCCCAGTTCATGAGCGCGGGCGCCTGGCTGCGCCCGGAGTACTACGGCGAGCCCGGCCAGCGCGATGCCGCCATTGCCGCCGAGGTGCGCGCCGTGCGCCAGGCCGTCGGTCTGGTCGATGTGTCCACCCTGGGCAAGCTCGAGATCATAGGCCCGGATGCCGGCACCCTGGTGGAAGCCGCGTACACCATGCGCATGCGCAACCTGGCGGTGGGCATGACCCGCTACGCCCTGATGGTGGACGACAGCGGCGTGATCGTGGACGACGGCGTCGCTGCGCGCCTGGCGGATGACCACTACTACCTGAGCGCCACCACCAGCCATGCGGATACCACGGCCCGTGAGCTGGGACGCTGCATTCTGGAATGGGGCCTGGACGCACAGGTTGTCAACCGCACCGGCCAATGGGCAGCCATGAACATTGCCGGCCCGCTGAGCCGTAGCGTGCTGGAGCCATTCACCGATATCGACCTGGACGATGCGGCCTTCCCCTACCTGGGGGTGCGGGAGGGCAAGGTCTGTGGTTATCCGGTCCGCCTGTTGCGGGTGGGCTTTGTGGGTGAGCTCGGGTATGAAATCCACCTGCCGGCACCTGCCGCTGAGACGGTCTGGCGCCGTCTGTGCAAGGCCGGCAAACCGCTGGGGCTGCGCCCATTCGGCGTCGAGGCCCAGCGCCAGCTGCGGTTGGAGAAAGGGCATGTGATCGTCGGCCAGGACACGGATGGTCTCACCAACCCCTTCGAAGCCGGCATGTCCTGGTCCGTACATCTGAAGAAACCCTATTTCATCGGCCGCCCCAGCCTGGAGCGCCTCAAGGGCGATGTGCAGCGGCGTCTGGTGGGTTTCCGTGTACCGCAGGCCGAGGGCAGTGCCATCCGCGAGTGCCATCTGGTCATCGCCAACGGTGAGATCGCCGGGCGGGTCACCAGCGTGGGTGACAGCGAAACCCTGGGTTGTGTGGTCGGCCTGGCGATGATCGATGCGGCGCTGGCCGAGGCCGGCGATGCCCTGCACATCCGTGTTGACGGCGGCGCTGACGTTGTTGCGGAGCGCGCCGATACGCCCTTTTACGATCCGGACGGCGCGCGCCAGCGCGTGGCCGAGGAGCAGGAGCTTGCCCATGTCTGATGCCATCGTCGCTCTGGAACAGCCCACGCTCCCTCTGTGGCACGTCCTCGGTGCAGGCGCGGCGGACACCCTGCAGGCCGTCGGGCTGCCCCTGCCGGCGCAGGACATGGAGGTCCGGTTCCAGGAACCGGCCTCTGTCATGCGCGCCAGCGCCCGGGAGTACCTGGTGATCAC
>SLCE01000168.1 GCA_007125985.1 Ectothiorhodospiraceae bacterium | reverse complement strand
GACAACACCTTTGGCGGCAAGGTGGTGACCAATCCCTCCGGCGGGCTTTTGTCCAAGGGGCATCCACTGGGCGCCACGGGTCTGGCGCAGTGCTATGAGCTGACCAACCAGTTGCGCGGTAGCGCGGACAAGCGGCAGGTGCCGGGGGCGCGCACGGCGCTGCAGCATAATCTTGGCCTGGGCGGTGCCTGTGTGGTGACGCTGTATACCGCGGGTTGAGGCGGAAATGACAGTCATGCCCAGGCTCAAAGGCAAGACGGCGTACATCACGGGATCGGGCCGAGGGATCGGACGCGCGCTCGCTCTGAAACTCGCCGCCGAGGGCGCGAACGTGGTGGTTAACGATCTGGACTCAGAACCCGCGAACCAGGTGGTGGGTGAGATCGTATCCGCGGGAGGGCGGGCGGTTGCCCACGCCGGCAGTGTCACGGCGGATGACTTTGCAGAGCGCTTCATGCAAACGGGCGTGGATGCGTTCGGCGGGGTCGACATCATTATCAACAATGCCGGTTACACCTGGGATGCCATGATCGGCAAGATGACCGATGAGCAGTTTGACGCGATCTACGATGTGCATGTCAGGGCGCCTTTCCGTATTCTCCGTGCGGCCTCCAGGTTCATCATCCCGGCTGCCAAGGCGGAAGCGGAGTCGGGGCGGGAGGTCTTCCGCAAGGTGGTGAATATCTCGTCCGTCGCCGGCGTTGGTGGCAACCCCGGCCAGGTCAATTACGCGTCTGCCAAGTCCGCTGTTCACGGCCTGACGAAGACCCTGGCCAAGGAGTGGGGGCGTTATCGCGTGAACGTCAACTGTATCGCCTTCGGCATGATCGCCACACGCCTCACCGAGGGGACCGACGAGAAGAAGTTCATCAGCGTGGAAGGCAAAGACATTGCTGTTGGCGTTCCAAAAAAGGTGCTGGCCGGTTTCGAGGCAGCAATTCCCCTGGGGCGCGCCGGCACGCCCGAGGAAGCGGCCAATGCCGTCTATCTCTTCTGCACACCGGAATCCAATTATATTTCAGGCCAAACGATTGTCGTTGGCGGGGGCATGATGATCTAGTCGTTCCGATTCATTTCGAAGGCGGTGAATGCGTGACGTTATTGATCCGCCGGTCGGTGAATTTAAGTACCGATTGACCACTTGAAGAATAAGAACGATGGATCTTTGCGAGGAGAAGGCGACACATGCAGCTGATCGATTTTTTTGACAGGGCTGCGAAACGGTATCCGGAAAGAGCGGCGTTCGTGCAGCCGGATGGTGATGTTTTCACCTATGCCGACGCGGAGGGCGTTAGTCGAAAACTGGCTGCCGCCATTCAGTCACTGGATGTAAGCGAAGCGGCGAAAATCGCCGTGTACAGCCCCAATGATGCGAGGGCGTTTTTTGCCATGCTGGGGGTGTTTCGCGCCGGTCTGATCTGGGTGCCGTTGAACGCGAGAAATTCCGTTGAGGATAATATCGCTTTTGTTGAGACGGCAGACGTCGAGTTCATTTTCTATCACAGTTCCTTTGAAGACAAGGTCAAGGAAATTCGCCAGGCAGTGCCGCATTTGAAAGGCTTTGCCTGCCTGGACAAAGGCGGTGAGCTGGGGCCTTCTCTTGAGGCGCTGATATCCGCCAACCATGGTGAGCTGGAGGAACTGCCGGCGGACCCTGACCGCCCGTGCGCCATTCTTGCCACCGGCGGGACCACGGGCCGGAGCAAGGGGGCTGTGTGGACCAACCAGGTCTGGGAAACGCTTATTGCGAATTTCTGGACGTCCATCCCCCCGGCGGAAAACCCGGTCCACTTGTGTGTGGCACCGATGACCCATGCGGCCGGGGTGCTTTCACTGATGCTCATGCCGCGGGGGCCGTCCAATATTATCCTCAGTCAGGCGGATCCGGTTGGCATACTGGAGGCGATCGAACGTCACCGGGTCACCCATCTGTACTTGCCGCCAACCCTGCTTTACATGCTGCTGGCAAGCCCCGAGCTTCAGCGCTACGACACGCGATCGCTGCAATTCCTGCTGATTTCCGCTGCGCCTGTCTCCTCGGAGAAGCTCAAGGAAGCGCATGCGGCGTTTGGCCCGGTTGTCTGTCAGGCATTCGGCCAGGCGGAGGCGCCCTTCTTCCTCACCTTCCTCTCCCGTGAGGATCACCAACGCGCGGTTGAGAATCCGGATCAGGTACATCTGCTGCGCAGTTGCGGCCGGCCCACCATGTTCAGTCAGGTGGAGATCATGAATGATGAGGGGCAGCTCCTCGGGCCCGGTGAGGTGGGGGAGATCGTGGCCCGGGGGAATCTTGTATTTCCGGGGTATTACAATAACCCGGAGGCAACCGCCGCAGTTTCGGCGTGTGGCTGGCACCACACCGGCGACCTTGGATACAAGGATGAGAATGACTACGTTTTCATCGTTGATCGCAAGAAGGACATGATCATCACCGGCGGGTTCAACGTCTACTCCACGGAAGTGGAGGAGGTGCTTCTCGCCCATCAGGCTGTTCAGGACTGCGCCGTGATTGGTGTACCTGATGAAAAATGGGGTGAAGCCATCAAGGCCATTGTGGAGCTCAAGCCGGGAAGTACCGTGGAGCCCGAGGACATCATCGCCCATTGCCGTAAACGGCTTGGCGGCGTGAAAACACCCAAGTCGCTGGACGTCTGGGACAGCCTGCCGCGGAGCCCGGTTGGGAAAGTGCTCAAGCGACGGATACGGGACCGTTTCTGGGACAAGAGTGACCGCCAGGTCTGAGGCAGTCAGTGGTCCACGGCGGGACAGGGGGTGAACGCGATACGTGTGGCATAACAGGGCGCAGACCTTGAAATGAACGGCGAGTACAAGGAGGGGAGCATATTCCAGTAAGTGACACTGCAGTACGCCGCGCTCGCCTACGAGGCACGGAATGTGCCCGGGCTTGTGCGAAGGCGGATTCCCAAAATACATGGCAGCGGCATGTTGCCATGAGAAAACAAAACCTTGAGGAGAAGACCATGAAGATTTTTCGGAATGTCGCTGCCCTGGCGGCAGCGGGCGTCTTTGGCGGGGCCCTGTGGGCCAGCACGGCTTCCGCGACTAACATCAACTATGCGTTGGGCATACCGCCGAGCTCGGACACGGTGCGTGCGGCGGAGGTGTTCGCCGAGGCGCTTGAGGAGTACTCCGGCGGTGAGGTGACGGCGCGCCTTTTCCCGTTGTCGTTGCTGAACGCGGCCGAGACATCGGCTGGCGTCCGGGACGGCATCGCCGATGCGGGCTACCTGCTGACCGCGTACTTCCCGGGCGAGTACCCACACACCAACCTCATCAACGACACGTCCATGCAGCTGAACCTGATCGAGGATCTGGACAGCTGGGTGGAGGCCATGGCCTATGTGGGGGCCAAGAACGAGTTGCTGTTCCTCCATTGCCCGGAGTGCAACGATGAGTACGCCGCGCAGAATCAGGTGTTCACCGGGGCGGCCGCCAGTTCCCGTTACGGCCTGCTCTGCACCACGCCCATTACCTCAGTGGCTGACGTGCGCGGCAAGCGGCTACGGGTTGCCGGCTCTCACTGGTCGCGCTGGGCAGCCCATTTTGGCGCGCAGTCGCTGTCCTTGACCTACAACGAGATCTACGAAGCGCTGGGCCAAGGGGTTATTGATTGCACCATCCAGTCTGCGCCCGAGCTGCGCAACATCCGCCTCGTGGAGCAGGCGACTTACGTCAACATGGATGTGCCTGGTGGCGTCTACTCCGCAGTGGTCTCCGTCAGCCTCAATCGCGATGTCTGGGGCGGACTGAGCGAGGACCAGCGCACTGCATTCTTGCGCGCGGCAGCGGTGATGAGCGCGGAACACACGGTTGGCTATCTGGCTATCGAGGACGAAATGCTCGATGAGGTCCGTGCGCGCGGTAATCAGGTGGTTTCCGCGGACGACGAGTTGATCCAGGCGACCCGGGAGTTCACCGAAAAGGACCTGCAAACGGCCCTGGATTATTACGGGGAACGGCACAACGTGGAGCGGGGCGATGAGCTTCTCGAACTGTTCAGTGAGTTCCTGGAGCGTTGGGTCGAGCTGGTGGAAGGCGTGGACAACGCTGTGGATCTTGCCCAGATCTACTGGGACGAAGTGTTTTCCAAGGTGGATGTGAGCAGCCACGGCTTGTAAGAAAAAGATGACGCCTGCGGCGGCTCAGTTCGCCGCAGGCGTTTTTTGGAGGAGATGGATCGTGTATTGCACACAGCCGATTCGCCGTGCGGCCAGTATCACGCCGAACAAGGTGGCAACCGTTTTCGGGGAGCGTGAACGTACGTTCCAGGATATGCGCAACCGGGTCGCCTGTCGGGCGGCAGCGCTGAGGGATGTTGGCGTGGAGGAAGGGGGCCGGGTGGCCATCCTGGCGCTCAATTCCGATAACTACCTGGAATGTTTTTTCGCGGTTCCGTGGGCGGGTGGAGTCGTTGTTCCCCTGAATATTCGCTGGTCTGTTGCGGAAAATGTCTACTCGCTGGAAGACTCCGGAAGCACGGTGCTGCTGGTTGATGATGCCTTCCTCGGGACGGCTGAGGAGATCCGGGAGAAGACGGACCAGATCAAGACCTGCATATACATCGGCGACGGCCAGACGCCAAGCGGGATGCTGGGTTTTGAAGAGATGATCGCGGCATCGTCCCCGATGGATGACGCGATGCGTGGCTATGAGGACCTGTTCGGTATCTTTTACACCGGGGGTACCACGGGCTTCCCAAAAGGGGTGATGATCTCCCACCGGAACCTGTACACCAGCTCATTGGCTGCGATGGCCAGCCTGGATATGACCCAGGGCGGAACACGGTATCTGCACGCGGCTCCCATGTTCCACCTGGCGGACGGCATGGCATCAATGGCCAACACCATCGCCGGCAATACGCATGTGTTCATTGCCGCATTTGAGCCCGGGGCAGTGACGGCAGCCATTGAGCGGCATGCGGTGACCGATGTGCTCCTGGTGCCGACCATGATTTCGATGATTGTTCATAGTCGTGCACTGAATGGTCGGGACTGCAGTTCTCTGAGCAAGATTTTCTATGGCGCATCGCCCATGCCCGAAGGGGTGCTGCGAAAGGCGTTGGAGGCGCTGCCGGATGTGGACTTCTATCAGGCCTATGGCCAGACGGAACTCGCACCCCTGGCAACGGTGTTGCGGCCTGAATACCACGTCTTCGACGGCCCGCAAGCCGGCAAGCTGCGTTCCGCCGGGCAGCCATGCTACATCGTGGACCTGAAGGTGGTGGACGCGGAAGGGACTGCGTTGCCGCCCGGCGAGGTCGGTGAGGTGGTCGTGCGCGGACCGAACGCGATGATGGGATACTGGAACAGGCCCGAGCAGACCGCTGCGGCGCTCAAGGATGGCTGGGTTTATACCGGAGACGCCGGCTACCTGGATGAGGACGGCTTCTTGTTCGTGGTGGACCGGGTCAAGGACATGATCATCTCCGGTGGCGAGAATGTGTTCTCCGCCGAGGTGGAGAGCGCGGTTTCCAGGCACCCGAAGGTCAATGAAGTGGCCGTGGTTGGGATACCCAGTGTGGAATGGGGTGAATCTGTCCATGCCATCGTACGTGTTAAGGACGGTGAGCATGTCACGGAAAAGGAGATCATTGATTTCTGCCGTGAGCTGATCGCCGGATACAAATGCCCGCGCAGCGTCGAGTTTCGGGAGGAACCGTTTCCGATGACCGGAGCCGGTAAGCTCCGCAAAATGGATCTGCGCAAGAGGTACTGGGAGGGCAAGGACAAGCAGGTCAATTGATTCCGTGCCCTTCCGTAGGTGCCCGCGGCATCCCACCACGAGCCTCAACTTCACCCCACGGGTAGGCCGGTAAACGCCCCGCGTTTGCCGGCATCTGTCCGAGTGAACCGCCCCGTGTTTCGCGGAGGCTCCAACTGTTGAGAGAATGGAGCCATGAACAAGACCAACAAGTTTTCCCCTTGAGGTCCGTCATTGTCACGCACGCTTGTTGCGTGGTGCGCAACAAGCTATCATTCTCCCATGATTAAGTCATTCCGTCACAAAGGACTGAAACGGTTTTACTCGACCGGCAGCACGGCTGGCATACAGCCTGACCACTCCAGGAAGCTGCGCATGCAGCTTGCCGCCTTGGATACCGCAATTTCAATAGAAGACATGGACATCCCAGGTTTTCGGCTGCATTCATTGAAGGGTAAAGGCAAAGGGCGGTGGTCGATTTCGGTTAACGGAAATTGGCGCATGACGTTCGAATTTCAGGACGGCAACGCCTACATTCTTGACTATGAGGATTATCACTAATGACTATGCATAATCCGCCGCATCCTGGTGAGTTCATTCGGGAGGTGTACCTGGAGCCTTTCGGTATCAGTTCCCGTCAACTTGCTTCCAGTCTGGGCGTTTCACCTTCCACTTTGTCTCGGCTGCTCAAGGGGGATAGTGGCGTTAGTCCGGAAATGTCTCTAAGGCTGTCCAAGGTTCTCGGGCGTACCCCCGAGAGCTGGTTGGCGATGCAAGATATCTATGATCTCTGGGTGGCCCGTAGTACGGTCAATCTGGACGGTATTCATCCCTTGGATTTCGAAGCAGCTTAACCAGGCCAAGCACTGGGACGGCTTTTTCGTTGCCGCTCCGCCTCCACTACAAGCTGCCCGTGTTGGCGCGGTTGAACTAAATGGGTTCTACCCCGTTTCCACGCGCGGTTTTGAGTCGTTCCGTGAGGGCGGGTAGGGCCATGGACTTTTCCCGGACGCGAAGATGCCGCCTGGATATGCCTTGATGACTGCGCGTGTGATCCGGCGG
>SLCE01000017.1 GCA_007125985.1 Ectothiorhodospiraceae bacterium | reverse complement strand
TCCTCGGTCACCCCGGCGAGCTCCATCGTCCAGGTCCCCGCGACATCCAGGGGGAACCCGTCGTCGACCTCCAGGATCGCCGTCCCCGCTCCCGTCAACGGGATCGGCTGCTCGATCGCCCGCGCCTGCGTGTCCTCCGGAGGCAGTTCCATGGTCCAGGGGGCCTGGTCGTCGATGCGATTGTCCTGATCCACGATCCAGACAATGTTGAGATTGACCGCCCCCACGACCGGGTTGCTGGGCGCAATGCCGCCGGAGCAGTCGATGACCGGCACCGTCAGGTTCCAGAGCCGCTCCTTGTCCGTTTGTTCCACCCAGCAGGCGTAAAGGTCTGCAAAAGCGGACTGGACCTGGCCGTTATTGGTGGCGATATCCTCACCGAAACGGATCTCGTCCGGATTGCCATCGCTGCATACCAGCTGGCTCAGTTCATTGGCGTTGGTGGCACCGCTTTGATCGTGCTGGAAGTTGGTCCAACCCCCGGTTTCGGAATTGTTGTCGATGAACCGGCCCACATTGCATGAGTAATCGCCGCCGCTGGTGATGGCGTCACGGCAGATGGCGATGGGCTGGTCGGCGTCCTCCGGGCGCAGGCTGCCGGCGAAGCCGATGTAGGCCACCGCGCGTGCCGAGACATCGTAGTCGGCAAAGCCCAGCACGGCGCCGAAAAAGGCTTGCACCGGGGTGGCGCGCCGCTCGGTCACCACCTCGATGGCGTTGATGAAGTTCGGGTCCAGGTCCAGATCCTGGGTGCTGCGGTTGAACAGATCCACCGGTTCCAGCGACGGGTTGGGCGTAAAGGTGCGCGTGGTGAAACTCCAGTGACCGCGCTGCACGCCGGCGACCTCGACCGCCGTACCCTGGCTGTTGTTGGCCATGGCGGCATCGCGGGCCACGTTGTTGGCGCCTTCGTTGACTCGTGCTCCACTGTCCACATACAGCACACGGGCTCCGGCCAGGGCACCCGCGTCCGACGCGTTCTGTAACTCGTTGCGGGCCACGTACAGGTTTGAGCCGTCCAGGGACAGGGCGGCAAAACCCAACAGGGCCAGAAGTGAGATGGCCATCAGGACCAGGGTCACGCCGCGCTGACGCGCTGCCGGCCCGTTTACAGGCGTTTTCAAAGCAGGGGAGGTTTGCGTGTTCATGGCTATTCCGCCCGCATCACCGAGGTGGAGGAAAGATTCAGCGTGCCGCCCATATTGCCGATCAGGTCCGGCACGATCAGGAACCGGTAGGGATAGGTCACCGTGACGATCACCTCGTCGCCCACCGTCAGCTCGCTGTTGCCGCTGAGATGTACGCGCTCGATGTCGATGCTCATCTGCGCCTCGCCGCCCAGGGAGATCAGATAGGCATCCGCATACCGCTCCACCGCCTGGCGTATGGCGTCGTCCTCGGCCAGTGTGCTGCGAGGGCTTGGGCGGAACAGGATGCCGGTGCGTGCGCCCTCCCGGGCCGCGTTGGTGATGGTTGCCTTGTCGAACAAGGCGACGCTGAACTCGATAATGCCGAACAGCAGGATGAACAGGAGCACGGCGGAGATGGCAAACTCCACCAGTTCCGAGCCTCGCTGCCTCCGGCGCCTGCCGGTGATCATGGCTGTCGCTCTCCGCAGAGTGGTCTACTCAGGGTCTGCGGCCGCAGCGGCCCGCCGAAGCCGACGTTCGGTGTAGCGGGCGTTTTCGCTGGCGGTCACGTAATAGCTGGGTGACAGGCGCAGGGCCTCCATGAAAAACTCCATGGCCTCTTCATAGCGCCCTTCCAGCATCGACACATAGCCGATGTCGTTATAGGCCTCCGCCTCACTGCCACTGCGGGCGACCGCCTGCAGGGCTTCGTCGTAATCCCGTTGCCGGGCATGGACCAGGCCCAGGTTGCGCCAGGCCAGTTGGTAATCCGGATAGAGCCGCACCGCCTGCGTCAAGGCACGCTTTGCGCCAGCCCAGTCGCCTGCCAGATAGAGGGAATAGCCCAGGTTGTTGAGTGCGATGGGATTGTCGGGGCTTGCCTCCAGGGCGCGTTCGTAGTGGCGTGCCGCCTGGGGAAAACGGCCTTGCAGGTCCGCGAGGATGCCCAGCGCATTATGCGTGCGCCAGCTGCCATGACCACTCCGGGCGACGCTCTCGAGCTGGGCTTCCGCGGTGGAGTAATGGCGTCGTTGCAGGTGCAGGATGCCAAGCCCCGTGCCGGCGGCCCCGTGCTCCGGGTCAGCCTCCAATGCCCATCGGTAGGCCATTTCCGCCAGCCGCAGGTTGCCGCGTTCATGGTGAATCTCGCCGATGCGATAGAGCGGGTGGGCGCGGCGGTGTTCATCGTCCTCCAGGCGCAGTCCGCGTATGTATTCGAACAGGGCACGATCCAGATCACCGGAACGGGACGCCAGTTCCGCATTGGCATAGGCCTCTTCGGGCGTGTCCGCCGGGAAGGCCGTGCCGTAGGCGGCGGTGGAGGCGCCCTCGTACAGCAGCCCGTAGGGGTCCGCTTCGCCGTTGTTGGGGTTGCTGGCGCAGCCCCATAGCAGTGTGCTGAGCATGAGGCTAATTAACAGGCCCGTGGTTCCGGATGGTCCGCGCATGGTGCTCCCCTCCCTGCTTTTGCTTCTTAAGGTTTCCAGCCCGTCTCAGATTCCCCGCAGGGCTTCCATGGCGCCCAGCAGCGGCGGCCCCAGGGCGACCACGAAAAAGCTGGGGAACACGCAGAACACCAGAGGGAACAGCATCTTGGTGCTCACTTTGGCGGCGAGTTCCTCGGCTTGTTGGGTCCGCTTGTCCCGGAGCTCCACGGCAAAGATGCGCAGGGTCGCGGCAATGCTCGTGCCGAAACGCATGCTTTGCAGCAGGGTGGTCACCAGCCCGCGGATGTCCTCCACGCCGGTGCGGTCCTCCAGGTCACGCAATGCCTCCCGGTTATCCATGCCGGCCCGGGTCTGCATGTTGAACAGCTGCAGTTCCTCGGACAGTTCCGGATGGCTCACTTCCAGATCCTGCGCCACCCGCTGGATGCCCTGGCCCAGGCCAAGACCGGCCTCGCTGCAGACCACCAGCAGGTCGAGGGCGTCCGGCAGTCCCCGGCGAAGGGCGCGCTGGCGTCGGGCGATGGCCCGCTCCAGCCAGAAGGTGGGGAGCAGGTAGCCGGCGAGCGCCGCGGAGACGGCGAACAGCAGCGTGGGGGCCAGCGGCAGGCGGAACATGGGAATGAGGAATGCCAGAAGGATGCCCGGCAGCACCACGGCCAGCGCGAGCCTGGCACCGAAAAAGGCCCGAAGCGCCGTGGGCGAGCGGATGCCGGCGTGCCGCAGCCGGCGGGCTGCCTTGCTGCGTGCCTCGCGTTCCGTGGGAACCAGGTAATCGCCCACCGGCGCAAACCAGCGCAGCCACAGGGAACCGGCCGCGGCACCGTCTCCCTCGGTCTCCAGATGCTGCAGGCGGCGCCGCACCGGGTCAGCCAGACCGACCACCACCAGCAGCAGCGCCACCATCAGCGTGAAGGCCGCCAGTCCCAGCAGCACGGCGAAGCCCATCTGGGCCGCATCCGGATTGCTGCCCAGTTCGTTCAGCAAGCCACTCAGGGTGTCGAGCAGTTCCATAGCCGCCTCCTCACACGTCGATGCGGACGATGCGCCGCATCCACAGAATGCCGATCACCATCAGGATGAAGGCAATGATCACCAGCTGGCGTCCCGTGGGGTTCTGGGTCAGCATGGGCAGGAATTTCGGGCTGACGACGGATAGCACCGCCGCCAGACAGAACGGCATCAGGGACAGGATCCAGGCCGCCATGCGCCCCTGGGCTGACAGCGTGCGCAGCTTGCGGTGAAAGCGGAAACGGTCCCGCACCACGCTGGACAGGTTGTCCAGCAGCTCCGCCAGATTGCCGCCGGTATCCTTCTGGATCAGCACCGAGGTCACGAAGACCATGACCGTCACGCTTTGCACCCGATCCAACAGGCCGGCTAGTGCGTGGCGGACCTCGCCGCCGTAGTTGATCTCCATGAAGGTGGTGCGGAATTCCGTACTGATCGGGTCCTGCATCTCGTCAGCCACCAGCCGCAGCGCGTCGGCGAAGGGGTGGCCGGCGCGTAACGCGCGCGCCATGATGATCAGCGCATCCGGCAGCTGTTCCTCGAAGCGGTTCAGGCGCTGCGCCTTGAACATGGACAGGCGCAGAATCGGGTAGAGACCCACTGCCAGCGCCGTCACCAATACCAGCAGTCCGTGAGGAAGCAGGTAGTGGCCGATCATCCCCGCCACCAGGGCTAGTAGCAGGCATTTCAGCACGACCCGGTAGGCGGGCGTCTCCAGGCCGGCCTGCTCGATCAGGCGCTCGAGCCGCTGCATGCCGGGCAATGCCTCGAGCCAGCGCTCCACGGGGGACAGCTCCTTCAGGTATTTGCTGCGCACCAGCGAGATCCCGCCGACGCTATCCAGCCCGTGCATGGATTGGAGCCGTTTTTTCAGCCGCTTGCGTGCGCGGCGATTCTCGCCGAACACCGGCACCATGAAGCTCTGGATCAGCAGGAACGCGGCCACGAACACCATGATGATGAACAGTGCCTCGTCGGACAGGTTCATGGTCAGACGCCTCCGCCCGGCTGGAACACCTCGAGACCCGGATCCATGCCCCGGCGTTTCAGGTGGTCATAGAACTTGGGAACGATGCCGGTGGCGGTGAACCGCCCGAGCACATTGCCTTCTTCGTCCACCCCGCTGCGGGCGAACTCGAAGATTTCCGACATGGTAATGATCTCGCCCTCCAGGCCATTGATTTCCTGCAGGCTGACCAGGCGCCGCTTGCCGTCCTCGTGCCGTTCCACCTGCAGCACCACGTCTATGGCCGAGGCCACCTGGGCCCGGAGTTGCCGCGAGGGCAGATTGATGCCGCTCATGGCCACCATGCTCTCGATCCGACTCAGCGCATCCCGTGGGGCGTTGGCGTGAATGGTGGTGAGCGAGCCGTCGTGGCCGGTGTTCATGGCCTGCAACATGTCCAGAGCCTCGCCGCCGCGGACCTCGCCGACGATGATGCGGTCCGGCCGCATGCGCAGGCTGTTGCGCACCAGATCCCGTTGCGTGACCTCACCGCGGCCCTCGATGTTGGGTGGGCGCGTCTCCAGCCGGACCACATGGGGTTGCTGGAGCTGCAGTTCGGCGGAGTCCTCGATGGTGACGATGCGTTCCCGGTGCGGGATGAAGCCGGACAGCACGTTCAGCATCGTGGTCTTGCCGGCGCCGGTGCCGCCGGAGACCAGGACGTTCAGGCGCGCCTTGACCACCACTTCCAGCAGTCGCGCCACGGTCGGGGTCAGCGTGCCCAGTTGCACCAGGTTCTCCGCCGTGAGCCGGTCCACGGCAAAACGGCGGATGGACAGCATGGGGCCGTCGACGGCCAGGGGCGGGATGATCGCATTCACGCGGGAGCCGTCGCGCAGGCGCGCATCCACCATGGGCGAGGATTCGTCAATCCGACGCCCGACGCTTGAGACGATGCGGTCGATGATGGTGAGCAGGTGCCGCTCGCTATCAAAACGAAGGGGCGTCTTTTCCAGTTTGCCCTGACGTTCCACGTAGACCTGGTTGGGCCCGTTGACCAGGATGTCGGCCACGGTCTTATCCGCCAGCAGCCCTTCCAGGGGGCCGAGGCCCAGCACTTCGTCCTGCAGCTCGGTGATGATGCGCTGGCGCACCGAGGCATTGAACGGCAGCGCCTCCTCCGCCATCAACCGTTCGCAGACCTGGTGGATCTGTAACCGCGCTTCCTTGTCGTCCATGCCCGCCAGCAGCGAGAGATCCAGGATTTTCACCAGCTGCTGGAACAGGCGCTGCTTGCAGTCCTGTTCGTCGGTGGAGAGGCCTGCCAGGCTGCTGCGCTGGGCACGCAGTCCCCAGCCGCTGCGGCCTCCTGCCTCTCCGTTGCCGAAACGTTCCCTGAATGCCATGGTTTGCCCTCCTCAGGCCCGGGTTCCCCAGCCGAATAACCGCCAACCGGTGTGCCCTGACCGCTGTGCCGGGTCCGCATCCAGGTTGCGCGACAGCTGAAGCAGGCCTTTCGCCACCGGTGACTTGCGTGCGAACTCGTAGAGCGGTGTGCCGGCGTTGATGCTCTGGGACACGCGCCGGAAATCGTTGGGCAGCGTGCGGATATCCAGTTCCGGCAGAGCGTCCTGGATGTCACGCAGACTGACGGGGTTGCTCTTGTCGAAGCGGTTGACGATCACGGTGATGCGGCCGCTGCCCACCTGCACCTCCTGGCGCAGAATCTGGATGAGCCGTTTGGCGTCGCGGATATGGGCCACGCTCTGCTCGATGATCAGCAGAATGCGGTCGGCATGCTCCAGCACCACGGCGGTGGAGCCGCCGATCCAGCGCGGCAGGTCCACCACAATGTCGTCATAGGCCTGGCTCATGGCCTGCAGCAGCAGTTCCACCCGGGATTCGGGCACATCGGTCACGCTGAGCAATTCCCCTGGCTCGGATGCCAGCAGGTCGAGGCCGCTTTCATGGGGCTGCATGTAGCCCTCCAGAGCCATTGCATCCAGCGTGTCAGCCATTTCCAACGCCCGCACCAGACCGTTGCGCGGGGTCAGATTGAAGTACAGCGGCAGGCAGCCGAATTGCACGTCCAGGTCCAGCAGCGCCACCCGCCGGTCTGAATTGACGGCCAGGACATGCGCCAGATTGGCGGCAATCATGCTGGCGCCGGAGCCGCCCTTGGCGTTGATCACGGCAGTCAGGCGTGCGCTGTGGCGGGCGGATTCCGCCAACCGGTCCCGGATCAGCTCTTGCACGAACCGGGCGATATCCTGCTCGGTGACCGGGGGCGCCACACAATCCCG
>SLCE01000075.1 GCA_007125985.1 Ectothiorhodospiraceae bacterium | reverse complement strand
TGCAGGCGACGAGGAGACTCAGGTCTTCGAGTGCGATTCCGGGCAGATTGTCATCACGTCCAGGTTTTCCGAGACAGAGGACAGCTATACCGAGTCCGAAACCGTTGACATTCAGGACTGCACCACTGAAACCGAAGCCTTCGGTACGGTCAGCCTGACTGGCGGTTTCAGCATGAAGGTGGAAGATACCTGGTCAGATACAGGATACACCTGGAGCGAGGATAACGAGTGGAACATCACCGGCACCGTCGGTGGCGCTCCGTTTGCAATGGTCGGAAGCGAGTCGTTCAGGGAAGAGGACGTTGAAACGGATTCCGGCTACAAGTTCGTGGATGTCACGGTCATTCCCCACCTGGAGTTCCGCCTTGGCGACGACTACTGGGCCGTGGTGGATCTCCGCTTCGAGGCGAAGGGTGAGGACGACTTCTTCGGCAACTTTACCGAGACCGAAACCATCGCCATGAAGATCGGCAGTTCCTGGATTAACGGTTACGCCGAATACAGCACGCCGAAGGACATGAAGACCGACACATCCATGGGCGCATACGACTACTGCCCCTACCAGGGGAACGTGCGCGTCTCCGGCAGCGGTGGTCATGCGGACATCCTGTTCGGAGAGGATACCGGAGCAGCCGGACAACTGGTGGCCATCACCATCAACGGCCAGCCGTACCGTGACTACGACGACTGCATGGACTTCTACAGCGAGTTCATCCTGTTCTGAATGCGCGACGCCGGGCGGCAAGCCAGCCGCCCGGCCTTTCCACCCTGTCCCGCGTTTCAGCTATCGGCTATGGCTGCCATAGCCAACGCCAACGCGGACTTCCCGGCTCAACGCGTTATAATGCGCGGTCCAATTCCGCCGCCATCCGTTGAGACGCAATGACCGACACCCTCTCCAGCCTTCGCGAAACCCTGGCCCGGCGCATTCTGATCCTGGACTCCGGCATGGGGACCATGATTCAGCAGTATCCGCTGAGCGAGGCCGATTTCCGCGGCGAGCGCTTTGCCGATCACCCCTGCGATCTCAAGGGCAACAATGACCTGCTGGTGCTCACCCGGCCAGAGATCATCCGCGAGATCCATGACCGCAACCTGGCGGCGGGCGCGGATATTCTGGAAACCAACACCTTCAGCTCCACCACGATTGCCCAGGCCGACTACCAGATGGAGCATCTGGCCTACGAACTGAACGTGGAAGCGGCGCGGTTGGCGAAGGAGGCCTGCGAGGCGGCCATGTCGGAAACCCCGGACTGGCCCCGCTACGTGGCCGGCGCACTGGGGCCCACCAACCGCACCGCGTCCATCTCGCCGGACGTGAACAACCCCGGTTATCGCAACGTGAGTTTCGATCAACTGCGTGGGGCCTATCTGGAAGCCGCCCGCGGTCTGGTGGACGGCGGCGCGGACATTCTGCTGATCGAGACCATCTTCGACACGTTGAACGCCAAGGCGGCGATCTACGCGCTGGAAGAACTCTTCGAGGAAATCGGCCGACGGCTGCCGGTGATGATCTCCGGCACCATCACCGATGCCTCAGGCCGAACGCTCTCCGGCCAGACCACGGAAGCCTTCTGGAATTCGGTGCGTCACGCCCAGCCGTTCACCGTGGGCCTGAACTGCGCCCTGGGTGCCGAGCAGATGCGCCCCTTCGTGCAGGAAATCAGCCGCGTGGCGGACACCTTCGTCACCATCTACCCCAACGCGGGCCTGCCCAACGAGTTCGGCGAGTACGACCAGTCGCCGGAGTACATGGCGAAGCTGGTGAAGGACTTCGCCGAGAGCGGCTTTGTGAACATCGTGGGCGGCTGCTGCGGCACCACGCCGGAGCACATCGCCGCCATCCGAGAGGCGGTTCAGGACTGTGCGCCGCGGGCGATTCCGGAGCGCGAGCGGGCTATGCGCCTGTCGGGGCTTGAGCCGTTCAACATCGACAGCAACAGCCTGTTCGTCAATGTGGGCGAGCGTACCAATGTCACCGGCTCGGCCCGCTTCAAGCGGCTGATCAAGGAAGGCGATTTCGACACCGCGCTGGAAGTGGCCCGCGACCAGGTGGAAGGCGGCGCCCAGATCATCGATGTGAACATGGACGAAGGCATGCTGGATGCCCGCCAGTGCATGGTGGACTTCCTCAATCTCATCGCCGCCGAACCGGACATCGCCCGGGTGCCGGTGATGATCGATTCCTCCAAATGGGAGGCGCTGGAAGCCGGCCTGCAGTGCGTGCAGGGCAAGGCGGTGGTGAACTCCATTTCGCTGAAGGAAGGTGAGGAGCCCTTCCTGGCCCAGGCGGAAAAGATCAAGCGCTACGGCGCCGCCGCCGTGGTCATGGCCTTCGACGAGGACGGCCAGGCGGACACCTACGATCGGCGCATCGAGATCTGCGAACGGGCCTATCGCCTGCTGGTGGACCAGGCCGGCTTCCCGCCGGAAGACATCATTTTCGACCCCAACGTGTTCCCCGTAGCCACTGGCATCCCGGAACATGACAACTACGGCATCGACTTCATCGAGGCCACCCGCTGGATCAAGCAAAACCTACCCTATGCGCGGGTGTCCGGGGGGCTCTCCAACCTGTCGTTCTCCTTCCGCGGCAATAACGTGGTGCGCGAGGCCATGCACTCGGCCTTCCTGTACCACGCGATCAAGGCCGGGCTGGACATGGCCATCGTCAACGCCGGGCAGATCGAGGTCTACGACGACATCCCCAAGGATCTTCTGGGGCACGTGGAAGACGTGATCCTGAATCGTCGGGAGGACGGCACCGAGCGGTTGCTGGCCTTCGCCGAACAGGTGAAAGGCGATGGCGGCGGCAAGGTACGGGTGGAGGACCTGGCCTGGCGGGAACAACCGGTGGCCAAGCGGCTGGAGCATGCGCTGGTCAAGGGCATTGTTGACTACATCGATGACGACACCGAGGAAGCCCGACAGCAGTTCAACCGCCCCATCGAGGTGATCGAAGGCCCGCTCATGGATGGCATGAACGTGGTGGGCGATCTGTTCGGCGAAGGCAAGATGTTCCTGCCCCAGGTGGTGAAATCCGCCCGGGTGATGAAAAAGGCCGTCGCCTACCTGCTGCCGTACATCGAAGCGGAAAAACAGGGCGGCGACAACAAGCCGGCCGGCCATATCCTGATGGCCACGGTGAAGGGTGACGTGCACGACATCGGCAAGAACATCGTCGGCGTGGTGCTCCAGTGCAACAATTTCAAGGTCACCGATATCGGCGTCATGGTGCCGGCGGAGAAGATTCTGCAGACGGCCATCGACGAAGACGTGGACATCATCGGCCTGTCCGGCCTGATCACGCCCTCTCTGGAGGAAATGGTCAACGTGGCCAAGGAGATGGAGCGCCGGGGCATGAAGCAACCGTTGTTGATCGGCGGCGCAACCACCTCCCGTGTGCACACGGCGGTGAAGATCGCCCCGGCCTATGCCAACGAAGTGATCTACGTGAAGGACGCCTCCCGTGCCGTGGGCGTGGCGTCGAATCTGGTGAGCGAGACCCGGCGGGAAGACTACGTGGCCGGCATCCGCGAGGAATACGAGCGTGTGCGCCAGCAGCACGCGTCGCGGCAAAAGAAGCAGAAGTGGCTGAAGATCACCGATGCCCGCGCCAACCGGACACCCATCGACTGGGAGGCCTTCGAGCCGGTGAAGCCCAGACAACTGGGTGTGCAGGTGCTGGACGATTATCCGCTGGAGCGGCTGCTGGATTACATCGATTGGACGCCCTTCTTCAAGTCCTGGGAACTGGCCGGCAGCTATCCGAAAATTCTGGATGACGCCGTGGTGGGCGAGCAGGCGCGCCGGCTGTTCGAGGATGCCAAGGCCATGCTGCGCCGGATTGTCGATGAATGCTGGCTCACGGCGCGCGCCGTCTACGGTCTGTTCCCCGCCAACGGCGTGGGCGACGATACGGAAGTTTACGCTGACGAGACGCGGAATCAGGTGCTGCTCACCCTGCACCACCTGCGCCAGCAGACGGAAAAGCCTGCCGGACGCCCGCACCAGAGCCTGGCGGATTTCATCGCGCCGAAGGACAGCGGCAAGGGCGACTACATCGGCGCCTTCGCCGTCACTGCCGGCATCGGCATCGACGAACACCTGGCCCGCTTCGAGGCGGACCACGACGACTACAACAGCATTCTGCTCAAGGCCCTGGCCGACCGCCTGGCCGAGGCCTTTGCCGAGCACCTGCACGAGCGGGTGCGCAAGGAGTTCTGGGGCTACCAGCCGGAGGAAGCGCTCAGCAACCAGGACCTGATCAAGGAGCGTTACCAGGGCATCCGCCCCGCCGCCGGCTACCCGGCCTGCCCAGATCACACGGAGAAGGATCTGATCTGGGAACTGCTGGACGTGGAGAACCGTATCGGCCTGCATCTCACCGAGAGCAAGGCCATGGTGCCTACGGCGGCGGTCAGTGGGCTTTATTTCGCCCACCCCGAAAGCCGCTATTTCGGCATCGGCAAGATCTACCAGGATCAGGTGGAGGATTACGCCAAACGCAAGGGGATGAGCCGCCGCGAAGCGGAAAAATGGCTGGCGCCCAACCTGGGCTACGAGGCCGACGATTGAAGCAAGCTCTGTCAGGCTCTGTCGGGTGAGATAAGGCTTGCTTGCATTCTCTCAGCAGACGTCTACTATTTGTATATCCTTTGTACAAATAGTATGAAGGTGTTTCCCGCACTCAGTGCAAGAGCCAGACGAGGAGTGACCCATGAAATCCCTTCGCGAGCTGCTGATCTGCCTGTGCATCGCCCTTGGCTTCATCGCCACCCCCGCCATGGCCGATCTCGGCGTGGCTGATATCGAGCGTATTGGTGGTGGCCACGGCGGCGGCGATGACCACGACGACGATCATGATGATGATCACGAGGGCGGTGACTACTAGTCGACCTTCCTTGCCTAGTTAGACGTGAAAACGCCCCGCGCTGCGGGACGTTTCGAATTTCACAGCTGTCGGTTCACCAGGCCAGTTCGCCCGTCTCCGCGTCGATACAGCCGAAACCGCCGGGCATCAGCACGCCGTTAACAGTAGCAGTGCCGAACTGGCCCACCAGGCATAGGTAATCACCGAACCCGGCCAGCAACTCGATGCGTGCGTTCGTGGACGAGGCTTCGATTTCCGGTGCAAGGTCAGGAACAAGACTTCCGTCAGCGGTCAATGCCGCCAGCAAGGACTGGGGCTTGCCATCGATCTCGGTGAAATCTCCCCCCAGCCAGAGCACGTCACGGTGATAGGTAGCGCTCCTCACCCAACGGTCAGGCGCTGGCTTCCAGTCCGTTGCCACCCCAGTTGGAGGCGTCTCATCCCATTCATAGAAAGCGGCGTTGTTCAGACCAGCCTCTCCGTCCAGGTTGCTGAATCGCCCACCGAGGACCACGTGAGTTCCATGACTGGCGAACGCGGAAATCACGTCAAAGCTTCCCCCCGCTGTCGGAGACCAGCCAATCACTTTGCCATCCAGCCCCACTGCGGCAGCGAGTTGCTCTTCGACATCGGTGCCATCGACCGTTTCAAACCCGCCGCTTATGAGAAGGGCGCCAGCCGCATCGACATAGTGGAGTCGAGCAACGCTGCCACCGGCGATTCCGGCATCAAAGCCTTGCAGGCTGCCCTCGGCAACGCTCAGTGCCGCCAGATACGGCCTGGAAATGCCGTTTATGGTCGTGAAGCCGCCGCCAGCGAACACCGTGCTGTCGACGACGGCAACGGCATTGACCGTAGACGTGGAGCCCCCGCCGGAAACAGCCGGTGCCCAACCCGCCCGCAACACGCCGTCGGGCGTCAGTGAGAAGATGCTGGCGCGTTGCACCGCATCCTCGCGCACGCGGTCGAAGCGCCCCGCCACGTACACGTTGCCCTGCGCATCCGATGCAATGCCCCGCACCTCCCCAGCCCGGTTACCATCCGCGGGCCGGAGGTCGATATCGCGACGCAAATTCCCATTCCCGTCGAGAACGGCGAACACGCTGTGCCGCAAGCCATTGGCCAGGGAACCCTGCACCCGTATCCCTGCCAGGAATAAGTCCTGACTCACCGGCACGAATCCGGTCGGGGGATACGACGGCTGCAGCCGGAACTCCGTGACCTCCCCGGAGTCGCGATCGATTTCAGCCGCCCCTTGGACGAGATTGCCCCCGGACAATTCCACCGTGCCAAGGACGTACAGGCGATCTTCCGCCAACTGCAGCCTGGGCACCGTCAACATGACAGCGCTGTCTGCCAACACCGGGCTGGGCTCAAGCCCCCGGTCCACCTTGACAAAGTTGCTTTCGACGCCGGCGAACGCGCTGAAGTCACCACCCACATACAGGTAATCATCATAGGCGACCAGCGCACCCACATAATCCCATGCGCCACTCAAGCCGGCATCAAAGTCCGCGAGTCGACCGTCGGCGTCAAAAGCCACCAGGTGGGGCGGAAAGTCCGGTCCGGGATTCGGCAAGTACCCGCCAACGAAGAGCAGCCCGTTGAACACGGCCATCACCATCTCCTCGGCCGGCATGAAGTCCACAAGATCGTTATCGAGCGTTGCCGTGTAACCATCGAGCGTCAAACGGGCAAACCGCGCGCTGAATCCACCCGCGATATAGACGTGATTGCCATAGCGTTGGATCTCCCCCACCCAGCCGTCAGTGACGGGGGCGAAATCGGAGACAAGCTCACCCGTCGCGCGGTCCAGTGCCGCGACGTTATGGCGCGTTTCCCCGTTCAGACCCGAAAAACTGCCACCGAGATAGATACGATCGGCATCCGCGTGGACGGCCGAAACACCGCCATCGCTTTCTACAAGCCAGTCCCCATCAACACGCAAGTCGGGACCGACCCGCAGCAGGACAACCTGGCGGCCCTCGTATTCCATGCGGCCACCGACCAGCC
>SLCE01000165.1 GCA_007125985.1 Ectothiorhodospiraceae bacterium | reverse complement strand
TGCATTTTAAACCTCGCGTTCTGTTGATCGCCCGGCAGTATATCAATACTGCCCCGGGTGTCCGGCCTCAGCGCGCCCGATGGGTTCCGCAGAGCACCATGGGAATAGATCAGTACTTCCTTAAGGCCGCAGTATGCGTAACCAGGCCCAGACGCTGAACAGCCCCATCAGCGCGGCGGCCACATAAGTCAACGCCGCAGCCAGCAGAATGCGGCGGGCATGTGGCTCGTCTCCCGGTTTTAGGTACCCCGCCTCAAGCAGCGGCATGGCACGACGAAAGCTGGCGTCCAGTTCCGTGGGCAACGTGACCAAATGCACCAGCACGGCCGAGCCCATGCTGAGCAGTACGGCCACCATCAGAATACCGCCCGCTGCGGGAGCCCGTGTGGCGGCCATGACCAGTGGCAGGGTGATGAGCAGCCCTGCGCCAAGCATCTGGGCATAGCGGCTCAGCTTCACTAGCTGTAGACGCCAGTGCAGGGGCGCATAGCCGAACGCATCCTGCACCGCGTGGCCCACTTCATGCGCAGCCACGGTTACAGCGGTCAGCGAGCGACCGTGGAAATTTTTCGGTGAGAGCCGCACGGCCCGTTCGATGGGGTCGTAATGATCGCCGATCTCCGACTCTTCGACGCGCACATGATCCAGTTCCAGCCGTGTTAGCAAGTGCGAGGCCAGTTCCCCACCCGTGCCCGGGTAACGGTCAGCCGGTTGCTGATAGCGCGCCATTACCCGCCGTACCCAGAGGCTGGGTCCGAAGGCCAGGGCCAACAAGAGCGCGATAATAATGACGGCGACAATCATCAGTTGGAAAGACCCGCGGTTGCGATTCCAGGTTCCCTCAAACAATGTGGATCATCTCCGGCCGCTGGCCGGATGCCGGCAAACGCGAGGCGTTTACCGGCCTACAAGCACAGGGCATCACCGTCGGTAAGCCACGACCCGCGCCGCTCACGAGCGTCTTCCGGCCAACCGCACACAGGCCAAGGCCGGCCACCGCATCCAGGAGCAGGTCGGCATGGGAACCCGGGCATCCAATGAATCCCGCCCCTAACCCGCACCACTTCGAAAAAATAAACGCGAGTCAGGCTCGCCAAGGCTTGTGCGTATTGGGTAGCATACGCAACTTTGGTGCAACTCCCTGACAGGTGTTTCGTGGATAGCGGCGATACGGCCAACCCGGCCAAGACAGATTCGGCGAAGGCAGACCAGAAGCGCGAGCGGGCGCAGCGCACGCGGGAATTCCTGGATGCGCTAATTCAGCGCTACCCGGACTGTTTCAGCAAAGACCCGGCGCGGGTTCAGCCGCTGGCCATCGGCATCCAGAAACCGCTCCGCGCGGCCCTGGCGGACGACCCGGAGCTCAAGGAAACGCCCGGCTGGCTCGTCCGGCAGGCCCTGGCGTTGTACACGCGTTCACCTGCCTATCTGGAGGCCACGCTCAACGCCACGCATCGGGTCAACCTGGATGGCAGCCAGGCCGATGCCGTTTCGGATCAGGCGCGGGAATTCGCTCGGGAGCGCCGTGAGGAGCAAAAAAAGCGCGCCGCCGCCCGGCGCAAGGCCAAACAGGGCCCGCCCCGTAACAAAAAACCCCGCCGGCCCAGCGCCGAGGAACTGAAACAGCGCAAGCTGGAAGCCCTGGCACGCAAGTTCAACACCAAGTAGGCGGCCAACCACCGTGATCTACTGGCTGGACCTGTTCGGCACCATGGTCTTCGCCGTCTCCGGCGCGCTCGCGGCCGGCCGCAAGAACCTGGACCTGTTCGGTGTACTGGTGCTGGCCGTGGTCACCGCCATCGGTGGCGGCACCCTGCGGGATGTGACGCTGGGCGCCACGCCGGTGTTCTGGATCACCGACCCCATCTACCTCTGGGTGGCGTCCATCGCCGGGCTGATCACCATCTATCTGGCGCGGCATGAATTCCTGCACCGCCGTTTTCTTCCCATCGCAGATGCCCTGGGCCTGGCCACCTTCTGTGTGATTGGCGCGGAACGGGCGCTGGCCTTTGGTGTGAACCCGGCCATTGCCGTGCTTATGGGGGTGATGACCGGGGTGTTCGGCGGCATGCTGCGGGATGTACTGTGTGGCGAAGTGCCCTTGGTGCTACGGCGGGAGATTTACGCGACTGCGGCGCTGCTTGGCGCCTCGGTCACGGTAGTGCTAGGCATGGTGCTGCCCGGAACGGCGCTTGCCACGTGGCTAGGCCTGTTATGCGCAGTCACGCTGCGCCTGGCGGCGATTCGGTGGAACCTGTCCTTGCCGCTGTTTGTGCATCAGCCCCGCGGATAAGTCCGGTCTGTCGTTGGATACCGCATTCGGCCACATGCGCCGTTCACTTCCGGCCAGAGCAGGTGTGCTCGCCGTAGGCGAGCACACCCTCAAGCGCGTCCCGCCCGGCGTGCACCAGCCGGGCGGGACGCGCCACCTTAGCCCTGCGGACGTCCTTGGTCCCTCTGGCTGTAGTCACACACCCCGGTGGGGAAGATCTGCTTCAATGTCTCCATCTGCTCCGGCGTCGGGTTCCAACTGCCGTAGACGCCGCTGGCGATGGCGGCTTCCACCGATTGCAGCGTGCACTTGAACACACTGCCCTCGATGGGGCCGCCGGCAACGATGCGCGAGGTCTCGTAGAGCGGGAATTCCTGTGTACAGGCCCCCGGCGCATAGTCATCCAGTATGCCGCTCCAGACATCATCACCGGCGGCCATCAGGCTGCCATCGGTGCTGAAACAGCTATCCACGGCGCGATCCGGCCGGTTTTCCGCCACACTGCGGTGGGGATGCTTGCGGATGTTCGCCATCCATTCATCGATGACCTCCAGCGCCATCCAGGTCTGGTTGAAATCATCAGACGGGCGGCCGCGGCCATCTGGATCCCGCTCAGGATCGAAGGTGGTGGGCCGTCCATCGGTGAACCAGATCACCTGGTTATCCGCATGCCCCATGCGGTTGATGATGCGCTGCCGGGCGGAGAAGGATTGGTGGCTGTTGTGCATGTCCAGCACCTCCTCCAGGTAATGGCGCCAATCAATGAACGGAATATCCAGCTGCCCGTCGAACACCAGACCCGAGTCGTAGGCGGCATTGA
This sequence comes from Ectothiorhodospiraceae bacterium, assembly GCA_007125985.1. GTDB lineage: Bacteria > Pseudomonadota > Gammaproteobacteria > Nitrococcales > Aquisalimonadaceae > LSCE01. The sequence goes on along the minus strand of SLCE01000165.1, from coordinate 3,877 downwards.
TGGCCTGCAGATCGCCACGGGTGCGCGGGGCCGGGGTGTCCTCGTCCGCAGCCAGGTTCATGTTTTCACTGCTCCACGGGTCGAAGCGGATCAGCCCGCCCAGCACGTCACTCACCTCACCCAGGAAAGGGAAGCCCTCCTGCACCATCTCACTGGGCTGTTTCCAGCCGCCCACGTGCCAGTTGAGATGCAGGAACTCCTCCGGCGTGATGTTGCCATCGCGCAAGGCCTGCAGGCCGTACTGCACGCCTTCGTTGTCCCACAGGGTGCGGGGGTTGCCATTCTCGTCCACACCGTAGATATTCCGCAGGTCGTCGTAATGGGTCCAGTCCACATCATCCATGATCCCGGGCGGATGCATCTTTTCCTGCTCCCGCACAGCGCCGAAGTGCGGGTTCAGCGTCAGCGGGGTCAGGCCGCGCCAGGCCGGCACGCACTCGGTGGAACCCGCCGCACCGCCGTAGCCCAGCATCTGCCGCGCTTCCGCCAGCGGATCAGGCCGCGCATCGGTGGCATTGAAGCCCACCAGCCAACTGCGGTTCTCGGTCACGCTCCATTTGGCGGGATTCAGCGCATTGGCATCCATGTAGTACTCCAGCAGCTCGCAGTCCCCCACGTGGATGATCTGCGTCACCATGTCCGGATAGGAGTACTGGGGCACGCCGGCGTCGATCAGGCCGGGATGGTTCTGCGCGTACACATACTGCTGGATGCCGCCGCCGGAGCCGCCGATGGCCACCGTGTACAGCGGCTCGCCAAAACGCTTGACGAAGTGCTCTTTCACCATCAGCGCGGTCTCGCCGCCCACCTGCAGGTTGTAGTGCTCGCCGGTGCGGTTGCCGGTGGAATAGATCACCGCGTAGCCCTGGCCCAGCACTTCCCGCAGTTTGGCCCGGTTGCTGTCCATACGACCCTGGAAGTGGCCGATGCCTACCCCGCCCTGGAAGTGGTAGAGCAGGCGCCCGTTCCAGTTGTCTGTTCCCGGCTCCCAGGGCTCATCACCCTGTTCCGCCAGCGTGGCGAAGCTGTAAAGGAAGCGGTTGATGGTGCCGCGCTCCCAGCGAACGATGAAATCCACGGTCCGGCCATCCATCAAGGTGGTCTGCGCCAGGTCAGCGGGCCGGGATCCATCCTCCGGCATCGGGCGGTAGTTACCGTCCGTACCCAGATAGTAATAGGTCACGAAGGGCTCAACCGAGCAGTCCTTGCTGTAGCCGATCACATTGCCGTCGGCATCCTGCACCGGGAACCCCCACTCCTCGTCGTGATCCACGGTGGGCTGCAGCCCCCATTCCCGAACCGTGCTGCAGACGAAGGGATACTGCTGCGGTCCGGAAAACATAGGACCGGTGATGGGATGGTTCACCAGCGTGACACGATCCAACTCACCGAAATGATCGTGGTAGAGCACCAGCGTGTTCTCGCCCAGGTCCAGCCCGTCCACCAGGCCCTCCAGGCGATCGCCGTTTTCCTGCAGCATATCGGCGCCGATGGGCTGATCATTGAGCCACAGGCCAATACGCTTCCACTGTCCGGGCGGCCCGCCCACGGCGATGCGCACATCACCGCCGGACACCTGATCCGGCGCGCTGGAAAGCACTTCAATATTCATCTGCCGGTCAATACCCGGCGGCACCATGGGCGGCCCCTGCGGATTGCCTCCGCCGGCGGCACGGTGCGATTCCCCGTTGCCCTGCCCCGCGGACAGCGTGGCCGCGCCCGTGTCGCTTCCCCCGGATTCCGAATCCATACAGCCCGCCAGGGCCAATCCGCCGGCAGCCGCCAGCAACACCATCCATGCACGTACGGTCATGGTCACTCCCTCCATCAGCGCTGTGCCCGTTTGCCCCGGGCTTGTATTCCCCGATCGCGTCGGGATTTCTTGTGTTCTGGCGAGGAACTGTGACTCAGCGACGCCAAGACGATGCGAAGCGCGCATGGCGAGCCGGTGACATGGTGCTCCCCGGGTATTCCAATGAGCATAGACGGGATGAAGGAAAAAGCAGCCGGGCGGCAGGATTTTCAAACGGCGCGGACCGGGCGCTGGGGTGTCAACGCCCGGTCCAGCAAAGGGATGGGCCGGTATCAGTGGATGGTCACGGAGCGTTCTTCGGAAAATCCGCTGCGACGGCCGTCCACATCTTCCACCATGACGGCGAAGTAGTAGGTTCCGGCGTCCAGATCGCTGAACTCCCACTCGGTGACACTGGGGTCGTTCACCGTGATGTTGAAGCCGTAGTTACCGGAAGCGTTGCCGTAATGGATTTCATAATGGTTGATCGCCGACAGCGACAGCGGCGAGCCATCCACGCGCTCAGACGGCGCCACCCAGGACAGCGTCATGCTGGAATCCGGCTCGGGCTCGGGCTCCGGCTCGGGCTCAGGTTCCGGTTCTTCGCTGGACCCGTCGTCGCCGCTATTGCCACCGCCGCCGTTGCCCCCGCCCCGGTTACCGCGGCTATCGTTCCGGCCCTGGGCATGATCCGGCTGGGAGGTGGATTCAGCGCTGTCACCCCCCACATCGGAGGAACTGCTGCTGCCCGCATCCGACAGGCAGCCACTCAGCACGAAAGCCGAGGCGAACGTCGTCGCAAGCACCATAGGCCGGGCGTTCACCCGAAGCGAGAGAAATCGATCGTAAAAGGTCATGCGTCACCACGCTTTTGTCTGTATGAATCAACGGCGATGTGAAAACGCGGCTACCTTAACGGGCCTGACCGAGGGACAACGTGCGGCAGTTGGCATCGGAAGTGTGACGCAACGCACAAAACAAGAACACGTTGCTACACAACAACTTGCAGTCTTTATAGTGTCGCTGAATGGCAACGAACTTGACATGAATTACGTGGCCACCGCCTTGCGTCGGGGCATTCCACAGGGGGTATGCACTCTGTTACTATCCATCCCCGTCCGAGCGCTGGCGCGTCCCCCACGTAATATCGAATCTGTCCATGAAGCTGGCCTTTACTAAACTGCTGGTTATTTGCACCGGCAACATCTGTCGCAGTCCGATGGGGGAGTGGTTCCTGAGGGAAGCGCTGCCAGCGGATCAGGGGTTCCGGGTAGAGTCAGCCGGCATTGGTGCGCTGGTGGGGCATGGGGCCGACGAGACCGCCATCGCAGTCATGGATGAGTTGGGCTACGATTTGCGCCCACACCGCGCACGACAGCTGGATCTGCCCCTGGCCCGGGAATTCGAGCTGCTGCTGGTCATGGACAGCGGCCATCAGGAGTGGATCGAGCACACCTACCCAGCGCTGCGCGGGCGTGTTTTCCGCATGGGCCATTGGCAGGGCTACGACGTGCCCGACCCCTATCGCCAGCCGGAAGCCGCCTTCCGTGCCGCACGCGATCAGATTCAGCAGGCCGCAGAAAGCTGGGTGGCAACCCTGCACCAGGGCCCATCGACACAGAGGACGTAATGCGCACATACAATCACCCCGTCAGCCATTGGATTCGGCACCTGGGTCTATGGCTGATCGTCTTGTTTTTGAGCGGCTGCACCGTGGTTCCGGGCATCCGCATGAGTGATGGCCTGGACGAGCGTTTCGTCCCCGAAGACGCCGAAAACATCGAGGATTATGAGTTCGAGATCCGCGAGATCGACGCCAACGTGATCGCTCAGCAGCACAACCGCACTGCCCCCGCCCTGCAGCTTGGGGAAACACGCAGCCGTGAGGAAGTCACCCGCGACTACGAATACCGCATCGGCATCGGTGATCTGGTCATGGTCGTGGTGTGGGGTCACGTGGAACTCACCAACCCCATGGGCGAACGCAGCAGCACCAATATTCAGGATCTCGGCCGCCTCGTGCGCGAGGACGGCACGATCTTCTTCCCCTATATGGGCCTGGTGGACGTCGCCGGAAAGACAGTC
>SLCE01000209.1 GCA_007125985.1 Ectothiorhodospiraceae bacterium | reverse complement strand
GTTTCGTTGTTCATTTCAATAACCTCGGTTGGTGCGTTCTGCAAAGGCCTTTTGCCCTTGATGGTTTATAAGATACCAGATGTTATGTTGCAGTGCAACATTTTATTTCCGATTAATCCTCCTCCCGAGAAAATGCCTGTGAGGCCTTTTCGGCAACCAACGTGAAACATCCTATGGTGCGCAGCGAGCTACCTTGGGATAGTGTGTGGAGGTACCACCAGCGTGTCTGTTCATGTAGTGAAAAGGCACCAGTCCGTTGCTTTTGCAACTGCGTATCACAGGGGGGATGATTCGTGGCTGACCCGAACAGCGTGATCGCGTTCTACGATGAGCGGGTTCTGACTCACCAGCCGAGTTCCGAAGCTCCATTTCTGCCCAGCCGCCTGGACCGGCGGATCCGCAAGCTGCTCTCGAGTCTGAACGTACCCTGGACGTATCCGGAGCACCCCGGGCGGCTGACCACTATCCGCCACCTGCTGGAAGTCGAACCGGTGCCCGGTGTGCAGTTCGAGGGCGGCAGGGCAGCCACGCGCGAACAGTTGGGGCGCGTGCACACCAGTTCTTTCCTGGCCCACATTTTCGAACTGCGTGGTAAGAACGCCTGGCTGGACAACGACACCACGGCGGTGTCACCCGGCAGCATCGAAGCCGCCGAGGTGGCGGCAGGCACGGCGATTGCCGCCGTCGAGGCAGTGGTTCAGGGGCGCACCAAGAGTGCCTTCGCGCTGGTTCGGCCTCCCGGGCATCACGCCGAACCCGTCCGCGCGCGGGGGTTCTGTCTGTTTAACAACGTTGCCGTGGCGGCTGCCCATGCGCGAGCGGAACTGGGCTGTGAGCGCGTATTGGTCGTGGACTGGGATGCCCATCACGGCAACGGCACCCAGGATATCTTCTGGGCGGATCCTGACGTGATGGTATTCGATATCCACCGTGCCTCGCCCTTCTACCCCGGTTCCGGGGGGCTTGAGGAGGTGGGCGTCGGACTGGGGGAAGGCACTACCATCAACGTCCCGCTCCCGGGAGACTCGGGGGACGATGCCTACCTCAGGGCCTTCAAAGACATCCTGGTGCCCGCAGCGGACTGGTTCCAGCCGGATCTGATCCTGGTTGCGGCCGGTTTCGACCCACACCCGTTTGATTTGGCAATGAATGTCTCGTACGACGGCTTTGCGGCCATGACCGGAATTCTGCAGACGCTTGCGCGTCAGCATTGTGATGGACGCCTGGTTTTTGTGCTGGAAGGCGGCTATCACCTGCTGTCCTTGTCGCGTGGCGTCAGGACGGTGCTACATGTTCTTGCAGGTGGTGAATCACCGCAGCCCGGCACGCGTGGCCTGGCCGAGGTAGAGGCTGCCGCCGCCTTCCATCGCGGTGCGTTTCTGCAGTCCGACGCTGACAGGGATGGGGCGGACGACTAACCCGCCCGGCAGGGCTTAGCAGCGTGTTCGGCTACGGCATTGTGGCTCTTGCCAAGGGCCCGTCATTGCCTGCGAGCCGCGCCTTGCCCCCGAACACGCTGCAAAGCCAGGTGACCATGCGAATAGATCAGTGCTTCCCTAAGCATGACACCTGATGAACGCACTCCAGAAGGCGCACCCCCCGCCGGTACAAGCTCACGCAGCTGCGGACCGCACGGCGCGAATACCGCACAGGCCAGCAGAGGCTGAGTATCGCCGCGTGCACTCTTGAGCGCCGCCCCCATGGGGCGCCGCCCGTTGTCATGTCCCCTGCGTGCCGCTAGCGGATGGCCACCGGGTTGATGAACACCTGGACCGCGCCGGCGATCTTAGGCTGGCCGAGCACGAACAGGAACTCCCAGGCCTCGTCAGCGAGCAGTTCCCGGGTTTCGATGTTTTCCAGAATGTAGACGCCGTGTTTCACCAGCAACACCTGGTGTACCTCGAATACACCGGCATCTTCCTCAAAGGGGATGACTTCCAGTCCCCAGTTGTCCGCGCCCACGGCCACCACGCCGAGTTCGGCCAGGTAACGGGCGCCGTCGACGCCCAGGCCCGGTTCACCGGCGGCGAACCGCTCACCGTCCACGCCCAGCAGGTTGCTCCAGCCGGTGTGCAGCAGCACCACATCCCCTTCGCGGATCTCCACGCCCTGGGCTTCGGCCGCGCCGCGGATTTCCTCGCCGTTGATGGCGGTGCCCTCGTTGAGCATGTCTTCGCCAAGGTAGCCGGCCATGTCCAGCAGTACGCCGCGGGTCACGATCGGCGGTATGTTCTCCACGCCGAATTCCTTGAGACCGTCGACATGCACGAACTCGCTGGCGTGCACGCCGTTGTAGTGCACATGATCGATACCGATATGCCCGAGGCCATCGATCTGGCTGCCAATGCCCAGCCAGGTGTGGAGCACGTCATCGGTGCTGGTGAGCTTGTTGGGCCCTACGGTCTGACCTGCGGGCCGGGGCTCCATGATGGTGACGTCGAAGAAGCGCTTCCCGAAGGCGGGAAACTCCTTGTCCAGCACCATGCCCAGGGAATAGGTTTTTCCTTCCGTGATGAGCTGTGCGGCGTCGAGCACAACATCCGGTGTGAGGTGGTTTGCGGCCCCGATCCGGTCATCCGGGCCCCATTTTGATTCCTGCCAGTCGCTGTCAGCGATCACGGGGCCGGCGCCAAGCGCAAGGGCGCATGCCGTGTATAAGGTGAGTGAGCGAGCAATACGCATCAGGTGTTCCTCCGGTTGTTATTTTCGTTTTCATGAGCCGGGCAGCACCGACCAAAGCCGGTACTGCCCATGCTTCGTTTCTAGCGGAACACGGGGTTCATGCCCTCAGCCTCCAGGGCCGCGGCGCGGGCTTCCATCCAGCCCGCGACGAACTCGGACTCGTCTGATGGCGGATTGTCGCCCGTGTAATTGGCCCAGGCTTCCTGCAGGACTTGCTGGCGGTGGACCAGATGATCCTGGTGTGCCTGCATTTCCTCGGTCCATACACCGATTTCCTCGTAGTACTCCACGACCGCATCGTGGAAAGGCACCACCCATTTCATGATCTGATAATCCAGGGCATAGCCGGTGTTGCCGGGGGCGCCATCCTTGTACCTCTCATGCTCCTCGATGAAGAAGCGGATCATTGGCCGAACCTTGTCGTGCTCCAGGCTGGCATCGGCAACCATAATTGGATAGGGGTAGTTGGAGCCCTGCCAGGGGTTGTCCTCGTTGATGCCGCCGCCCGATTTCACCAACTCCGGCTGGAAGTACGGGGCCACACTATGCATCCGCTCCCAGGCCTCCTCGTCGTCAGGGGGCATGGGCGCCCAGGTGATGCCCCGGGGGCTGGCTTCCATGCGGCGTGCATGGGAGGAACTGGGGGCGGTATGCACGGCGTCAGCACGGTTAGCAATGATGCCGTCGAAGGCCGCACCGTAGCCCGGGAATTCCACACGTTCCACGTCGTCCCAAGTCAGGCCGCCGAACGCCAGGAAGGCCTCCATGTTCAGATTAAGCGCATCAGCGCCGCGGACATAGGCCACGCGTTTCCCGCGCAAATCTTCTGCGGTTTCCACGCCGATGTCGCCGGCGATGGCGACGCCCTGTCCGTGCGGCCCCATTGCGGTGATCATGACGCGGATTTCCTGCGGCCCCCAGTCCGGGCCGGAAAACATGAGTACGCCCTCTGAGCCGTAGTAGGCGGCGATGCCGCAGGCGCAGTAGTCCACCCGGCCATCGCGCAACGGGGTCATGCGGGTCACGTCAGTGTCGCCCGGAATGATGCGCACCGAGACGCCTTCTTCCTGAAGGACGCTACCGATGGCGGCCATCTGGGCATAGCCGGTGGAGCCGGTGCCGTACGCGGTCATGGCCAGTGTGCTGGGCAGTTGTGCCTCCGCAGCCAACGAGCCGGCGAACAGCAATGCGGGAAGGCCTGCCAGGTAGCGTGTAGCTTGGCGTGGGATCATGCTTGTACTCCTCCAAGTGCCGTGGGTCGGCACTTTAATTTATTGGCGGGTGAATTGACGCCCTCCCTGGCGGAGTTGGCCTGTCGACAACGCAGTCGACAATCCGCGCCGCAAACCGCAACGCCCCTGAAAGCTTAGCTGACGAATGGGCCGAAGCAAAATCGGATGACGCGTGAACCACCGCGTGGTATGCCGTTCTTCAGGATCGGTGGGTATGCGCGGCAGCCACGGAATACCGGGCTGCCAGGAGATGGATTCAGGCCAAGTGCTGGTGGCCGGGTGCATTCGCCGGTTCCGGGTCATCGCCCGGTCTCGGCTCGCCGTCGTGGGCCACGACGATGTCCCTCCCGGCATTCTTGCCGGCATACAGGCAGCGGTCTGCCCGGGCCAGCAAGGCGTCGATGCTTTCACCGTCCAGATATTCGGCCACGCCGAAGGTGGCCGTGACCGTAACGCCGGCCACCGGAGTCTGTTTGATGGCCTCCCGGCAGCGGTGGGCCAAGTGGACGGCATCCCGCAGTCGAGCGCCCGGGACGACCACCAGAAACTCCTCCCCGCCCCAGCGGGACACGGTGTCCGATTCACGCACCGTCGCGCGGAGCACACGAGCCACGTGGGCAATCACCGTGTCGCCGGTGGCATGCCCGTGTTCATCGTTCACGCGTTTGAAGTGGTCGATGTCCGAGATGATCACCGAAAGTGGCGTTCCATCGTCCACTGACTCGCTGCGATAACCGCTGAGTAGCCGGCCGGCAGCTCGCCGATTGGCGAGCTGTGTGAGCATGTCCGTGTTCGCCCATTTGTCCAGTATGTCTGAGCGTGCCAACGCCCGCTGCAGTTGGTCGCGCATGCCGGCCACGGCTGTGACCAGCGCCAGCATTGCAAGCAGGAAGACATGGATCCGGATCAGGAACATCACCGCCTCGCCGGGGAGCTGGCCGCGCCCGGAGTCCACCATGATGCCGCTCAGCGTGAGTAGTGCGGAACCAATCAGGATGCAGGTACCGGCAATCAACCCGCGCTGGCGGTCCAGCATGACGAACCCCGCAACCATCAAGGTCGCCACGGCCCAATAATGTCCACCCACGAGGGTGAGCAGCTGCGCGTCGATTCCGTCGCCTGCATGGAAATGCCAGCCGAGCCGGCTGAGAATGAAGCTGCTCCAGAAGGCCATCATGACCGCTTCCATGGTCTGCAGCGAAACGCTACGCAGCCAGATCAGCCCGAGGAGCGCCACCACCGACACCGCAGCAAGGGGGTAGATGTAGGTCAGGTAGTGATCAGCCGGATCCCGGAAATACCAGCTCAGCAGTAGGATGGGCAGACTACAACCCAGGGCGACCAGATAGACTAGGCGTTTTCTCGCCTGCAACTGTTCGAATTCCGCGCTGGCCCGTTCAGTTGTGATCATGAGGCACGGCCCCGGGGGGTTGCTGTTGCCTGTGCGATGATGCAGGGAAAACAGGCGTTTACCATACCGTGCAAGCCGCGGCCGCGAAAGGCCCGTGGCAACATGACAAGATCATGGCCGGCGCGCGGGGCAATGGGTAACCTGACCGGGATGGACTAAGGGCGGTTACCAGCCGCGAATGACGCCGTTGCGTGCGGTTTGTTCAAACTGTTTGGCTTCCCGCAGTAGGCGCTGCTCCAGCGTCTCCAGTTCCTCCCGGGGCGGGGGAGCGCTGCGCACGGGCTGCCGCCTGCGGGTTTCCAGTTCCTTGTCGATGCGTTCCGCAAGCTGCTTGAGCTTGTTGGTCGGCCAGGTATCACGGTCCCGGATGTTGTCCAGGCTCATCGAAGCTCCTCATTCAGTTTGTTTGCCAATCGCCGAGTCGTCTGATCATCAAATGGGGGTGAAAAGTTCCCCAGGCAAGGGGCCGGGAAGCGGTCGGTGCCTCCCTAGGACTCGGCGCCAAGTGCCTGCGCATGCCTTTGTGTACTGGCGGGGTCGCGGCGGCCACGCTGGCCGCCACCGGTCTCCGGCCATCCCTGGGCGTGTTCCAGGATGAGGCTCCTGAGCATGTTCAGGTGGTCGTCGCGGTCATTCAGGGCCGGAATATAACGTAACTCGCCACCGCCCGCGTGCTGAAAGATCTCCGCGTTCTCACCCTGGATTTCCTCCAGGGTCTCCAGACAGTCCGCCGAGAAACCGGGGCAGATGACATCCAGCGTGCCCAGGCCGGATTTCCCCAGCGCTTCCACGGTCATGTCGGTATAGGGCTTGAGCCATTCCGCCTTGCCGAAGCGCGACTGGAAAGTGACCTGCCAGGCATCGTCCGCCAGTTCCAGTTTCTCCGCCACCAGCCGTGCCGTCTTGTGGCACTGGCAATGATATGGGTCGCCGTTCATCAGATAGCTTTTCGGGGTGCCATGAAAAGAGAACAGCAGCTTGTCGCCGCGGCCGTTGGTTTCCCAGTGCTCGCGGATGCTGGCGGCCAGGCAGTCGATGTAGCCCGGATCATCATGGTACTGGCCCACGAAGCGCAGCTCTGGCACCCAGCGCCAGCGCTTGAGCTCATCGGCCAGGGCATCGAATGTGGAGGCGGTGGTTGCGCCGGAATACTGCGGGTAAAGAGGCAGCACCAGCAGCCGTTCCGCGCCCGCGTCCCGCAGTCGGCGCAGGGCCTCGGCCATGGACGGGTTGCCGTAGCGCATCCCCAGTTCCACCAAGGCCGGCCCCTGCAGGCTCTCCTCCAACCGCTGACGAATGCCGTCGGCTTGCGCCTGGCCGATGGTGAGCAAGGGGGAGCCCTGCTCTGTCCAGACTTCCGCATAAGCCTTGGCTGACCTCGCCGGCCTGGTCCTCAGCACAATGCCGTGGAGAATAATTCGCCAGAGAATGCGTGGCAATTCCACCACACGGGGGTCGGCCAGGAACTCGGCGAGGTAACTGCGCAATGCTGGCGGCGTGGGTGCGTCCGGTGTTCCCAGATTGGCCAGCAAAATTCCCAGGCGCGGCGTGTCATCGTGTTGAAAGCCCTGCCTGGCGGTGAAACGGGGCATGCGTGGGCTCCTGTGACAGAGGAATGGCTAGCGGCCGGTTGCGGAGGTGAGCAGCAGCCGGAAGGCCTTGCTGGCCGGCTCCAGGGTGGGTTCCCGGCCGCAGATCAGATC
>SLCE01000187.1 GCA_007125985.1 Ectothiorhodospiraceae bacterium | reverse complement strand
GGAGGACGCCGCCACATTGAGCCGGGAACTGGGCTACCCGATTGCCCTGACGCTCCGCTCGCCGGACATTGCCCGCATCCGGGATATGGGCGGCATCGCCCTCTACCTACAAAGCGCCGATGCGGTCAGCGCGGCGGCCGGCCGCATGCTGGAACGGGCCGGCAATGAACGCCCCAGTGCCCGCATTCATGGCTTCGTGCTGCGCCGCATGAAACCCCGCCCCAATGCACGGCAACTGTTTCTGGGAGTGGCATCGGACCCGTTGTTTGGCCCGGTCATCGTGGTTGGTGAGGGCGGTCGCGCCGTTGAGGCATACAGCGAGCACGCCGTAGGGCTGCCGCCCTTGAACCTGCCCCTGGCGCGGGATCTCATCTCCCGCACCCGCGCCTGGCATACGCTCACAGGGTCTGCTGCGCGTCCGGACGCCGACATTGACGCTATCTGTCTGGCGTTGGTCCGTTTGTCAGAACTGATTGTGGATTTTCCGCAGATCAGCGAAGCCGACATCAACCCTTTCTTCGCGGACGCCGACGGCGTCACGGTGGCCAGCGCCCACCTGCGGCTCACCTCCGCACCGCAGGCCAGACCTGTCATCCGCCCCTACCCCAAGGCGCTGGAAACCACCGTCGCGCTGCGGGACGGACGCCGGGTTCTGCTGCGCCCAATACGCCCGGAGGATGAACCGCTGCTGCGGGAATTTTTCTCAGGACTCTCTGCGGAAGATCTGCGCACGCGCTTTTTCCGGGAAGTAAAGGAACTGGAAACGTCCGAACTCGCTCGCATGACACAGATCGACTACGAACGGGAAATGGCCTTCGTGGCGATTGCGAAGGAATCCGGCGACGAGCAACTGCTCGGTGAGGTCCGCACCGTAACCGACCCGGATAACATTGAGACGGAGTTCGCCGTCACAATCCGCAGCGACCACAAAGGCACGGGGTTAGGCCGGCATCTCATGGATCAGATCATTCACTGCGCCCGGCAACGCGGCACCCGCTCCATGCAGGGGCAGGTGCTGAAGCGCAATCACGGCATGCGCGGGCTTGCGCGGAAACTGGGCATGATCGAAACCCCTGGGGATGATCCGGATGCCGTCGTCGTCAGGCTAAATATAGCCTCCTGAATAGCACGTACCTGCTCAACGGGGCCAGCGCATACGGCCGGCCAGTGCCGGTGGACACTCCTACCATGTCAGATACAATGCATAGTTATTGCGATGCATCATTTCCCGCCTGGACATCAAACCATGAGCCAAACAAAACTGATCGATCTCGCATTACAGGGAGGCGGTTCCCACGGCGCCCTGACCTGGGGCGTGCTGGACCGGATTCTGGAAGACGAGCGCATCGAGATAGACGGTATCAGCGGCACCAGCGCGGGAGCCATGAACGCGGTGGTACTCGCCGATGGACTGGAGCACAGTGGTCGCGAGGGCGCGCGGGCAGCCTTGCGGCAATTCTGGGGCTCCGTCAGTGATGCGGCGCGGTACTCGCCCATACAGCGCAGCCCCTGGGACTGGATTACCGGCAACTACAGCCTGGACTATTCGCCCAGCTACCTGCTCTTTCAGAACCTCACGCAATTGATCGCCCCGGTGCAGCTCAACCCGCTGGGCATCAACCCGCTGCGAAGCCTGGTGGAACGTTCCGTGGATTTCGAGCGGGTTAACCGTACCCGCAAGGTGAAGATCTTCGTCACCGCCACCAATGTGCGTACCGGCCAGTCCCACATTTTCCGGCAACCGGATGTCTCGATTGACACGGTCATGGCTTCCGCCTGCCTGCCCTTCATGTACGACGCCGTCGAAATTGATGGCGAAGCCTACTGGGATGGGGGTTACAGCGGTAATCCGGCCCTCTACCCGCTGGTGGATGACCAGGGTTGCCGGGATCTGGTGGTTGTGCAGATCAATCCGGTCACCCGCCAACAGTTGCCCGGTACCGCCCGCGAGATTCTCAACCGGCTCAACGAAGTCACCTTCAACTCAAGCCTGATCAAAGAGTTGCGTGCCATTCATCTGTTGGAGCAGTTGATCAAGGCTGAGGGGATGGAACTGGAACGCTACCGCGCCATGCGCCTGCACCTGATTCATGCGGAAGAGGAAGCGGAAAAACTCAGCGCGTCCAGCAAGATCAATGCGGAGTGGCGCTTCCTGAAACACCTGCATGACAAGGGCTACGCCTGCGCCGACCAATGGCTGAATACGCACTTTGACGCTATAGGCCAGCGCTCCACCTTTGATCTGAACGAACTGTTTCAGGACGCATTCCGTCCGCTGGACGAAAGCCATGCTCCAGAGGCACCGGACGACGGGGAGCCCGACTGATGACGGGCATTCTGTCCATACTGGTCGCGCTGATCCTGCTCATTGTTCTGGCTTACCGGGGAATCAGCCTGTTGATTCTGGCCCCGGGCCTGGCCGCGCTGGTGGCGTTGGTGTCAGTGGACGCGCCGCTGCTTGCCAGTTATACGCAGGTTTTCATGGGCGCCGCCGGCGACTTCATTGTGCGCTTCTTCCCGCTGTTCCTGCTTGGTGCCATCTTCGGCAAGCTCATGGAGGATTCGGGCAGCGCCGAGGTGCTCGCCCAGGCCATCGTCCAAAAACTCGGCAGCCAGCGCGCCATTCTCGCTGTGGTGTTGTCCTGCGCGGTCATGACCTACGGCGGCGTCTCGTTGTTCGTGGTGGCGTTTGCGGTCTACCCCATCGCCGCAGCACTCTTCCGGCAGGCAGACATTCCCAAACGCCTCATCCCCGGCACCATCGCGCTCGGCGCATTCACGTTCACCATGACGGCGCTGCCGGGCACACCCGCGATACAGAACGCGATCCCAATGCCCTATTTCGGCACAACGCCGTTCGCCGCTCCCGGCCTGGGGATACTCACCGGTCTGCTAATGCTGGTACTGGGCCAGGCGTGGCTGAGCCGACGCGCCGCACAAGCCCGTGCCGTGGGAGAAGGCTACGGGGACCATCCTGACGCCATGCCGGAACCTACTCGGGAATTACGCGAGCACTCAGCAGGTGAGGGCTTCGATCTGATGGAAGTACCATCGGAGCAACCTCCGCGAGATCTGCCGTCCTTCGGGCTGGCAGTCATGCCCCTGGTGCTGGTGATCGGGCTGAATCTGCTGTTCACCGCAATTGTCATCCCGGCAATGAACACCGATTACCTGGCCGAGCCGCAATACGGCGCCACCACCATCGAATCCATCCGCGGTGTGTGGTCTGTGATTGCTGCACTGGTTATCGCGACCCTGGTTCTGATCTTCGCCAACCTGCGTCGCCTGCCACGGCTCACCGCTAGCCTGGACAGTGGCGCCAACGCGTCCCTGCTCCCCATTTTCAACACGGCCAGCCTAGTGGGTTTCGGCTCGGTCATCGCCTCACTGGCGGCTTTCGGGATGATCAGCACCTGGATCACATCGATTGGGGGAGATAACCCGCTGATTTCTTTGGCTATTGCCGTCAATGTGCTGGCAGGCATGACCGGTTCGGCCTCCGGCGGCATGAGCATCGCCCTGGCGACCCTGGGAGACACCTACCTGGCCATGGGACAGGCTGCCGGCATCTCGCCAGAATTGATGCACCGTGTCACCGCGGTCGCCACCGGCGGGCTGGACGCCCTGCCCCACAACGGTGCGGTGATCACTCTGCTTTCCATCTGCGGACTGACCCATCGGCAGGCCTACCTGGATATCGCCGTGGTCGCAATGCTGGTTCCCATTCTGTCCCTGGTATTCCTGATTACCCTGGGCACGCTATTCGGAACGTTCTGAGGGGCAGAGCCGCATCCGGGTAAAAGTCAGTGGTAGCATGGCGGATCGCAAGCCTCTAGCAAGCAGGATATAAAACAGATGAAGCTGGACGTCGCACTGGAATGGTTTCTCAACCCGGACCACCTGCCCTTTATCATGGGCTTGCACAAAGGCTGGTTCCGGGAGGCCGGGTTGGAAGTGCAACTCCGGGCGCCTGAGGATCATTACGACGGGCTGGCCGGGGTTGTCTCCGGCGATGTGGCGTTTGCCTGTAACGAACCCCTCCACATGATTGACGCCCATCGCCCGGGGCTGAAAGCGCTGGGTTGCTTCTTTGAAACTGCTGGCGGGATTCTGCTGCAGCCGCAGGGGCGGGAACGCCTGTTAGCCGGCGCAGGCATTCGCCTGGCGTCACCCGTCGCCGGTGAAGTGACCGATGATCTGGCGGTGGAGATTCTCCGACGCTGGGCCGAAAAACGCGGAGCCGCTTTTGAACCCGACCAGGTGGTGATCGAGTCTGCTGGCTTCGAGCATCTGAAAAACCTGCAGGCGGGCTATGACGGCGCCTGGCTCTGTTTCGCCAATTTCGAAGGAGTGGAAGCCAGGCATTTGGGCGTTGAAGTGGAATTCATCAGCACCAGCGAGGTGGGGCTGGCCAACTTCTCTGCGCTGGAATTGTTTACCGGCGAGCGATTGTTGAACGAACATCCAGATGCCGTCGATCGTTTCGTGGACATTGTCTCCCGCGGCGCCTCGGTTTGCGGGCAAGATCCGGCCGAGGCCGCAGAAACCTGGTATGCCCATACTGGCGAACAGCCAGATCCACTGATGGATGCCATCATTGCCGATACCTGCCAACGCCTGATTTCCCCAGTGCAGCGGGATAGCGAACGCTGGCGACCGATGTGGCAACAATTTGCGGAGCTGGGGCTGTCCCAGGTCAATGCAGAGGCCTACGAGGCGCTGTACCGGCCCTGAATCCCAAAGCCGTCAATCGCAATCCATGGGCGCTTCCGGAATAGCCGACCATTCCAGCAGCGAGTTGTCGTACAGCGCCCAGTCCGTATGGCCGGCCAGCTCCAGAGCGAATGCCGTGACGGCCGCCGCAATGCCGCCGCCGCAATAGGTGATCACGCGGCGGTCGCCCTCCACCCCGCTCGCGTCCAGCAGGCGCCGGATGTGCTCTCTGTCGTGAAAACGCAGCGTCTCCGGGTCCATCAGATCCCGTGCCGGAACGTTGATGCTGCCCGGGATCCGTCCGGGGCGGCCATAGTGGGCACCGCCGGTACCGCTGAACTGCTCCGGAGACAAAGCGTTCACCAGCAGACAGCCCGGCTCATACAGCGCGTTTTCCACATCACGCATGCTTGCAAGCCGATGCTTGTCGGGATTCGCCCGGTACGCGGTGCGTGGAAAAACCGGCGTTTCCATACTGACCGGATACCCGGCATGTTGCCAGCCTTCGAAGCCGCCGTTCAGCACCGATAGTCTCCGGTGTCCCATGGCGCGGAGCACGAACCAGGCACGCGCCACCGGCAACAGCGATGCCCGCCCACACAGGATCACATGGTGCGCCTCATGAATGCCGAGCCGGCTCATGAGCCGTTCGAATTGATCCTGCCGGGGGATCGTATACGGGAACGCACCGTCCGGGTCGGACAGGTCTTCACACATATCCACATGCTGCGCGCCCGGGATATGTGCTGCCTCGTAATCGGGGCGGCCACTCTCAATCCGGGACGGCCCCACCGGCTGCGGGTACATGTAGGTGGTGCAATCCACAATCCGTAATTCCGGATCGTCCAGGTGCTGCGCAAGCCAACGAGGATCTACCAACATGTCCGGACTCCTGTCATTCCAAGGCTATCCGGCAGCTTACCGGAGTCATGACGGAATGCCAGTTCTGTTCCATGCACACCCGGATGTCGGGCCTGAGTGAACATCTCCGGGATCAGTCACCCGGAAGGATATCTGCGGGTGACTGCTCCCCTTCATGCAGCGCAAACACCTCAGGGACTTGGCGCCGGGCGCAGTTCCACGGGCTGGTCAAGGCTCAGGTCGGGCACCAGGCTTACACGTTCATCCACCGCTCCGAAATCCGGTAGCGTCAGATCCGCCATATAGGCATCCGGCCCTGGCGGCACGTGATAACCGGCGTTGAGCGGCCCGATGGGGCTGACGAAAAAGCGGTGCGGGGGCTCTGCTTTCATCTCCGCCGGCCTGGCCTGGGGCTGGATCGGGATACCGAGCCGGTCCGCGGCGGCCAGCAGTTGATCCGAAACGAATTTCGCTGCCCAGGCGGCACCCTGGTAGTCGCGTAACCCGAAATAATGCAGGGCAACCAGCCCCCATTGATCCGCTAACAGGATGTCATCCACCACCGTATTCAGTCGTGGACTGGTCAGCAGCTCAGCCAGGATATGATTGGACTGGTTCAGATAGCTGATGGTCAACCATCGACCGGTACGATCAAGATCAAACTGACTGAAGCCGCCCGTCAGCCGCAGATAGCTCATGACGGAGGAGGACTTCCCTCCAACCCAGGTGAAATAGAAATCGCCCACGGGACGGATGATGGTCACCGTGGTGAAACCGGTGGCAGGATCGAACTCGGTGTCTATGCCGTCATGGGGATGCGACAAGCCGAGATGATGCCCCAATTCATGCACCACGGTATCCGTGTGACCGTAATCGAAGGCCTCCAAGCTGGAGGTCCAGTAGCTCACCACGTGCGACTGGGTCCCGTCTCTCGGATCGCCATCGGCTATCGCGATAAAGGGTAACGGCAGATCCTCGTCAAATACCGAAAACAGGAACGCCGGAATCGCATAGTCGCTGTCTTTGCTCACATACTGGAGGCGTTGATCCTGGAGGTGGAACCAGAGATCGTACCACGCGAAGCCGCCGCCCCTGCCTCCGAAGCAGGATGACCCCATCCCGGTTGGGTCTGCCCGGCCCGTGAGCCAGCATTCCTGGATATTCACGAGCCGGTGGGAGTAATCCCGTTCGGTGATATTGACGATGTACTCGTGCCAGGGCCGGACCTGGTTCAGTCGCTGCAAGACCACGTTCACATCCAGCGGCGCAATCGACCGCCCCGGGTAAGCAACGCGAGTCACATCCACGCTCACTTTCTCCGGAAGAACGGCCTGGGTCAGCGCCGGCGGATACAAGGGAGATGAAGCGAAGAGCATGTCGATGGCGACATAGCGGAGGACTTTCGCAAGGTCTCCGGTCAGATCGTCAAACGGACGATAAGTTTGCTCGCCGGGCT
>SLCE01000219.1 GCA_007125985.1 Ectothiorhodospiraceae bacterium | reverse complement strand
TGACCCCGGGGAGGCGCTCACCCAGGAAGCCCTGGCCTGCTTTCTGGACCTGTACCGGCAACGACTGAGCGTGCGAAGCCGACTCTATCCGGGGGTGCGTGAGGGGCTGGACCGCCTGCGTGCCGACGGGTATCGTCTGGCCTGTGTCACCAATAAGCCGGAAGCGCTGGCCAGGCCGTTGCTGCAGGATCTGGGGATGGGCGCGGATTTTCCGGTGCTGGTCGGCGGTGATACCACGGCGGAGAAGAAACCGTCCGCAGTTCCCTTGCAGCATGCCATGCGCCTGCTGGGCAGCAACGCCGGGCAGACGCTGATGGTGGGGGATTCGCGCAACGATGTGGTGGCCGCACGCAATGCTGGCGTGCCGGTGGTGTGTGTGCCCTACGGCTATAACCACGGGGGAGATGTGCGCGACACGAACCCGGACGCGGTGGTGGATGATTTCCTGGCTTTGCACGCGCTGTTGCGGCAGGCCGCTTGAAACGGAACCGGATCATGATTGGCAGACCGTCGGGAATCAGCGCAACTGGCCGCCAGCGGCGATGGCGGGGCTGGCAGTAGTCCTGCTCCCGGCGCGGGTGCCCGCGCTTTCCATCCTTTGGCAATGACGACGGTTGACCACCATGAATCAGGCAGAATTCGACGCGCTGGCCCGCAAGGGCCATAACCGCATCCCGGTGATTCGCGAAGTGCTGGCGGATCTCGACACGCCGCTGTCCACCTACATGAAGCTGGCCCACGGGCCCTATTCCTTTTTGCTGGAATCCGTACAGGGTGGCGAGAAATGGGGCCGCTACTCCATTATCGGGCTGCCATGTCGTACCGTGCTGCGGGTGTACGATCACGAAATCACGGTGACCGAGGACGGTCGCGAGGTGGAACGGCTGCGCGCCGATGATCCACTGGCCTGGATCGAGGACTTTCACGCCCGCTACCAGGTGCCCACGCCGCCCGGATTCCCGCAGCTTCCGCGGTTTCTCGGTGGGCTGGTGGGCTACTTCGGCTATGACACCATCCGCTACATCGAGCGCCGGCTGGAACGCCCGGCCCACCAGGTGGATGACGTGCCGGTTCCGGACATCCTGCTGATGGTGGCGGAGGACGTGCTGGTGTTCGACAACCTGGGCGGGCGGCTCTATCTGGTGGTGCACGCCGACCCTGCAGAGGCGGATGCCCTGCCCCGGGCCGAGGCGCGGCTGGATGAACTGGTGCAGACCCTGCGCGGGGCCGCCACCGAATACCAGCCGGAACACCCGAGGCGGCAGGTGAGCGAGGCGGATTTCCAGCACAATATGGATCAACCCGCGTTCGAGGATGTGGTGCGCAGGATCAAGCAGTACATCGTTGACGGGGATGCCATGCAGGTGGTGCCGTCTCAACGTATGAGCTGCGATTACGGCGCTGCGCCGCTGGACGCCTACCGGGCGCTGCGCGCCACCAATCCGTCCCCTTACATGTATTTCCTCGACCTGGGTGATTTTCACGTGGCGGGCTCTTCGCCGGAGATTCTGGTGCGGGTGGAGGACGGCGATATTACCGTTCGGCCCCTGGCCGGCACCCGTAAGCGCGGCGCGACGGACGAGGAAGACCAGGCGCTGGAGCGGGAGTTGCTGGCCGACCCCAAGGAGATCGCCGAGCATCTCATGCTGATCGATCTGGGGCGGAATGATGTGGGGCGCGTCAGCCGCACGGGCACGGTGCGGGTGACCGAGCGGATGGCCGTGGAGCGTTATTCCCACGTGATGCACATCGTCTCCAATGTCACGGGCCGCCTGCAGGACGATCTCTCTCCCATGGACGTGCTGAGAGCCACGTTCCCGGCGGGCACCCTGAGCGGCGCACCCAAGATCCGCGCCATGGAGATCATCGACGAGGTGGAGCCCACCCGGCGGGGGCTGTATTCCGGCGCCGTGGGCTATTGGAGCTGGTCCGGCAATATGGACACCGCCATTGCCATCCGCACCGCCGTGATCCGCAACGGGCAGTTGCACGTGCAGGCCGGTGCCGGCGTGGTGTACGACTCCGTGCCCGCCAGCGAGTGGGAAGAGACGGTGAACAAGGGGCGCGCGGTCATACGCGCGGTGGCCATGGCCGAGCAGGGCCTGGACAGGCTCGACCAGCGCTGAGGTGTGCCATGCTGCTGATGATCGATAACTACGACTCCTTCACCTACAACCTGGTGCAGTACTTCGGCGAGCTGGGTGCCGAGGTGCAGGTCTATCGCAATGATGCGATCAGCGTGGCCGAGATCGAACGCCTCAACCCGGACCATCTGGTGATCTCCCCCGGTCCCTGTGCGCCGGATCAGGCCGGCGTGTCGCTGGAGGCGGTGCGGCACTTCGCCGGGCGGTTGCCGTTGCTGGGGGTATGCCTGGGCCATCAGGCCATTGGCCAGGCTTTCGGTGGGCATGTGGTGCATGCCGGGCGCGTCATGCACGGCAAGACCTCGCCGGTGTATCACCGGGACCAGGGCGTGTTCGCGGGTCTGCCCAACCCGATGATTGCCACGCGCTATCATTCCCTTGTGGTGGACAAGACGCGTCTGCCGGAGTGCCTGGAAATCACCGCCTGGACGGAGAATGATGACGGCAGCGTGGAAGAGATCATGGGGTTGCGTCACCGGGAACTGGACGTGGAGGGGGTGCAGTTCCATCCCGAATCCATCCTGACCACCGAGGGGCATGACTTGCTGCGCAACTTTCTCAAACGCCGGAAAGCGGAGGGCTGACATGGACATGCAGGGCGCCATTCGGGCGGTGACGGACGGGCATAATCTGAGCCGCGAGGACATGGCCACGGTGATGCGTACCATCATGACCGGCGAGGCCACGCCTGCCCAGATCGGCGGCTTTCTGGTGGGGTTGCGCATGAAAGGCGAGACGGTGGACGAAATAGTCGCCGCGGCCGGCGTGATGCGGAGCCTGGCAACACGCGTGGATGTGGGCGGTGAGCACCTGGTGGACACCTGTGGCACCGGCGGCGACGCGCGGGGCACGCTGAACGTCTCCACCGCCGCCGCGTTCGTGGTGGCCGCGGCCGGCGGTCGCGTGGCCAAGCATGGCAACCGTTCGGTCTCCAGCAGTTCCGGCAGTGCCGACGTGCTGGAGCATGCCGGCGCCCGACTGGATCTGAACGCCGAACAGGTGGCGCAATGTGCTCAGCAGACCGGTGTGGGCTTCCTGTTTGCGCCGCTGTTCCATTCCGCCATGAAGCATGCCATCGGGCCGCGCAAGGAAATGGGCGTGCGCACCATCTTCAACCTGCTTGGGCCGCTGACCAATCCGGCCGGTGCGCCGAACCAGCTCATGGGCGTGTTCGCCGAACACTGGGTAGCGCCCCTGGCCCGGGTGCTGAAGGATCTGGGTAGCCAGCGGGTGCTCGTGGTGCACGCGGAAGACGGCCTCGACGAGCTGAGCATCGGTAGCTCAACCGCCGTGGCGGAGTTGCGGGATGGGCATCTGCATGAATACCGGGTGGAGCCGGAGGATTTCGGCCTGCAACGTGCATCATTGGATGCAATCCGGGTCAGCAATGCGGATGAAAGTCTCGCCATGATCCGGTCGGCATTCGATGGCCAGCCGGGGCCTGCGGCGGACATCATCGCGCTCAATGCGGGCGCGGCCATCTATGTGGCTGGTTTGGACGAGAGCCTGGCGGGCGGCGTACGCCGCGCCCGTGAGTTGTTGGCCAGCGGCGCGGTGGGGCGCAGGCTGACTGCCTTTGTCACATGCACCCAGGATCTGCAGGTGAGCCGATGAACGACGCTCTGAAACGGATACTGGCCCGCAAGGCCGAGGAAGTGGCAGAGCGCAGTCAGGGGCTGGATCTGAAGACACTGCGACAGGCTGCCTTGGCGGCCGATGCGCCCCGCGGCTTCCGACGGGCCCTGCAACAGCGGCTGGCGCAGGGTGACGCCGGGGTGATTGCGGAGATCAAGAAGGCCTCGCCCAGCAAGGGGCTGCTGCGCGCTGATTTCGACCCGGAAGCCATCGCGGTGAGTTACGCCCGGGGCGGCGCGGCCTGTTTGTCCGTGCTGACGGACGAGGACTTTTTCCAGGGCCATGACCTGAATCTTCAGCTGGCACGCAAGGCCTGTGACCTCCCGGTGCTGCGCAAGGACTTTATGATTGATCCGTTCCAGATCTGGGAGTCCCGCATGCTTGGCGCGGATTGTGTGTTGCTCATCGTGGCGGCGCTCAGCGACGACCGGCTTGACGAACTCAACGCACTGGCCCGGGAACTGGGCATGGACGTGCTGGTGGAAGTCCACGATGGAGAGGAGCTTGAGCGCGCGCTCGTGCTCAAGCCGGACCTGCTGGGCATCAATAACCGAAACCTGCGGACCTTCGAGACGGAGATCGGGACGACATTGAGGCTACGTGACCGGGTGCCGGAATCCGCGCTGCTGGTCACGGAAAGCGGTATTGGCACCCGGGAGGATGTGGAAACCATGCGCGCTCAAGGTGTGCACTGTTTCCTGGTGGGGGAGAGTTTCATGCGTGCCGACAACCCGGGTGAAAAGCTCGCGGAACTGTTCGGCTGAACCGCCCGGCGAGCCTGGACCTGCGGGCGCGTCCCTTGATCGGTGCACTTCAGCGGGTGTTAAAGATCACCATGGTTTTGCCCGATACGGAGATGAGTCCGCGCTCTTCCAGGTCTTTCAACACGCGTCCCACCATCTCCCGCGAGCACCCCACGATGCGTCCCAGCTCCTGACGGGTGATCCGGATCTGCATGCCATCCGGATGTGTCATGGCGTCCGGTTCCTCGCATAGGTCCAGCAACGTTCGGGCCACCCGCCCGGTGACATCCAGAAATGCCAGATCACCCACCTTGCGACTGGTGCGGCGCAGCCGCTCTGCCATCTGGCTTGCCAGAAACAGGATGATATCCGGGTCTTCCTGCGCCACCTGATGGAAGCGCGTGTAGCTGATTTCCGCGATTTCGCAGGCGGTGCGGGTGCGCACCCAGGCGCTGCGGGTGCTCTCTTCCGTGAATAGCCCCAGTTCGCCGAAGAAATCCCCCGCGTTCAGATAGGCCAGCACGATTTCATGGCCGTTCTCGTCCTCGATGACTACGCTCACCGAGCCTTCGGTAATGTAGTACAGGGAGTCTGGCTGATCTCCGGCGTAGATGATGCCGGTGCGTGCCGGATAACGTCGGCGGTGGCAGTGCTTGAGCAAATTGTCGACAGACCAGTTCCGAGGTGTGATGCCGTGGGCCGGGGTGCTCACCATGTGTTCTTCCCTGTGTCGATGACAGATTGCGTACGCGGGCCTGCTGCGCCGCGTCACCAAGAGGGCACAGGCATACCCGATCCCCAGCATAGTACACCAGATGGCCTCGGCGGTTGCCTGGGCAGCGACCGCTGCGGTTCGCCAAATGGCTGCAGGGCATGGCAATATCCGTCGAAACGCGATTATAATGCGCGCCACGTTCGGGAAAGGGTCTCTACTGGTTCTCAAAGAGGAAGCAGGAGAGATCCTTTCTTGCTTTTGCCAGAGCAGTTGCTTCGGGAGAAAGGCGGATGCGGGCGACGGTACAGTGGAAAGGTGAGGCCTCGTTTGAAGGTACCGCGGGTAGCGGGCACACGGTCACTATGGATGGCCCGCCGGATGCCGGTGGACGTGACCTGGGCGTGCGGCCCATGGAAATGCTGCTGCTGGGACTTGGCGGCTGCACGGCCTTCGACGTGGTTTACATTCTTCAGCGGGGCCGGCACCCGGTGAGCGACTGTGTGGTGGAGATCGAGGCGGAGCGTGCCGAGACCCCGCCCAAGGTGTTTACGAAGATCCATCTGCACTACAAGGTGAGCGGAGCGGATCTCAAAGAGGCCGCCGTGGAGCGCGCAGTGCGTCTGTCGGCGGAAAAGTACTGCTCCGCGTCCATCATGTTGGGCAAGGCAGTGGAACTCAGTCATGACTTCGAGGTTCTCAGCGACTGAATCTTGAAGAGTGCGTGCCGGCCGCGGCAGCGGCCACCGTCGAAATGCGGAGGACGGGCAGTTGGTGCAGTCAGACAAACTTCGGCTTCATGGTTTCAATAACCTGACCAAGTCGCTGAGTTTCAATATCTACGACGTCTGCTACGCGCGGAACGCCGAGCAGCGCCAGGCTTACATCGATTATATTGATGAGGTCTACAACGCCGAGCGCCTGACCCAGATTCTGACCCAGGTGGCCAACATCATCGGTGCGAACATCCTTAACATCGCCCGTCAGGATTACGACCCCCAGGGTGCCAGTGTGACCATCCTCATTGCCGAGGAGGAGCTGGTGGACGAATCCCAGGTAGGCGAGGCAGCGCCTGGCCCCTTGCCGGACACCGTGCTGGCGCATCTGGACAAGAGCCACATTACCGTGCACACCTATCCGGAGACGCACCCCGATCACGGTGTCAGCACGTTCCGTGCGGATATCGATGTCTCCACCTGCGGTGTGATATCGCCGCTGAAGGCGCTGAACTTCCTGATTCACTCCTTCGATTCCGACATCGTCACCATGGATTACCGCGTGCGGGGGTTCACCCGTGACGTGGAAGGGCACAAGCATTTCATCGATCATGAGATCAACTCGATCCAGAACTACCTCTCCGATGACACCAAGGAGCGGTACCACATGATTGATGTGAATGTGTATCAGGAGCACATGTTTCACACCAAGATGCTACTGCGCGAGCCCAAGCTCGAAAGCTACCTGTTCGGTGAATCCGCTGAGGACTTCTCGGACGAGGACAAGAAAATCATCCGCAAGCAACTGCGCCGTGAAATGGCGGAAATCTTCTACGGTCGTAATCTGCGGCCCGGGCAGGAAGTGGCACTGGGACTGGATTTCCTCTGAGCCAAAGCCCGCTGCTGATGGACGACACCGCCACGGTGCTCGCCGCCCATCAGCGCGCCTTAAAGCGCTTCCTTAAATGCGGTGGGTGGTGGCCGTCATCACCTTGCTGCTCAATTTCATCAGCGCTTTGACCGGCAACGGCAGATCCGCCGCCCCGTTCAACTCCGCCGTGTGCGCGTGGCGCGCCTCGTCATCGCGCATCTGGCTGACGATGGCCCGGCTCACCGTGTCCTTGGCTGGCAGTTGCTCCAGATGTCGATTCAGGTGCGCCGTGACCTGGTGTTCCGTTTCCGCCAGAAACCCCAGGCTCCAGCGGTCTCCGGCCAGGCCGGCCAGGGTTCCGATGCTCAGTGCGCCCAGGTAGAACAGCGGGTCCAGCCGGCTGGTATGGCTGTCCAGCTCTTCCAGGCGCTGCCGGCACCAGGCCAGGTGGTCGTTCTCTTCATCCGCCGCTTCCTGCATGGTGGCACGAACGGCGGCATCGCGCGCCGTTAGGGCCTGCCCCTGATAAAGCGCCTGGGCGCAGACCTCGCCGCAATGGTTGACGCGCATCAGGCTGGCAGACAGCGCCCGCTCCCGATCATCCAGCTCAGCTTCCGGCACGTCCTCGGCCGGATGGGGGCGGCCGGTCTGCGGTGGGCGGCCGAAGACACTGCGTAAGCCGCGGTCGACTTCCATCAGCAACCGGTCCGCAGCACTGTAATTTCTGAGTGTCATGGAGCAATCCCATAGGTTTTCACCGGGCCTCAATGCTACTATTCGGGCCTTGGCCCCGCCAGTGTGAGGATCAGGCTTCATGTCCTACTACCGACATCATGTGTTTTTCTGCACCAACAAGCGGGAAGATGGCCGGGAGAGCTGTGCCAACTGCGGCGCCAGTGAGGCGCGTGCCTACGTCAAAGACCGGGTCAAGGGGCTTGGCCTTGCGGGCAAGGGCGGGGTGCGGATCAACAATGCCGGTTGCCTTGACCGCTGTAGCGAGGGTCCGGTGGTTGTCGTGTACCCGGATGAGACCTGGTACACGTATGTGGACAGTGAGGACTTGGATGAAATCATCGACGAGCATCTGGTGAATGGCCGGAAAGTGGAGCGCCTGATGCTGGATGAGGAGTAGTGCGTCGCCGCGTATTGCATTGCACAAGAAGGCTTGACTGCCGCAGTGCAGCATATGATACTGGGTGCGTTGGCGTGGTCTCCTCCTCGTTAACGCTACTCCTCCATCCTCCTCTTGGTGGATCTTCAGGCGCGGGCCTTTCGGACCGCGCCGTTTTTTATTGTTTGCTGCCGTACCCCAGTGCTTGAACGGTCAGAACCTTTCGGGTACTATTCCGGCCCTTCTTACTGGGAACGACGGCTCTCGGAGAGAGTTTTAATGAAGACGTTCAGCGCCAAGCCTGCAGAAGTGGAGCGCGACTGGTTCCTGGTCGATGCCGATGGCAAGACCTTGGGCCGGCTCGCAAGCGAAATCGCGCACCGCCTGCGTGGCAAGCACAAAGCAGAATATACGCCGCACGTGGATACGGGCGATTACATTGTTGTCGTGAACGCGGAAAAAATCCGTGTGACGGGTCGCAAGACCACCGACAAGATGTACTACCGGCACACGGGCTACATCGGTAACATGAAGAGTGCCAGCTTCTCCAAGATGATCGAGGAGAAGCCCGAGCGGGTGCTGGAACTGGCCGTCAAGGGCATGCTGCCCAAGAACCGGCTGGGTCGCGCCATGATCAAAAAGCTCAAAGTGTACGCTGGCACCGATCATCGCCACTCGGCCCAGCAGCCGCAGCCGCTGGACATCTAGGGCACGACCAGGAACGGTAGAACTATGGCAGAGCAGCAGTATTACGGTACCGGTCGCCGCAAGACCTCCACGGCGCGCGTGTTCCTGCGTGCCGGCAGCGGCAACATCACGGTGAACGGTCGTCCGCTGGACGTCTATTTCGGCCGTGAGACCTCGCGCATGGTGGTGCGTCAGCCGCTGGAGCTGGTTGAGGCGGTTGACAAGTTTGACATCAATGTTAACGTTGCCGGCGGTGGCGCCAGTGGCCAGGCCGGTGCGATCCGGCACGGTATCACCCGCGCTCTGATGGATTACGACGAAGAACTGCGTGGCTCGCTGCGCAAGGCCGGCTTCGTGACCCGCGACGCCCGTATGGTTGAGCGGAAGAAGATCGGTCTGCACAAAGCCCGTCGCGCGACCCAGTTCAGCAAGCGCTAACCGCGCTGCAGAGTTACTTGGGGGATCGTCTAGCGGTAGGACTACGGACTCTGACTCCGTCAACCCAGGTTCGAATCCTGGTCCCCCAGCCAACAAAAAACCCCGCCATTGGCGGGGTTTTTTATTGCCCACCCGGAAAAGCTGCGCTGCTTGAGCTGATTGTGCCCGCTGGGTTCCGGGGCTCCGCTTCGCCCCCCCTACGGTGTAGACTGTGACTACAAGAACAGTGTTATCCGGAGGAGTCCATGTCCGCTGTACGCACCGAGAGAAATGGTCCCGTCACCACGGTTATCCTGGATCGCCAGCATGCCCGTAATGCCGTGGACCCCGACACTGCCCGAGCCTTGTTCAATGCCTTTCTGGATTTTGAGGCGGATCCGGAAGCGCGGGTAGGGGTGTTTTGCGGGGACAACGGCACGTTCTGTGCCGGTGCGGATCTGAAGGCGGCGTCCACGGGAGACATGGATGCCTATTTGGATGAGTTGCAGGTGGGCGTGGAAGACATCCAGCAGTCCATGGGGCCGATGGGGCCATCCCGGTTGCTGCTGAGTAAACCGGTGATCGCTGCGGTGTCAGGCCATGCGGTGGCCGGGGGTCTGGAGCTGTCACTGTGGTGTGACCTGCGCGTGGTGGAACAAAGTGCGCGTTTCGGCGTGTATTGTCGACGCTGGGGTGTGCCGCTGATCGATGGCGGCACCGTGCGCCTGCCGCGGATCATCGGGCTGGGACGCGCGTTGGACCTGATCCTGACCGGGCGCACCGTGGAAGCGGATGAGGCCTATGCCATGGGCCTGGCGAACCGGGTGGTTCCGGATGGGCAGGCGCGTGCCGCGGCCGAGGAGCTGGCGCTGCAACTGTCCCGCTTTCCCCAGTTGTGCATGCGTGCAGACCGCGCCAGCGCCTACGCCCAAGGGGGGCTCGGACTGGGGGCCGCGCTTCAGCGGGAGTACACGCGCAGCGTGGACGCGTTTCGCCAGGAGGGCCGGGCAGGTGCTGCGCGTTTTGCGGCAGGCCATGGTCGCCACGGCGATTTCGAGGACATCTGATTGAGGCTGGCTCGGCAGCGGCAATTTCCCTCTGCGATTGCCGCTGCCGGTTTCCGGTTTCACCGAATCAGTTCATCAGCTCAATGGCCATGGCGGTGGCCTCTCCGCCACCGATACACAGGGACGCCACGCCACGTTTCAAACCGTGGGTCTGCAGCGCGTTGACCAGCGTGACGATAATGCGGGCCCCGGACGCGCCGATGGGGTGGCCCAAGGCGCAGGCGCCGCCATGGACGTTGACCCGATCGTGGGCGATGTCCAGTTCCTTCATGGCTGCCATCACCACCACGGCGAAGGCTTCGTTGATCTCGTAAAGATCCACATCCGCATTGCTCCAGCCCGTGCGTTGGAACAGCTTCTGCACGGCCCCCACCGGCGCGGTGGTGAACCAGGCGGGTTCCTGGGCATGGCTGGCATGGCCGCGGATGGCGGCGAGAGGCTTCAGGCCGCGCTGTTCCGCTTCGCTTAGCGGCATAAGTACCAGCGCCGCCGCGCCATCGGAGATGGAGCTGGCATTGGCCGCCGTCACTGTACCGTCTTTGGCAAAGGCGGGCTTCAGGGTTCGGATTTTTTCCAGTGAGGCGTTCAGGGGCTGTTCGTCGCGGCTCACATGGTGTTCGCCCTTGCGGCCCTTGACCGTGACCGTGGCGATCTCCGCGTCGAACACGCCATTACCACCAGCCTCACGCGCCCGCGCAAGCGAGGTTTCGGCATAATGGTCCTGGGCGTCGCGGCTGAAACTGAAATGGTTCGCGCATTTTTCCGCAAACTTGCCCATCAGCTGGCCCTTGTCGTACGCGTCCTCCAGTCCATCGAAGAACATATGGTCTGTGACCTGGCCATGTCCCAGGCGGTAACCCCCGCGGGCCTTGTCCAGCAGGTACGGGGCCCGGGACATGTTCTCCATGCCGCCGGCCACCGCAATGCGGCCATTGCCGACGCGGAGTCCGTCATACGCCAGCATGGTGGCCTTCATGCCGGACCCGCACACCTTGCTCACCGTGGTGCAGGGGGCTGACTGGGGCAGCCCCGCACCGAGAGCGGCCTGCCGCGCCGGTGCCTGGCCCAGCCCGGCCGGCAGCACGTTGCCCATGTAGACCTCGTCCACGCCGTCCACCGGCACGCCGGCCCGCTCCAGCGCTGCGGCAATGCCGACACTGCCCAGCTCCGGTGCCGCGACGGTGGAGAGCTCGCCCATGAGCCCGCCCATGGCGGTACGCGCCATTCCTACTATGACAATGGGGTCGTCCTGCATGATTTGCCTCCTGTATTCCGGGTTTTTCAAGTCGGCACTTTTACCTGTAAAGTTTCGTGATTGTCGATTGCGCGGCTGGTGGAGTCCAGTCCCGTTTCACAATAGCTGAACCCGGTCGGCGCTGCGGCGCAGGCGGGTGCTGCATTGATTCAAACAAATGAACTGAGGAGGCAGTATGCAGATCAAGGATCGCGTGTTTCTGGTCACCGGTGGGGCTTCCGGCCTGGGTGAGGCCACGGTTCGCCGGCTGGTGGGGCAGGGTGGCAAGGCTGTCATTGCCGATGTGCAGGACGAGCGGGCCGCGAAACTGGTGGATGATCTGGGTGATGCCGCTGTTGCCGTGCATTGTGATGTGACTGATGCAGCCGAGGCCGAGGCCGCGGTGAAGGCCGCGGTGGACCATTTCGGGGCGCTGCACGGCCTGGTGAATTGCGCGGGCGTGGGTACGCCGGCCAAGGTGCTGACCCGTGAGGGGCCGCAGGACCTGGCCCAGTTCAGCAAGGTGGTGCAGATCAACCTGGTGGGCTCGTTCAACATGATCCGCGTGGCGGCCGCCGCCATGTCCGCTCAGGATCCGGACGGCGAAGGTGAGCGGGGCGTGATTGTGAACACCGCCTCAGTGGCGGCATTCGACGGCCAGATCGGTCAGGCTGCCTATTCTGCGTCCAAGGCGGGTGTGGCCGGCATGACCCTGCCCATTGCACGGGAACTGGCCCGTCACGGCATTCGCGTGGTCACCATCGCGCCCGGTCTGTTTGAGACACCGATGCTGCTGGGTCTGCCGCAGGAGGTGCAGGACTCGCTGGGCCGCAGCGTGCCGTTCCCGCCGCGCCTGGGCCGTCCGATGGAGTACGCGCATACGGTGCAGTACATCGTGGAGAACACCATGATGAATGGCGAGACCATCCGCCTGGATGGCGCCATCCGGATGCAACCGAAGTAGATCCTGTGGCCGGCCTTCCGCCGGCGCGGTTCTCCGGGCGGCAATCCCCGCCGTGTGATTGGCGGGGATTGCCGGTTCCGGTCAGCGACCGAGAATGGAGCGGGCGACGATTTCCTTCATGATTTCGTTGGTCCCGCCGTAGATGCGCTGCACCCGGGCGTCGACGAAGTCCCGCGAAATCGGGTACTCCCGCATATAGCCGTAACCGCCAAACAGCTGCAGGCAGGTGTCCGCCACTTTGCACTGCAGGTCGGTGCTGGTGAGCTTGGCGATGGAGGCGTTGGTGGTGCTCAGGGCCTCCGCCTCATACTCGGTCTGGCATTGGCGGATGAAGGCCTTATTCACCTCGATCTGCGCTTTCAGGTCGGCCAGGGTGAAGCGGGTGTTCTGGAAGTTGCCGATGGACTGGCCAAAGGCCTTGCGTTCCTGTACGTAGGTGAGGGTGCGCTCCAGCATGCCTTCACAGGCAGAGATGGCGCCGATGGCGAGTATCAACCGCTCCCGGGGCAATTCGTTCATCAGATTGGCAAAGCCCTTACCTTCGCCACCCAGGATCTGATCGGCCCCCACGCGCAGGTCTTCGAAGAACAGTTCCGAGGTGTCCGAGCCGGTCTGACCGATTTTCTCCAGTTTGCGGCCCTTGCTGAACCCGGGCAGGCTTGTGTCCACGGTGAACAGCGTGACGCCGCGAGCGCCCGCGTTGGGGTCGGTCTTGGCGGAGACGATGTGCAGGTCCGCATGGTATCCGTTGGTGATGAACGTCTTCTGCCCGTTGATCACATAGCTGTCGCCATCCTTCACGGCGCGGGTTTTCATGCCCTGCAGATCGGAGCCGGCAGCCGGCTCACTCATGCCAATGGAGCCCACGGCCTCACCGGTGACCATACGGGGGAGCCAGGTTTTTTTCTGCTCCTCGGAGCCCAGGTGCAGGATGTAGGGGGCGACAATATCGGAATGCACGGACAGGTTGGTGCTCAGCGCGCCAAAGCCCATCTTGGCCACTTCTTCAATCACCACCGCTGACAGCCCGAAGGTGCCACCGAAACCGCCGTACTCCTCGGGCACGTCCACGCAAAGGAAACCGTTCTCCCCGAGCCGGCTCCAGAGCTCTCTCGGGAACAGTTGCTCCCGCTCCCACTGGTCGTAGTGGGGCGCGACTTCCTTCTCCAGAAACCGCCGTAGCGTCTCCCGGAACAGATCAATTTCACTTGCGTCGAGCATTGGCTCCTCCTGATTGATCAATGCCATTCTCAGGGGGTCGAGTTTACTCACCTTTCACCAGGGAAACACTGATCTGTTCCCATGATGCTCTGCGGAGCCATTCGCGTGCGCTGACCAGGCGGCGTTCGCAGGCAATGGCCGTCGCCCCTTGTCAAGAACACCAACGCCGCAGGGGAAAGCCATGATTCAGCGGCGCCGGTGCAGCGCTCGCTCAGGGCATCTCCCAGGCGGGCAGCACACGGCAAAACCAGGTTTTCAGGTAGCGGCTTTCGGGGATCGCGGGGTGTACCGGGTGGTCCGGCGCCTGCTGCCCGGTCTCGATGACCTGCAGGCTGCGGTCCAGATGGCGTGCGGCCGCGAGGATCTCTTGCAACAGGGCGTCTGCGGTCACGTGCGATGAGCAGGACGCGGAGATCAGCGTGCCGCCTTTCGCCAGCACCTGCATGGCCAACTGGTTCAGGCGGCGATAGCCACCGAGCCCTTTCTTCAGGTCCTTTTTGCGCTTGACGAAGGCGGGCGGGTCCACGATCACCACATCATAGTGCTGGCGTTCCTCGCGCAGAGCCTGCAGCACGGTAAATGCGTCGCCCTCAATGGTGGTCAGTGCCGCATCCAGCCCATTCAGCGCGGCGTTCCCGCTGGCCCGATCCAGCGCTGCGGCGGAACTGTCGACGCAGGTGGCGCTGCTGGCGCCGGCCGCCAGCGCCTGCACGCCCCACGCGCCCACATAGGAGAACACATCCAATACCCGACGACCGCGGACGTGATCGGCCAACCGGGCGCGGCTGGCCCGGTGATCGTAATACCAACCGGTTTTCTGCGCGTCCTGGCTACCCACCTGGAAACGCACGCCGTTCTCCGTCAGCTCCAGCAATTCCGGCCCCGTGCCGTCCACCCAGCGCTGGTAGCGGTCCAGTCCTTCCAGTTCCCGCATCGGGCTGTCTGCCCGGATCAGTATATGGCTAGGCCTCACTGTGGCCCGGAGCGCGGCAATGAGCGCCTCCAGTGCCTGCTCCATGCCAGCGGTGTTGGGCTGGATGACGCAGGTGTCGCCATAGCGGTCAATGATCAGGCCCGAGAGACCGTCGCCGTCGCCGTGCACCAGGCGGTAGCAGGGCGTCTCGCACAGGCGCTCCCGCAGCGCCAGCGCCTGGCGCAACCGGTCCTCCAGCAGGGACTGCCCCAGGACGCGCCTGGGGTCGCGGCTCATCAGGCGTGCGCAGATCAGTGAGTGCGGGTTGACGTAGACGGTGCCCAGGGCCCGGTCCGCGTGATCCCGCAGCAGCGCGACCTGGCCCGGTGTGAACGCCTTCAGCGCCGAGCGTTCGTTGTCCACTTCGTTGCTGAACACCCAGAGGTGGCCTGACCGCAAGCGGCGGTCTTCGCCCTTTTTCAGCCACAGCGAAGGCAGTTGTTCCGACATGCATGCTCCCGACGAAAGTGATGGATGCGTCCCAGCGGCTCAATTCTACAGTATGGCGCCCGCTTCCCGGTCAGCCTGTCTGCACTGTCTCCACTAGGCGTCAGCTTGCGATGGCTCTATGCTGGGATACACTTTGCCGAGTCCTTGTTACGGAGGTTGCCGTGAGTCGTTTCGTTGCTGTTCTGTTCGCGCTGGTTCTGCTGGTGCCGACACTCGGTTATGCACAGCAGACGCGCTACATCAGTGACGAACTGTCTCTGGACATGCGTGCTGGCCCCGGTAACCAGTACCGCATCCAGCGTATGGTTCCCGCCGGCACCCGGGTGCAGGTGGTGGACCAGGATTCCGGCTGGAGCCGGGTGCGTCTGGGAGACGGCGCCGAAGGCTGGGTGCTGTCCCGGCTGCTGTCGGGTGAGCCCAGTGCCCGCAGCCAGCTGTCCGGCGCCCAGAGCAGCCTGGCCGAGGCCCAGGACGAGAATTCCCAACTCCGTGAATCGTTGGCCGAGGCGGAAACCCGCATCGATGAGCTGGAGGCGGTGCTGGCGGAAACGTCCAGCGAGCGTGACACTCTGGAGCAGCGGATGGAACAGGCATCCCGTGGTCTACAGCTTCACGAAGAGAACGAGGAGTTGAAGAAAGAGGTGATCGACCTGCGCCGGGAAATCCAGGACCTCAGTCAGGAAACCGAGCGTCTGCGCGATAGCAACGACCAGCGCTGGTTCATTGTCGGCTCCGGCGTGCTGGCCTTCGGCATTATCATGGGGTTGATCCTGCCGCGCCTGCGCGTACGTCGACGAAACAGCTGGGGCTCCGGCGGCTTGTAAGCCCGCTGCGCGCGATGTTCGCGGGCACGCTCTGGTGTCCGCGCTTGCCGGCAGTCCTTCCTTTCCCCAGAATCAAGTCGTGACCACATCCGCTGTGTGGTCCTTGTAGACCGACTTTCCAGAACAGGGGACGCCATGCCGTCACAGCCGCCATCGCTGATGGAGATGATCCGTCAGCTTATCGCCATTCCGTCCGTGAGCAGCGTCAACCCGATGCTGGATCAAGGGAACCGCGCCGTGGTGGAGCGTCTGGCCGAGTGGCTGCAGGGCCTGGGGTTTGCCTGCGAGCTGCAGGGTATTCCGGGCGCACCCGACAAGGCTAATCTGATCGCCACCCTGGGGCGCGGCGAGGGCGGCCTGGTGTTGGCCGGACACACCGACACCGTGCCCTATGATGAAACCGGCTGGGCGTCGGACCCGTTCCGGCTGGATGAGCGCGACGGGCGCCTGTACGGTCTCGGCACCTCCGATATGAAGTCCTTCATGGCGTTGGTGGTGGAAGCCGTGCGCGACATGGATGCCTCGCGCCTGCAGCGGCCTCTGGTGGTGCTGGCCACGGCCGACGAGGAAAGTGGTATGACCGGCGCCAAGGCGCTGGTGGACGCCGAACGGCGGCTGGGCCGACATGCCGTGATCGGCGAACCCACCGGGCTGCGGCCGGTGCATACCCACAAGGGTGTGATGATGGAGTCCATCCGCCTGCAGGGGAGGTCGGGGCATTCCAGTGACCCAACGCTGGGCGTCAGTGCCCTGGAAGGCATGGTGCGCGTGCTCAACGATCTGGTGGCCTGGCGCCAGCAGCTGCAGTCAAAGCATGTGGATCCGCGTTTCGACGTGCCGGTGCCCACCATGAATCTGGGCCATATCCACGGTGGCGATAACCCCAACCGCATCTGCGCCCACTGCGAATTGCAGATCGATGTCCGGCCCATGCCGGGCATGTCGCTGGAAGAACTGCGTGGCGTGCTGCGCCAGCGTCTGGAGCGCACGCTCATCGAGACCGGCTTGGAACTGGAGTTCACGCCGCTGTTCCCCGGCCTGCCGCCCATGGAAACACCGGCATCGGCCGCCATTGTGCAGGCGGCCGAGCAGCTCACCGGCAGCGAGTCACGTGCAGTCGCCTTCGGCACCGAGGGGCCGTTCCTGCGTCAGCTGGGCATGGATGTCGTGGTGCTGGGGCCAGGGGATATCGACCAGGCGCATCAGCCCGACGAGTTCCTGGCCGTGGATCGTCTGCAGCCCACCGTGGATCTGCTGCGCCGGATGGTGCAACGCTTCTGCCTTGAGCCGGGGGGCGGGGCATGAGTTGGAGCGACGCGGATTTCGTCAGCTGGTTCCGCAGCAGCGCGCCTTATATCAACGCCCACCGGAACAAGGTGTTCGTGATCAGCGTGGGCGGCGAGGCGGTGGCCGACGCCGGTTTCGCCCATCTCGTGCATGATCTGGCCCTGTTGAACAGCC
Source organism: Ectothiorhodospiraceae bacterium (assembly GCA_007125985.1). Lineage (GTDB taxonomy): Bacteria > Pseudomonadota > Gammaproteobacteria > Nitrococcales > Aquisalimonadaceae > LSCE01. Next base: position 4,617 of record SLCE01000219.1, on the reverse strand, counting down.
TCGGCGTACGGGTGGTGCTGGTGGCGGGCGCGCGCCCGCAGATCGACGCACGGCTCGAGGCCCGAGGCGTGACGGCGCGGTATCACGACGGGTTGCGTATCACCGACGATCCCGCGCTGGAATGCGTGAAGGAGGCAGCGGGCACGGTCCGTGTGGAGATTGAGGCGCTGTTGTCCATGGGTGTTGCCAACTCACCCATGGCGGGCTTCCGCATTCATGTGGCGTCCGGCAACTACGTCACCGCGCGGCCGGTGGGTGTGCGGGATGGCGTGGATTTTCTGCATACCGGCCAGGTACGGCGCGTGGATGTGGATGCGCTACAGGAGCGCCTGGCTGCTGGCAGCATCTGTCTGCTGGGTCCACTCGGTTACTCGCCCACGGGCGAGGTGTTCAATCTGGCGGCGGAAGAGGTGGCTCTGGCTGTGGCCCGGGCCTTGCGTGCCGAGAAGCTGATTTATGTCGGTGAGGATGAGCCCCCCAGCAACGCCGATGGCCAGTTGATCCGGGAACTGGATCTGCACCAGGCCATCGGTCTGTTGCACCAGTGGCGTGAGCAACAGGTGGCTGAGGAGCGACTGCGCCTGCTGGATGGCGCGGTGCGTGCCTGCCAGGCCGGTGTGCGCCGTGCCCATTTGCTGAGTCGGCGCCTGGACGGGGGGCTGTTACTGGAATTGTTTACCCGCGATGGTGTGGGAACCCTGGTGGCGGGTGATCCGTTCGAGACCGTGCGCCGCGCCACGGTGGAGGACGTGGGCGGCATCCTGGAACTGATTGAACCGTTGGAGCGGGATGGCATTCTCGTACGGCGTTCCCGCGAGGCGTTGGAGATGGCCATCGAGGAGTTCATCGTGATCGAGCGCGACGGTATGGTCATCGCCAGCGCCGCCCTGTCCGTCCACGCCGACGATTCCATGGGGGAACTGGCCTGTTTCGCCATTCATACCGATTATCGCAGCGGCGGCCGTGGTGATCGCCTGCTGCGCCATGCCGAACGGGAAGCACGCCGGCACGGCGTCACCCGGCTGTTCGTGCTCACCACCCAGACGGCGCACTGGTTTCAGGAACGCGGATTCGAGCCGGCCACCCTGGAAGATCTGCCCATGCAGCGGCAAGCGCTCTACAACCTGAAACGCAACTCCCGGGTGTTCATCAAACGCCTGGCCTGAGGCGGGCAGGGATCAGTCTGCGTTTTCGGTGTCGGGCGGCGTGCCGCTGCCGATGCGGGCCCCGATTCCGGCCATCTGTCCCAGCGCCTGGATAGCCCGGCTGCTACCGTTGCTCGCAGCCATCTGGATCCAACGGAGCGCCGCCTGCTCGTCCTGTTGAACCCCCTGGCCCTCGTAGTACATGTAGCCCACCGTGTACTGGGCGTCCGGGTTGCCTTCCTCCGCCTCCCGGAGCAGCAGTTCGAAGGCACGGCTGTAATCGCCGGCCATGTAAGCTTCGCGGCCTTGTTCGAAGCGCTCGGGAGAGCCGGGCGCGGACGGTGACGTGGCGCATCCGGCCAGCGAGACCAGAAGGGCCCCCAGGGCCAGGCCCAGGTTCAGTCGTTTCAGTCCTTTCCTCATTGTGCGTCCCGAGTCGTGCTGGATGTCGGCCGTTTCACGGCCAGGGTCAACCCGTCGCCCACCGGAACCACGGCATGCAAAACCCGTGTGTCCTCGCGCAGCCGTGCGTTGAAATCGCGAATGGCTGCCGTGGTGGCATCGTTCTCATTCTTGTCCGCCACCTTGCCATGCCAGAGCACGTTGTCCACCGCGATTAACCCGCCGGGGCGAAGCAGTGCCAGGCAGCGTTCGAAATAGTGCCAGTAATTTCGCTTGTCGGCATCAATGAATGCGAAGTCGAAACGGTCCTGTTTGCCGGCGGCGAGCAGGCCGTCCAGCGTCTCCAGGGCCGGTGCGATATGCAACTCGATGCGGTCGGCGACACCCGCCGCCTCCCAATATGCACGGGCCCGTTCCGTGGTGGCGGCGTCAATATCCATGGCCACCACACGCCCGTGTGCCGGAAGGGCCCGGGCCACGGCCAGCGTGCTCAGGCCCGTGAACACCCCGACCTCCAGAGTGTGCACTGCGCCAATGCTCGCAGCCAGCACGCTGAGCAGGCTGGCCTGCTCCGGGGCAATCTGCATGCCGGCGCCCGGCAGCTGCGCGGTCTCCTCCAGCATGCGGCGTTCAATGTCGGAGAGCTCCGGCTGCACCTGTTGCAGGTAGCCGGAAAGTGCCTCCGAGAGATCAAGCGTTTTTCTGCTCATGGTGTGTTACGGATCAGGCTCTGATGACGTGAATTGTGACGGCAACGACAGACCGGGTACAGTGCCCAGAGTACAGTGCTCAGCATACCGAGCGACAGCCGCGGTTTGAGGAAGACGGTCAGCCATGCCACAGAACCGGGACACCACGCCAATTCGTGTGCTCCACATTACCGACACCCATCTGTTCGGCGATCCGGCGGGCACATTGGCGGGCGTGGCCACTGACCCATGCTGCCTTGAGGTCCTTGCCCATGCGAGGCAGCACGTCGGCGCCGTGGATCTGGTGCTGCTCACCGGTGATCTGGTACACGATCGCAGCCTGACTGCTTATCAGCGCCTTCATGAGCGGATGGCGGCGTTCCAGGTGCCGGTTCTGGTGATTCCCGGTAATCATGATGATCGCGTTTTGATGCGTCAGGTTTATGACCGCCCGCCAGTGCACTGGACATTCGATTTCCGTCTAGGCGGTTGGTTGTTCATTGGTCTGGATTCCTCGGTGCCTGGCAAGCCGGACGGCTGGCTGGACGAGGGCGAACTGGCGCGGCTGGAGCGGACATTGGAAATGCATCCGGACCAGCATGTCGTTATCTGCCTGCATCACCAGCCCGTTGCCATGGGGTCGGAATGGCTGGACCGGATCGGTGCCGGTAACGGGGAGGCGCTCATGGAGATTGCCGCGCGGTTTCCTTCCGTTCGGGCCGTGATCTGGGGGCACGTGCATCAGGCGGTGGACCGATATGCGGGGCATCTGCGTCTACTGGCGACACCGTCGACCTGCGTGCAGTTTCGGCCAGGGCAGAAGACGTTCACGCTGGATGGGGAACCACCGGGTTACCGGACCCTGGAGCTATCTGCGGATGGACGTGTGGAAAGCCGGCTGTTCCGGCTTCCGGGGCCGCCGCCGGGGCTGCAGTTGGAAACCGTGGGCTACTGAATAATCACGCCTGCGCGATGAGTCCTTGTTGGCACGGTTCTTAAGGAAGCACTGATGCTTTCCCATGGTGCTCTGGCTTTGCGGCGTGTTCGGGGTGTAAGGCGCGACTCGCAGGCAATGGCAAGCCCTTGGCAAGAGCCGCAACGCGCGTATGCTTTCGGGGCAGGCGTGCCTGCAAGGATCTGCAAAGATGATGGGTTGGTCCTGAGCCGCCGCCTGCAAAGCGGACGGGGCGACGATGCGAGCGGATTTTCGGATGGGTGGTACCACCATGGCGGGAGCAGGGGAAGCTGAAAAACTTAAGCGGGAGCTGGCGATGGTGCGCCAGCGGCTTGAGGACGAGGTTGCCTACCACCGGGGCCAGGCGGAAGCGGCGCGCCGCGCGGCTGAAGCCGAGCACCTGAGGGCCCAGGCGGCGGAGGTGGCCCGAAGGCGCCGGCTGGAAGACCAGGTGGCGGATCTTGAAGCCCGCCTGCATGAATCCCGGGATCATGGCGCCCGCCTGCAGCGGCGCTACGACGAACTCTCACAGCAGTTTCTCCAGCAGGAGGCCTCCGCACGCTCCACCGTCGAGGAGGAAGTGGCCCGTTACCGGGCTGCGGCCCAGAGCGCGTGGCGCAGTGCCGAGGAAGAAGTGGCTGAAATGGAGTTGGAGGTAAGCCGCCACCGGGAGGCCCTGGAGCGTGAACGCGCCCGTGTGCGGCAACTGGAAGATACTTTGCGCACCCTGCAGGGGGTGGAGGGGGAAGGTGCGGAGGACAGGTTGGATGACCTCCAGGGCGAAGTGGTCGCCCTGAAGAAGGCACTACACCTGTCGGAGCGGGCGCGGATCCAGGCGCAGCGTCGTGCGGTCCGTCTGGCGGAACAGCTGGTGGAATTGGAGACCGCGGTTCAGGATGGAACGGCCGGCGCCCAAGGCTCTGGTGCATCCGCCAGTGCCCGGCAGCCGGGCCCGTTTCCGGCTTCCCTGGTCGGTACAAGCGCGAACCCGCAGGAGGTGGATCTCTCGGAAGCCAATGAAATCCTGCGCCGGGCTGCTGGAGTTGGGAGCGGAGTCGGGGCGTCGGATGCCCAGCAGCCCGATCTGGGGGTGAGTCTGGGGGATGACCTGGCAGATGAGTTCCTGTTGGTCACCTCCGACGAATCGCTGGACCGGCTAAAGCTGGCCCGCTTGCAGATGGAGGTGGAGACCGGCGATCAGGAGGACCGTGTGCATGAGCAGGCCCGCGAGCAGCGCCGTCGCCGGAACGTGTTTCTGGACCAGGCCGAGGAGGCCGAGGCCCGCTCATCCAGGCCGGCAAAGCGCGAACAACCCGCCACCCGCTCCCGACAGCCCGTCGGAGCCCGGTCCGGTGCCGCGGAGCGGCCGATAACGGCCGCCCCTGATGGTCGGTCGCCCGGGTTTTCGACGGGCGGCGGGAGCCGG
>SLCE01000102.1 GCA_007125985.1 Ectothiorhodospiraceae bacterium | reverse complement strand
TGCTCCAGCTGCCGCACCGCGGCCTCCAACTCGGCCATCCGTTCGCTGTCCTCCGACCGTTCGCCGGCACGCATACGCTCGAAAACACCGTCAAGAATACTCGCCCGGTTGCTCATGTCTGTTTCGGATGCGCCGGATGCGTAGGCTAGCTGCGGGTCTTTGTACGGATCCTGCTCGGGGTCGTACTCGCCGGTGGCGCAGGCTGTCAGAAACGCGGTACTTAGGGTAAGTGCCAACAGACAGCGAGAATGCATGGGTTCGACTCCGTCGCGGATGAAGGGACGAGATTAGGCAAAATCCTGAGTGCTGACAATGTAGACCATTGCGACAAAAAAGGGCGCCCGTAGGCGCCCTTCTCATAGTACAGCGTTGCGCGGTTCTTAGAACTGCACGTTCACGCCGGTGACGAAGCCACTGGTGTTCTGACCCAGGTAGTCTTCGGAATCGGCATACCCGACAGCGGCAAACACGTTGGTTGCCGGGTTCAGCTGATAGTCACCGCGCAGGTCGAAGAAGATCACGTCTTCGTCCACAACGCCGCCCTGGCCGCGCTCGTAGTTCACCCAGCCGAGGGCCGGCGTCAGGGTGAACTCGGGGGTCAGCGCAAGCTTGGCACGCACGGCGGCCAGTGTGGTGGTGTCGTCTTCGTTGGCTTCCTGCCCGGCACCGCCCAGGTTCAGACCGTTCACGCGGGTGGAGCTGGCGTCATGATCCGGGCTGTTGTGGATCAGGCTGGAGAAGGAGTCAAAGCCGCCGGCCACCAAGGTGCCGCCGTCGGTGTAGACCACCTGACCTTCCAGGCGAATGGTATCGGTGGCCTCCATGCCGGCACGCACGTAGGCGCCGAAGGTGTCTTCGGTGAAGGCCGCACCACGGCTGTCGCCGAAGTAATGACCGCCGATCATCAGATCCACAGGACCGGCGGAGCCGGTGACATAGGGAGCGAACAACTTGGCGCCGCGGATGGAGTAACCAGCATCGGAAGCGTCGGCACCGGAAGCGCCAGCATCCCACGTGGTGAACAGTACGCCATAGTTCCAGCCGGTGTCACCGATGCCGCCAAGAACGGCAAAGTTGAACTGGTTGCCGTCGGTGGCGCGGTTGGTTTCATCGCCTGCCTGACGACGGTCATACGACAGCGACACGATCTGACCGGCAACGCGGGTCACGTAACCGATGCGGTCACGACGGTCATCAGCGGCGGTGAAGTCGTTGTTCCAGCTGGAGATCTGGCGGCCGACGCGGAAGGTGCCGGGGCCCATGGGCATCTGCACGAAACCGTAATCCAGTTGCGTGTTGCGGTGATCGCGGTTACCGGCAGTGAACGGCGATTCCTGGCTTTCGTCGTTGCCGGAAGCATCACCGGTCCAGCGGTCGTTCAGCAGGTTCAGGCGAGCGTGCAGCTGCACGCCGTTGCCGGCGTCCATCACGGTCTGCAGGCGGATGCGCTGTTCGAATCCTTCAAAACGTTCACCAGCCTGGCGGCTGTTGTAGTAGTCGAAATCGACGTCACCACCGAACTGAATGTCGGCAGCGTACGCGGCGGGAGCGGCCAGCAGGCCGGCCAGAGCCAGGGCAGAAAGCTTTTTCATGGATGAATCCCCTTAAAACAACGTTGTTTTGGCGTTCTTTCATGTGTTGCTACCGTCGCCCGGCGGCACCACATGTGGAGGGCGTACCCTCCGGCCGATTTGTTGCGTCAGCGCAACACCACCGCATGGATGGTTAGGGCAATAATACAACAGGAATTTCGGACTGCAAGCCCTTTCGCTAATCAAATGACCTAAGAAATTACTTTAAGTTTGTTGGTGCGCTGCAACGAAATGCTGTTGTGGGCATGCAACAGCGGCGGGATCGATCCGCATGATCTCGGTGACAGGGTGCTAAAAGATTGTTTTTAAAGCGTAAAATTTGCTGTTTTTCTATGTTTTGTTTAGACGTTTGCTGTTTTTGCTTGTTTGTCGCAGCCGCGCCAGCTGTCGCCAATGGGCGGCACCACGGCCATGGAACCCGATTGGGGTCCCGGGGTCAAGTATTCCATGGGCTTGTTCGCCCCATGCAACACTGTTTCGCGAGGAGGGTGGGTTCGCTATTCTGACTATGACAGACGTGTGACAGTGATCCGGGAGGCGGCGTGGCCAGGGGAACGCGGCAGCGCATATTGGAAGTGGCGGAAGATCTGTTCCAGCACAAGGGCTGGGCAGGTTTCAGTTATCAGCAGATTGCGGAGCGTCTCGACATCCGCAGTGCGGCCGTACATTACCATTTCCCGAGCAAGACGGATCTGGGCGTTGCCCTGCTGAAACGGTATCGCAGTAGCTTTAACTGGTGGTGCGAACAGCTGCGGCAGCGGAAGGCGACGCCCGAGGTCTCACTGGAAGGCTTCTTCGCGCTGGAGCGCCGTTATATGGATGAGGGAAAAGTGTGTCCGCTGGGCGTGCTGGGCGTGGAGGCGGAAGGCGTGCCGGAAGAGGTGCGTGCGGAGGCGCACGCGCTCGCTGGTGATGTGCTGCGGTGGCTGACCAAGGTGCTGGAACAGGGCAACCGACAGGGCGTGTTCCATGTGGCCGGCACGCCGGAGAGTCATGCGCTGGCATTGATGAGCAGCCTGCAGGCGGGCTTGCAGCTGGCACGTACTCTCGGTACGGACGCGTTTTACACCTTGTTGGAGCAACAGCGCGAACAGCTGGGCCTGGCCCGGCGTCGACGGGCGGTGGCGGGCGGATGAGTTCGCGTGCAGTGGATATCGCACCGGAACTGGCGGTGATCGAACGCCAGGCAGCGGCAGTGGACGATCTGGCGGGGCTGCGGCAGCTGTGTGAGATGGTTACCGCCTGGCTGGGGGCAGAGGCGTTCGCTTACGGTCTGCGCCAGCCGAGCCATTTCCTGCACCCTGAGCTGGTGTTCCTGTCCAATTATCCCGCGGATATGATGCGCCGCTACCGCGACGAGGAGCATGTGCAGGTGGATGCAGTGGTGGACTATGCCTATCGTCACGTCAGGCCTGCCAGCTGGAAAGAGGCCTGGGGTCAGTATGGAACGCCGGTCACGCGCGAGCGAGTGCTGTCACTGTTCTCGGCCTATGGCTATACCACTGGCTGCGTGATACCAGTGCATGGCGCCTGTGGTCAGTTGTCCATACTCGGTTTGGGCGCATCGACGGCCTCCGGATTCGATACGCAATTTCAGCGCCTTCGGCCGCAGGCCCTGTACCTGGGAAGTCTGGTGCATGAAGCCGCGATGCGCGTTGGCTACAGCGCTGAGCCGGAGCCGCCGGCAGTGACTGATCGGGAACGGCAATGCCTGGCCTGGGCGGCCGAGGGTAAGACCGCGTGGGAGACGGCCCAGATCCTCGGTATTACAGAGCGCACCGTTATCTTTCACCTGCAGAACGCCTGCGTGAAGCTGGGCGTCAACAACCGGCAGCAGGCGGTGGCCCGGGCCATTGCACTGGGGGTGCTTGCCACCGCCATCCAGGACTTGCCTGAGCCCCTGTAGGGCGCAGTGCCCGTCCCGCGGTGCCGCACGCTGCAGTATGTTGCCTCCTTGAATCGCTTTACAGATACAAACAAGAATGATTATCATTTTGGCGTGTACTTGGTCTCGCTCTAGGAGTTCCTGATGCGCCGAATCGTGTTTCCCTTGCTTGTGGCGGTCGGTGTCGCCGGCATCATTGTGGGCGGTACGCGTGGTGGCGGCGAGCAGGAAGCCACTGCCGCTGGCGATGAGGTGGTGGTCTATTCCTCGCGGCAAGAGCACCTGATCCGACCGCTCTTCGAGCGATTCACGGAGGAAACCGGCATTCGCGTCCGCTACGTGACTGACAATGCCGGGCCTCTCATGGCGCGTCTGCAATCGGAAGGGCGCAACACCCAGGCCGATGTGTTCATGACGGTGGACGCGGGCAATCTCTGGCAGGCCACGGAGCGTGACCTTTTGGCGCCAGTGGATTCCGAGGCGCTGGAGCAGGCCATCCCGGCGCATCTGCGTGATCCGGAGGGGCGCTGGTTCGGCCTTTCCGTACGTGCCCGCACCATGGTGTACAGCACCGAGCGAGTGGACCCGGAGGAATTGGGCAGTTACGCCGATCTGGCGGATGATCAGTGGCAGGGGCGCCTGTGCATGCGCTCATCGCAATCGGTGTATAACCAATCCCTGGTTGCCATGCTCATTGCCACCCACGGGCAGGAACGTGCGGAAGAGATCGTGGAAGGCTGGGTCGCCAACCTGGCCGCCTCGCCGTTCTCCAATGATACGTCCACCATGGAAGCGGTGGCGGCAGGCCAGTGCGATGTGGCGCTGGTGAACACCTATTATTTCGGCCGCTTGCAATCGCAGGATCCGGATGTGCCGCTGGCCATCCACTGGGCGGACCAGGACGGTGCCGGGGTGCATGTGAATATCTCCGGCGCCGGTGTCACCCGCCATGCGCGGCGGCCCGAGGCCGCGCAGCTGCTGTTGGAATGGCTGGCCGGCGCGGAAGCACAGGCTCTCTACGGTGCCTTGAACCACGAGTATCCCGCGCGCGAGGGTATCGAGCGCGAACCGCTGGTCGCGAGCTGGGGCGACTTCCGTATGGATGACACGAATCTGGCCGAGGCCGGCCGCCTGCAGACCCAGGCGGTGATGCTGATGGATCGGGCGGGGTACCGTTAGTGTCCGTGGTGGCCGGTGACGTACAGGCCGGTTCCGCTGGAACCGGCCTGCTGCCGTTCCGGCTTCGGGGCTGGCGCTGGTTCGCCCTGGCCGTGGCTGCGGTGGTCCTGGCCCCGCTGCTGGTCACTGCTGTGTCCTGGCTGCAGATCGATGCCCAGATCTGGGAACACCTTCGAGCCACGCTGCTGGGACGGCTGGTGACCAATACCGTGTTGCTGGTGCTGGGTGTTGGTACGCTGGTGCTGGTATTGGGTGTGAGCCTTGCCTGGCTTACCGCCGTCTGCGATTTCCCTGGCCGGCGCTGGTTTGATTGGGCGTTGATGCTGCCCCTGGCGGTGCCCGCCTATGTACTCGCCTTTACGTTTATCGGCATCTTCGACTACAGCGGTCCGGTGCAGAGCCAAATTCGCGACGTGTTCGGCACCAGCGCCTGGTTCCCACCGATTCGCTCCACCGGAGGCGTGATTCTGGTGATGTCGCTGGTCCTGTACCCCTATGTGTACATGCTGGCGCGCACCGCGTTTCTCGCCCAGGGGGTCGGCCTCATGGAGGCGGCACGGCTCAATGGTCTGGGGCCCTGGCGGGCGTTTTTCCGGGTTGCGCTGCCCATGGCCCGGCCGGCCATTGCGGCCGGCACCGCGCTGGCCTTGATGGAGGCCCTGGCGGATTTCGGCGCCGTGGCGGTGTTCAACTACGACACTTTCACCACGGCCATCTATCGCGTCTGGTTCGGTTTCTTCAGTCTGGAAACCGCGGCCCAGCTCGCATCGCTGCTGCTGTTGTTCGTGGCCCTGGCGGTGTTCGCAGAACGCTACAGCCGTGGCCGCGCCCGTTTTTATCAGCGTTCCGTCCCGGGCAACCAGCTGCGGATCCGGCTGAGCGGCTGGCGCGGCGCGCTGGCCACCGGGGCCTGCGGCCTGGTGCTCGCGTTCGCCTTCGTGATTCCACTGATTCAGCTTTTGTGGTGGGTTGCCGGCCATTCCCTGGCGGATTTCAATGCCCAGTACTTCGGCATGCTGGGTCGGACAGTGGCGCTGGGCGCCATGGCGGCGGCCATTACCGTGACGCTGGCCTTGCTCCTGGCCTACGCGCGGCGGGCGCAGCCGGACTGGTTGACGCGGCGTGCGGTGGGCGTGTCCACACTGGGCTATGCCATGCCGGGCTCGGTGTTGGCCGTGGCGGTGATGCTGGTTTTCACCCGCGTGGACGGCTGGCTGGCCGGTGTGCTCAATGAGCCCGGTGGGCAGTGGCTGACCGGGACCGTGATCGCCCTGCTGCTGGCCTACAGCATCCGTTTCATGGCCGTGGCGTTCAACAGCGTGGATTCCGCGTTCGAGCAGGTGCGACCGAGTATGGCCGAGGCGGCCCGCAGCCTGGGTGCCGGCCAGGGGGAGGTGATCCGGCGCGTGTTCGTGCCGATGCTGCGTCCGGGGTTGTTCGCCGGCGCGTTGCTGGTCTGCGTGGATGTCATGAAGGAAATGCCGGCCACGCTCCTGTTGCGTCCGTATGGCTGGGATACGCTGGCCGTGCGCATCTATGAATTCACCTCCGACGGCGAATGGCAGCGCGCCGCGCTGCCTGCGGTGACACTGATCCTTGTCGGTCTGTTGCCCGTTATTCTGTTGGTGCGCCGTTCCGTGGCGCAACGGCGTCAGCTTTCGGCGCAGCCCGGCTGAGCCCTAACGGCCTCCCGGTTTGCCTCCTTGGTCTTTGCCTGCCGGCTCGGTATAGTGCCCGAAAACAGCGCTCACCCACTCGGAGTGTTCAATAAGGGTGCAAGGCATGCTCCGACGTACGCCGCTTTATGATCGGCACCGCGCCGCCGGCGCCAAAATGGTGGACTTCGCCGGTTGGGATATGCCCCTCCATTACGGCTCACAGCTGGAGGAGCACCGCCGGGTGCGGGCCGCTGCCGGCATGTTCGATGTCTCTCACATGAACGTCGTGGGGGTCAGCGGTGCCGATGCGCGCCGTTTTCTGCGCCAGGTCATGGCGAACGACGTCTCCCGACTCTCCCAGCCCGGCCATGCGCTCTACACGTGCATGCTGAATGCCAGCGGCGGCATTATCGACGACCTGATCGTCTATTTCCTCTCAGAAGGCCGCTACCGGCTGGTGCTCAACGCGGCCACTCGGGAGAAGGACCTCAACTGGCTGCAAGACCGCGCTGAAGGGCTGGATCTGCGGATCCGCGAGCGCAAGGATTTCGCCATGCTGGCGGTCCAGGGACCCGGTGCGCTGAAGGCCATGGGGGAACCGTTGGACAGCACCACGGCGCGCAAGCTGGCCGCACTCAAGCCTTTCCAGGGGCTGGAAAACGGCGACTGGCTGATTGCCCGTACCGGTTACACGGGCGAGGACGGCTTCGAGATCAT
>SLCE01000073.1 GCA_007125985.1 Ectothiorhodospiraceae bacterium | reverse complement strand
GAAACCGCCCACCGGGGCACGCTGGTCCTGGTCCACGGGTTTACGGAGGAAGGCCGCCGTGACCCGCGCCTGGTGGATTTCGCCCAGACCCTGTCCCGGGCCGGCTTCCGCGTGCTGGTGCCGGAACTGGACGGCCTGCGCGACCTTTCCATCAGCACCCGGGAAGCGGAGGCCATTGCCGATGCGGTACGGCACGCCACCGGCCCGGATGGTCCCGCTGAAGAGGGCGCCACGGCACTCGCGGCCATCAGCTTCGCCGTCGGGCCGGCGCTCGTGGCGGCCATGGAGGACGATACCCGGGACCGGGTCAGTTTCGTCATCTCCGTGGGGGGCTACTACAGCCTTCCGGACATGCTGCGTTATGTGACCACGGGTTACGACAGGGACGGGGCCGGCGCCGGGGCTCCTCCGCCACAGCGTGCAGCCCGCTGGGCGGCCCTGCTGAGCCAGGCGCACTGGCTGGATGAGGCCCAAGACCGAGAGGCCCTGAAAACCATCGCCCGCCGACGCATGGAGGACGGGACTGCTCGGGTAGTGGATCAACTACGTCAGCTGACACCACAGGGGCGCGCCGTTTACTCGTTGATCATGAACCGGGATCCGGAGCAGGTGGACGACCTGCTCCAGCGCATGCCTCCCCGACTGCTGGAAGAGCTGGGGGCACTGGACCTGGCGGAACTGGACCTGGAGCGGCTGGAGGCCCGGCTGGTGATGATTCACGGCCCGGATGACCGGGTCATCCCGGTGTCCCACAGCCGGCGCCTGAAGGAGGCGCTGCCCGAGGGTCAGGCCCGGCTGTTCGAGGCGGGCGGCCTGGGTCATGTGGATGTTACGCCGGGGCTTCGGGACGGCTTCGGCCTGTGGCGGGCAACCCGCTACGTGCTGCGTCAGGGGGAAGCGCAGGCAAGCCTTGGAAGCAACCCGTAGGCGCGCTACTGTGCCCGCTCCGGATACAAGAGGTCTGACCGCCCGTCATGTGGAACCTTCCTGTACTGCCCCGTGTGCGGCAACCGCGCCGCATCGTCATCGTGACCAGCGGCGGCGACTCCCCTGGCATGAACCCGGCCATCCGCGCCGTGGTACGCAGCGCCATCCATTGCGGGATCGAGGTGCTGGGGTCCGACCGCGGCTACACCGGCCTGGTGGAGGATGAGCTGCGCCCCATGAACACCGCGTCGGTGGGGAATATTCTCCACCGGGGCGGCACGGTTCTGAAAAGCGATCGCTGTGACGCCTTCCGGGAACCGACCGTGCGCGCCCGCGTGGCCCAGGCGCTGCACAAGCGCGGCGTTGAAGGGCTGGTGGTCATCGGTGGCGACGGTTCGCTCACCGGCGCCCATCTGCTGGCGGAAGAGACCGGATTTCCGGTCATCGGGCTGCCCGGCACCATCGACAACGACATTTACGGCACGGACGACACCATCGGGTTTGATACCGCGGTGAATACCGGTCTGGAGGCCATCGACCGTATCCGCGATACGGCCCATTCCCACGAACGGGTGTTCCTGGTGGAGGTCATGGGCCGCAGCTCCGGCTTCATCGCCCTGGCCGTGGGGCTGGCCGGGGGCGCGGAATCCGTCCTGCTGCCGGATTGCCGCATCGATGTACCGGAACTGGTGCAGCGGCTCAACCTGAGCAAGCGCCGGGGCAAGAACAGCAGCCTGATCGTGGTGGCCGAAGGGCATGACCCCCAGTTGACGGCGCGCCTGGCCGGACAGCTCACCGAGCACGGCCATCAGGCCCGGGCCTGCATTCTCGGCCACATCCAGCGCGGCGGCAGCCCCACGGGCCATGACCGGTTGCTTGCCTCCACCCTGGGTGCAAGCGCCGTGGATCATCTGTGCGCAGACAAAGGCGACATCATGCTTGGCGTGCAGGCCGGCTGCATCGCCGCCGTGCCGCTGCGGGATGTGGCGGGGCTGCGCAAGCCACTCCCCACCGGCATTCTGGACCTGGCCCGCATCCTGGCAACCTGACCTGTCCGCGGCGCTGGACCACAGACCCTGGCTCCCCTATCGTAGGGCCCTGGATTGTCCATTCCGACTGCGCGAGGACGATGGTGACGTTCCTGTTCCGCCTGCCGTTAGCGCTACTGGTGCTGGCCCTGGCCATGACCAGCGCACCGCCCATCGATGCCCAGCTCTATCGCTGGGTGGACGACGATGGCAATGTGCATTATTCCGACACCCTACCCCCGGAACGGATACGGGAATCCCGCCGCGTGTACTCCCGCGACGGCTCCCCCGTCGGTGAGGTGGAGCGGGCCCCCACCGAGGAGGAACTGCGGGAGCGGGAGCGGGAGCGCCGGCTTGAGGAAGAGCGTCAGGCCCGCGAGGCGGAAGCCCGGCGCCAGCAGGCGGAATATGACCGCATGCTGCTGCGCACCTTTACTGGCGAGGCGCATCTGGAGCGCGTCCGGGAGGAACGGCTGGATGCCATGACCGCGCAACAACGGGTCCTCAACATCCGGAACGACCGGGACCGGGAGGACCTGGCCGCGCTGCGTCAGCAGGCGGCACAGGCAGAGCGCACGGGGCAAGGGGATCCGGAGGCGATTTACACACGCATCCGGCGCACCCAGGAGCGCATCGAGGAGCGAAACGCCCGAATGGAAGAGCTGGAGCAATCCATGAACAGCCTGAACGCGGAGTTCGACGGTCACCGGGATCGCCTGCGGGAGCTGCAGGCCGAGCAGAACAGCGACTAGATCCGCTCACCGCCGGAGCCACCAGGCAACACCTCAGGTCATTCAGCCCTGGCCGCGGATCAGTGTCCCCACCCCCTGGTCGGTAAACAGCTCCAACAGCACGGCGTGGGTGACGCGGCCGTCGATGATATGCGCGGACCGCACCCCATGCTGAACGGCTTCCAGCGCGCAGCGGATTTTCGGCAGCATGCCGCCGTGAATCGTGCCATCGGCAATCAGGTCCTGCACGCGGGCTGCGTCCAGCCCGGTGAGCAGGCGCTGGTCACGATCCAGTAGCCCGGGGGTGTTGGTGAGCAGAATCAGCTTTTCGGCTTTCAGCACTTCCGCCACTTTGCCGGCCACCAGATCGGCATTGATGTTGTAGGAACGTCCATCGTCGCCAACACCGATGGGGGCGATCACCGGGATAAACTCCCCCTGGTCCAGCATGTTGACCACTGCCGGGTCCACACCGGCGACTTCGCCCACGTGACCGATGTCGATAATCTCACTGGCCTCCGCGTCTTCCTTCGGCGGCAGTACCAGTTTTCGTGCCCGGATCAGGCCACCGTCCTTGCCGGACAGGCCCACGGCGCGCCCACCCTGGCTGTTGATGAGCTGGACGATTTCCTTGTTCACCAGTCCGCCCAGCACCATTTCCACCACGTCCATGGTCTCGGCATCCGTGACCCGCATTCCTTCCACGAAGCGGGATTCCTTGCCGATACGCTCCAGCAGTTTGCCGATCTGCGGTCCGCCGCCATGAACAACCACGGGATTGAAGCCCACCAGTTTCATCAGCACGATATCGCGCGCAAAACTGCGCTTGAGCTCTTCATCCACCATGGCGTTGCCGCCGAACTTCACGACAATGGTCTTGCCGTGGAAGCGCTTGATATAGGGCAGCGCCTCGGTCAGTACGCGAGCCACCTGGGTGGCAGGGGTCTGTTGCTCTGTCATGCGTTCTACACCTTATGGAATTGCGATAGAGGCCGCCGCCGGCACCTGCGGGCTTCGAACCGGGTGTCCCTGCGCCGCCCTTACTGCGGGGCGCACGCCTCAACGAAGCCTGGACCGCTCGTACATCTTCATGCCGAGGCCGGTGTCGGAAGCGGCGGTTCCGGACTGTCGGCGAGAGGGACCTCGCCGACAAGCGTACACGGACGTATTCACAGCGTGTCCGGAGCCGTCGCTTCCGGCTCCGGCCGGTTCGAAGCCACCAACACCGCCCGTAAGTCAGAAACCGACCTCGATGCCCGGCTTGGCCTGTTCAAGCAGTCCTCGGAACTGCTGCTGGATACGCGACAGCGCTTCCTCGGTATCCGCCTCGAAGCGCAGCACCAGGCAGGGCGTGGTGTTGGATGAGCGCACCAGCCCCCAGCCATCGGGAAAATCCACCCGCAGACCATCAATGGTGGTCACCCGCGCATCCGGGAAATCCGCCTTGGCCACCAGCCGCTCGATCACCTGCGGCGGTTCGCCCTCCTCCAGGTTGATCTTCAGCTCGGGGGTGCTCACCGTCTCCGGCAGTTCAGCAAACACCTCGGTGCTGCTGCGCGGATCCATGGACAGGATTTCCAGCAGGCGTGCCGCCGTGTAAATGCCGTCGTCGAACCCATCCCAGCGGTCATTGAAGAAGATATGACCGCTCATCTCGCCGGCCAGCGGGGCACCGGTTTCCTTGAGCTTGGCCTTGATCAGGGAATGGCCGGTTCGCCACATCACGGGCACCCCGGCATTGTCCGAGATAATGCGGGCCAGGTGCGACGAGCACTTAACGTCGAAGATGATATCCGCCCCCGGCTGCCGGCTCAGAATGTCCATGGCGTAGAGCATCATCTGCCGATCGGCCCAGATAATCTTGCCAGTGGCATCCACCACGCCCAGGCGATCGCCATCGCCATCGAAAGCCAGCCCCACGTCGGCCTCCTGGAGCCGCACCAGGCTGATCAGCGCCTCCAGATTCTTCGGATCGGAGGGGTCCGGATGGTGATTGGGGAAATTGCCATCCACCTCACAGAACAACTCCTCCACCTCACAGCCGATGGCGCGCAGCACTTCCGGACCGATCTCGCCGGCCACACCGTTGCCCGCATCCACCACCACCTGCAACGGCCGGTGCAACGTAATGTCCCCGGCAATACGATCCAGGTAGGCGGGCAACACATCCTCTGTGCGCATCCGTCCCTCGCCCGCCACGAAATCCTTGGCCTCGATCCGCTGATACAGGGCCTGGATGGCCTCGCCCGACAGGGTTTCCCCGCCCAGCATCACCTTGAAGCCGTTGTAATCCGGGGGATTGTGGCTGCCGGTGATCTGGACGCAGGAGCCCGTGCCCAGGTGATAGGTGGCGAAATAGCTCACCGGCGTGGGCACGCGGCCGATGAGGATGACATCACGGCCCGCGGCCCGCAGCCCTTCGATCAGCGCATCGGCCAACGCCGGGCTGGACAACCGCCCGTCGTAGCCCACCACCACCTCGGAACAACCCCGCGCATCGGCCTCGCTGCCGATGGCTCGCCCGATCACGCGGGCCACATCCTCCGACAGGGTCTTACCCATAACACCGCGGATGTCATAGGCACGGAACAGGCTGGCGTCCACCTCGGTTTCCATCGTCTCTCCTGTTTGATCTGTCTGCGACGGCTCATCGATCAGCTCAAAGCCATGCAGTAAATCGTCCTCCGCCTCATGGTCGGCCGTTGGCGGCTCGGTATCCGGCTCAGGCTCCGCTGCAGGGGCCGCATCCTCCGCACTTGATTCGGGCTTCGCGGCTGGGCGTTGCCTGCTCGCTGCCGCGGCACGCATGGCCTGCAAGGCCTCATCCAACGCCTGTTCGTTGGCGGCAAGCTGCATACCAGCACCACTCGGGGTGCGGCCGGCGGCAAGCGCCTCAATGCCCGCACGCCAGCGCTCCGCATCCGCTGACACGGCGGCGCCCGTTTTCCGGAACACGGCCCAAAGCAGCACAAGCAGCACCAGCAAGCCCGCAGCGGCGGCGGCGAGGGTGCGCGTGTCCGCCAGGATGCCCGGTGCGCCGGCCCGCGCCACCGGGCTGTAATGCACGATCCAGTCGGCATTGGGCACATGCACCGCATGGCTGTCTGCCAGCGGCCCTGAACTGCTCAGACGCATCAGCTCACCCTGAGCGCCGCTTCCATGCTGGACGCGGAGCTCCCCGGCATCATCTATGGGTAAGGCCACTGCCTGGCCGAACCATTCCATGGGGTAACTCACCACCAGATGGGCGGCGACACCCGATTCATCAACGATGGGATGAACCAGGTTCAGGTGCGCGTTCTCCCGGCCGAGCAGATGCACTTCAGGGGCCACGACCTGACCGCTGTCCTCGGCGGAACGCAGCATATCCAGCAGGGCGAAACCGATCGGAGGATCCGCCTCGGGGCGCGCGTCGTCCAGACCGGCGGGAAGGATCGTCACGCGCAGGGCCCCGGGGAACGCGGCCTGCAGCAGCGGATCGCCGCCCTGCTCATCCCATCGTTCCATCAGCCCCGGCGTTTGGGCCAGTTCACGCATCTGCCGAAGCTCCCGCTCCACCGCCTGCGCGACCTGCCGCGCCGCCAGTACGGCGGTCGCCTCGCCCTCACGATCCAGCGCGGCGCGGTGGGAGTCCTGCGCCGGCCCCTGGGAAAGCCACAGGCTCACCGCCAGCGCCAGCAGGGCGGCAATGAACAACACGCCCCCCAGGGACAGAAAGCTGATGGCACCGACCTGCGGGCCGGCTATGCCCGGATACATCCGGTGGGCACCGGACTTCGCTGACGTCATGCCATCCTCCCTGTGCTTTGTCTGGGCTCAGTGCCGGCCGGAATGCCCGAAACCGCCCTCGCCACGACTGCTGGGTTCAAAGCTGTCCACCCGTTCGAAGCGCGGGCGTACCACCGGCACGAACACGAGCTGCGCGATGCGATCGCCTGGCTGCACCGTGAACGCATCGTTACCCCTGTTCCAGCAGGACACGAATAACTGGCCCTGATAATCGGAATCGATCAACCCCACCAGATTCCCCAGAACAATGCCATGTTTATGGCCCAGGCCGGACCGCGGCAGGATCACCGCTGCCAAACCCGGATCGCCCATGTGGACGGCCAAACCCGTGGGAATCAGGGTGGTCTGCCCCGGCTCCAGGGTCACGGGGCTATCAAGGCATGCGCGCAGATCAATACCGGCGGAACCGTCGGTTGCATAATCCGGCAGCGGGAACTCCCGCCCCAGCCGTTCATCGAGTATCCGTACCTGCACTGTCTGCACGCGTCACTCCTCAGGCTTGCACCGTGTCTGAATACCGTTCTGCCACCAGCCGGACCAGTTCCTCCGCCACCTGCAGCTTCGGCGCCGGCCCCAGGCTCGCGCCGCCACCCTCCCAGAGGACTTCCAGCGAATTGTCATCGGCGTCGAAGCCGGTGCCCGGGCGCCCCACCCAATTGGCGGCGATCATATCCAGGCCCTTGCGCTGCCGCTTGTCCTCCGCGTAGGCATGCATATCATCAGTTTCCGCTGCGAAGCCAACGGTAAAGGGCCCGACCTGCAGGCCGGCCACGGTGCCGAGAATATCGGGATTGCGCACCAGTTCCAGCTGCATCGCATCCTGGCTCTTCTTGATCTTGCTGGCCGCCACCTGCGCCAACCGGTAGTCGGCCACAGCGGCACTGGCAACAAAGATCTGCGCCGCATCCACGCGCGCCATCACCGCCTCCAGCATCTGTTCGGCCGTCTCCACATCCACACGCTCTACCCCGGCCGGGGTGGGCAGATTGCACGGGCCCGCCACCAGCGTGACGCGGGCACCCGCGGCCACCGCAGCCCGGGCCACGGCAAACCCCATCTTGCCGGAGCTGCGGTTGGTGATATAACGCACGGGGTCAATGGGTTCACGGGTGGGGCCCGCGGTGATCAGCACCGACACACCTCGCAGCAGGGACGAACCGAATAGTCCGGCGGTGGCATCCACCAGTTCCAGCGGCTCGAGCATGCGGCCGGCGCCCACCTCGCCACAGGCCTGGTCACCGGCGCCAGGGCCGAAGATGTGCACGCCGCGTGCACGCAGTTGGTCCACATTCGCCCGGGTGGCCGGGTGCGCCCACATGATCCGGTTCATGGCGGGTGCCACTGCCAGCGGTGCTTCCGTGGCCAGACAGATGGTGGTGAGCAGATCGTCCGCCAGGCCATGGGCCAGTCGGGCCAGGGCGTCCGCCGTGGCCGGCGCGATCAACACGGCATCGGCCCAGCGGGCCAGTTCGATATGGCCCATGGCGGCCTCGGCCTGGGGATCCAGCAGACTGTTATGCACCGGCTGGCCGGAAACGGCCTGAAAGGTCAGAGGACGCACGAATTCCTCGGCGCCGCGCGTCATCACCACACGCACGTCCGCGCCTGCATCCTTCAGCCGTCGCACCAGATCCGCACTCTTGTAGGCCGCGATCCCCCCGGTCACTCCCAGCAGAATACGCCGCCCTTGCAGCATGGCCATCAGCAAACCTCCGCTCACGCGGCCTCGACATGGAATTCCGGGAAGTTTACGGGATCGGCACGGCAGGTTCTATTTGGGCGCCAGGGTTTCCGAATCCCAGGGCACTGAAACTGACAGCCGCTCGAGCAAGACCGCGTCGTCCATCCCATCAAGTTCCGCCTCGGCATCCACCCGGGTGTCGGCCGCCAGCATGGCCTTGCGGACCTCGCCACCTCCGGCCTGCACGAACAGCAATACCTGCATGCCGTAGGATTCACGCCCCAGCATCACATCCCAGGGCTCGCCCTGTTCATCGAGAAATCTGCGCATGCGCTCATTGTGTCAGAGCAGGCCGCGTTCGGCGAAGGAAACCGCCTCACCATCACCCACCACAAGATGGTCCAGCACACGGATATCCACCAGGGCCAGGGCATCCTGCAGGCGGCGCGTGATGTGTCGATCCGCCTGACTGGGTTCCGCCACACCCGAGGGGTGGTTATGGGCCAGGATCACGGCCGCGGCATTGCAGGCCAACGCCTGCTTGACCACCTCTCGCGGATACACACTGGCGGCATCGATGGTGCCGCGGAACAGTTCATCGAAGCGCAGAACGCGATGGCGGTTGTCCAGGAACAGGCAGGCAAACACCTCATGCTGCCGGTGGCGCAGACGGGCCGACAGAAAACGGCGGGTGAGATCCGGACTGGTGAGCGCCTCGCCGCGCTCCAGGGCGTGCTGCAGATGGCGTTGCGCCATTTCCAGCACAGCCTGCAGTTGCGCGTACTTGGCCTCTCCCAGCCCCGGACACGCGCAGAACGCCTCCTGGCTTGCTTCCAGCAACGGGCGCAGACCGCCAAAGCGGGACAGCAAATCCCGCGCCAGATCCACCGCACTGCGACCGCGCATGCCCGTGCGCAGGAAAATCGCCAGCAGTTCGGCATCGGACAGGGCTTGCGGGCCCTGATTCAACAAACGCTCCCGCGGCCGTTCGGCCGCGGGCCAGTCGGTAATGGCCATGGGGCTGCTCCCTCCCTGGAACAGATCACAGTGGTACGCGTCAGGTTTTCAGACGGCGGGCTGCAAAATCCATATAGAACTTCAGGCTGTCCGGGTTCGCCATGGCGTCCGGGTTGGCCGCCTTCTCCAGCGGCATGCCCAGCAGCAGTTTCTTGATCGGCAGTTCCATTTTCTTGCCGGTGAGCGTGCGCGGCACTTCAGGAACCGCCACCACCTCGTTGGGCACATGCCGGGCGGACAGTTCGGTGCGGATGGCGTTGCATAGGCGGCGTTGCAGGTCATCGTCCAGCGAGCCGGCCTGGCGCAGGACCACGAATAGCGGCATGTAGGATTCCCGGCCCAGGTATTCCAGGTCCACCACGAGGCTGTCCAGCACCTCCGGGAACTCTTCCACCACCCGGTAGATTTCCGCCGTACCCATGCGGATGCCGTGGCGGTTGATGGTGGTGTCGGAACGGCCATAGATCACCGCCCCGCCGCGAGGGGTGATGCGAATCCAGTCGCCGTGCCGCCACAGGCCCGGATACATGTCGAAATAGCTCTCGTGCATCCGCTTGCCATCCGCATCGTTCCAGAAGTACAGCGGCATGGACGGCATGGGCCGGGTCACCACCAGTTCGCCCACTTCGTCGTCCAGCGGATTGCCAGCATCATCCAGGGCGTGCACGGCAATGCCGAGGCCACGGGCCTGCATCTCCCCGGCGATCACCGGCATGATCGGACAGGCACCGACAAAGGCCGCTGCCACGTCGGTGCCGCCGCTGATGGCGGCAATCAACACATCGCCCAGTTGATCCTGAATCCAGCGGTAACCCTCCTCCGGCAGCGGAGAGCCAGTGGAACCCACCGAGCGCAGGCTATCCAGCTTCGCCATCCTGGCAGGTTCGATCTCCGCCTTTTTACAGTTGGTGAAATAGGCGGCACCGGCGCCGAAGAAGGTCATGCCGGTTTCCTCGGCGAACCGCCACAGCGTACCCAGATCCGGATGTCCCGGGTTGCCGTCGTACAGGCAGATGGTGGACCCGACCAGCAGGCCGCCGATCTGCGAGTTCCACATGATCCAGCCGGTGGTGGTGAACCACATGAACCGGTCCTCGGGGCCCAGATCCAGATGCAGGGCGTGTCCCTTCACCGTCTCCAGCAGCGTGCCGCCCTGCCCGTGAACGATGGGCTTGGGCAGGCCGGTGGTGCCGGAGGAATACACCACCCACAAGGGATGATCGAACGGCAGTTGCTCGAAGGTGATTTCGCCGTTCTCCTGGAGCAAATCCTTCCAGAACAGGGCGCCGGGGAGCGACGCATTCTGGTTCAGATAGGGAAGCAGGATGGTGTGCTCCAGGGTGGGCAGATCCTCGCGCATGCCGTCGATCACCTCGAGGCGGTCATAGTCCTTGCCGCCGTAGCGGTAGCCGTCCACGGTGATCAGAACCTTCGGATCAATCTGCCGGAACCGGTCCAGCACGCTGCTGGTCCCCATGTCCGGCGAGCAGCTGGACCAGATCGCGCCGATGCTGGCACAGGCGAAAAAGGCCACCACGGTCTCGGGGATGTTGGGCATGTAGGCCACCACCCTGTCACCGGGTTTCACACCCCGGGCGCGCAAGGCGTTGGATAAGGCGGCCACCTGTTGGCGTAATTCGCCCCAACTCAGGCTCTCCAGCCCCCGCAGTTCGGAGCGGGACAGAATCGCCGGGTGCTCCGGGTCCTCCTGGCGAAACCGGAACAGCTGTTCGGCTAGATTCAGGCGGGCGCCCTCGAACCACTTGGTGCCCGGCATGCCCTTACCATCCAGCACCCGGGACCATGGCCGTGAGTGGGCGATATCGAAGTATTCCCAGATGGAGGCCCAGAAATCCTCCAGGTTATCCACCGACCACTGCCAAAGCGCGTTGTAGTCATCGAAACGCAGCCCCTTGTGCTCTTCCAGCCAGCGCATGTACTGATACATACGGCTGTTCTCCACCCGCTCCTGACTCGGGGTCCACAGGGGTTGGACTTGTGCGTCGCTCATTTCGCGTTTCTCCTCCGGCATGTTTGCTGTTGTTCTCGACCCGGGTTTCAGAGCACCCGGGTTTCCGCCTCTGCACCCAGGCTCACCAGGCTGAGACGGCCAGCCTCCTGCCGTAACACGGTCAGGGAGCAGTGATTGGGACGAAAATGCACCACGCGATCATCGTCAACGGCCGCGCCGGCGGCTGCATTGATGGCAATGAAATGCGTCACCACCACGGTGGAGGTCTGGAGTTCGAGCAGCGCATCCAGCACCCCCTGCCGCCACTGCTGCAACCAGCCGTCCAGATCCGCGTAGCGCTGCCCGGCAATGCCGCGCAGCCAGTCGCCCCGTGCGGCCAGGGCGTCCGTCGGGGACGGGATCTCGCTGACCCGGGGCTCCACACGGGGCTGGCTGGCCCAGTGTTCCAGCAACGGCGCAGCCGTCTCGCGGGTACGTGCCATGGGGCTCACCACCACCGGCATCGGGTCCAAGGGGGCAAACCGTTCCACCAGGTGCTGTGCCTGCTGGCGGCCCAGGTCATCCAGACCGGGATCGGGGTCAGCATCCCATCCGGCGGCGGCTCGGCCATGGCGAATCAGGTAGATCAGGGCCATGCTTCACTCCTTAGGCCAGGGTTTTAAGCGCTTTGCGGGCAAACGGCTGCAGCTCGTCGGTACGGCCCTCGCGCAGCTTCTGCAGCCATTCAGGATCCTGCAGCAGGGCCCGGCCCACGGCCACCATGTCGAACTCGCGATTCTGCATACGGCGGACCAGTTCATCGATGCCCGCCTGCTCCACAGGCTCATTGCGTCGCTGGAACACGCTGCTGATGAAATCCTCGCTAAGACCGACACTGCCCACCGACATGGTCGGCTGGCCGGAGAGTTTGCGCGTCCACCCTGCGAGATTCAGATCCGACCCCGGGAACTCGGGCTCCCAGAATCGGCGGGTGGAGGCGTGGAATACGTCAACCCCCGCCTCCACCAGGGGCAACAGGAACTCCTCCAGCTCCTGCGGCGAATCGACTAGGCGCGCCGCATAATCCTGCTGCTTCCATTGGGAAAACCGCAGGATAATCGCGAAATCCTCGCCCACGGCCCGCCGCACCGCCTCCACGATCTCCACGACGAAACGCAGGCGTTTGAGCAGTGAGCCACCGTAGGCGTCTTCCCGCTGATTGGTGCCTTCCCATAGAAACTGGTCCAGCAGGTAGCCGTGGGCGGCGTGTATTTCGACCCCGTCGCAACCCAGGCGGCGGGCATCCCAGGCCGCCTGGGCGAAGGCCTCGACCACCTGGTCGATATCCTGCTGGGTCATGGCGCGGCCATTGGGCTTGCCCGGCGCATACAGGCCTGACGGGCTGTAACCCGGCACATCAGGGTCCTGCCCCACGCCAGGCCGCCGCACGGCCCCCACATGCCAGAGCTGCGGTACGATGGCGCCTCCCGCCTCGTGAACGCCGTCCACCACCTGCTTCCAGCCCTCCAGCGGTTCCTTGCCATAAAAAAACGGCACGTTCTCGTAACCGCTGCTGCCCGGGTGGTTGACCACTGTGCCTTCCGTGATGATCAGCCCCACACCGGCCTCGGCGCGGCGCCGGTAGTAATCCCGCACATCCGGCCCGGGCACGCCGTCCGGGGAAAAGTTACGGGTCATGGGCGCCATCGCCACCCGGTTGCGCAGCCGCAGGGTTTTGAGCTCGAACGGTTCGAGCAGGGGTCCGAGGTCGAGACTCACAAGTGCCTCCTGGCTGATAGAGTGACTAACCTTCTCTTCATTTGTTGACAGGTCAGTGTCAGGCGGCATCCGCCTGACAGACAAGCAACCTTAGGTAACACCGCCACGCAATGCAACGCACGCTCAAGATGCATCGCCACCGCGCGCCAGCCAGGCGTCGCGCAGATCCCGTTTCAGCACCTTGCCGATAGCGCTGCGCGGCAGCCTGTCGGTGAAGCTCACGGCTGCAAGGCGCTGGGTTTTGCCCAGGCGCTCATTGGCCCAGTCACGAATGGCTTCCGCATCCGCCGGAGCATCGGCACGGGGCACCACGAAGCCCACCGGCGTCTCACCCCAGCGCTCGGAGGGAACCCCGACCACGGTGGCCTCCGCCACATGCGGGTGATCCCGCAACACCAGTTCGATATCGCTGGGGTAGATGTTGAAGCCGCCGGAGATGATCATGTCCTTCTTGCGGTCGACGATAACCAGGAAGCCGTCGTCGTCGAAGTAGCCTACATCGCCGGTGCGCATGAAGCGCTTGCCGCTGGGGTCGTACCATTCGGCCTCGGCGGTCATCTCAGGCTGATTGCGATACCCCAGCATCATGGCGCCGGAATGCCCCACCACCTCCCCGGTCTCCCCGCGGGGCAGTTCCTTGCCTTCATCATCGATCACGCGGATGTCGTGCCCCGGCACAGGTCGCCCCACGGTATGCAGCTTGTCCGGGAACCGGTGGGCCTCCAGCTGGCACACGCCACCACCCTCGGTCATGCCATAGGTGTCGATCAACTCACCCGGCCACCGCGCCAGCACATCGCGCTTGAGGTCCGCGGGAAACGGCGAACTGGTGCAGAATTTGACCCGGAAGCTACTCAAATCGAACTGGTCGAAATTCGGCAACGCCATGATGCGGCGGTACTGCACCGGCACCAGCGTGGTATGGGTGGCGCGGTGCTGTTCGGCCAATTGCAGAAAGCGCTCGGCATCGAACTTGGCCATCAGCCGTACCGCACCCCCCAGGCCCAGGCTCTGGAAAAAAGGCAACAGGGTGGTGTTGGAGTACAACGGCGTGGACAACAGGGCCAGGGAGCCAGGCCCATACTGCCGCTCGATACCGCGTTTCACATGCCCCCAGCGCTGGCTCTGCGGCTGCTCGATCCCCTTGGGCACGCCAGTGGTTCCCGAGGAATAAATGATGTTGAGCGGCCACTCGGGCTGGATGTCCACCGGCTCCGGAGTGGCGCCCTCATCGGCCAGCCAGTCACTGAAGGAACGCCCCGCCGGGCTGTCATCCAACGTCACGAACGGGACGGTGAGGCGGTCACGCACTGGCTCCAGTGCACCGGCGACGGCTGCATCCACGAAAAGAATGCGCGCCTCTGAATCATCCACCATGCCCACCAGGCCCTCCGCGGTGGTGGACGGAGCCAACGGCGCCACGGTCACACCCGCGCGTACCGCCCCCATATACAAAGCCGCATAACGGATGGAGTTCGCGGCGCAGATGGCAATGGCGCCCTGCGGCGGTACCCCGTCGCGCTGCAAGCTGGCGGCGACGCGATCCATGAGCGCGTCCAGTTCACGGTAGTTGAGGCACTGCTCATCCTGCATCACCGCCGGCGCCTCGGGCTGCCGGTCCGCATGCCAGCGCAGCAGTTCCGGCATGCTCACGAAGGGGCGCTGCAGCAAAGTCTCGAAGTTCTGCTCGGTCATATGCTCTCTCTAGGGTTATCAGATGCAATGCATCAGGCCACGGCCGACGCCCGCGCCTGCGGCTCGGGGATCAACGCGGCCAGCACCCGCTGCGCGGTCGCGTCCGGGTGTTGCAGCATGAAACAGTGACCGCCAGCCGCCGCTGCGGCGCGCACCCGCTCGTTGATGGCCGCAAGCCGGGCGGCGGACTTGGCGACAAAAGGATAACTCTGCTCACCATACAGGAGCAGTGTCGGGGTCTGGATACGGGACAGCGATGACCACAGTCGGCGCGGGAACGAACCGAAGATCTCCGCCTCCCGGCTCGGCCGGCACTTCAATTCCACGCCATCCTCCACCGGCCGCATGGCGTGTTGCACATAATCCCGCAGGCAGCGCTCGTCCCAACCGCGGAACATCCCCCGCCCCTGAAGGCTGTCGAACGCGGCCTGCTGCCCCGGCCACTGGCTGCGACGGCGACGCGCGCGCTTGGCGTGGCTGTTGAGCCGCGACAGACCGGTGACATCGGAAAACGCCATGACGCCGATCATGGCCGGCGTGAACAACACCGGATCCAACAGCACGGAGCGCCGGAACAGCGCCGGATGCCGTGCCATGATCAGGCTGGTGATCACGCCGCCGAAACTGTGCCCCAGGGCATACACCGGCTGCCCGGGCCACAGCGGCGCGTGATGTTGCCACGCTTCCACACAGTAATCCGCGCTGCGATTCCAGCCCCGAAAGCGCCCGCCATGATCGCTCTCCCCGTGTCCCTGCACATCACTGAGGAACAAGTCGAAATGGCGCGCCAGCGGGGCCAGCAAGGCGCCGTACACCAGGCCGCAATAGCTGTTGCCGTGCAGAAAATGCAGCACCGGTCTGCCGCTGGGCGGGCTGTGATAGCCACGCACGGTAAACCCACCGGAAACCCGGTATTCCCAAGGCTGCAACGGCATGCCTTCATGTATCTGCTTCATGCTCTCGATTCGTCTCCTGGGGTTCCACCAGCAAGGTCAGCCCACTGGCGGAAACCACCCGTACCGCCGTTCCCGCTGGCAGGCACCTCCCCGCCCTGCCCCGGGCACGCCAGCTCTCACTGCCAACACGGACGCGCCCCACCGGTTGCAGTGGCACCGATACGATGGCCGCACGCCCAACCAATGCGCGCGCGCCATGGGGCACACTGCGGTCCAGCGCCGGGCGGTACAATGGATAAAGCAGGATATCCTTCAACAGCCACAGCAGGAACAACACCACCGCGGTGCCCGCCCGCAGCCAGTCCAGCGACCAACCCCACCAAAGCAATGCGGCGGTCAGCGCCAGCCCCGGGATCTGCAGCAGGCTGTAGCGGCACAGCGGCCCCATGGTGGTCCCCGGCGCGGCCCGTCAGAGCCCGTGGGCCGTCCAGCCACCGTCCACGTGCACGGTCTCCCCGGTCACATAACTGGACGCGGCGGATGCCAGAAACACGGCGGTGCCCACCATTTCCTCGGGTCGGGCCATGCGCCCCATGGGTGTGCGCTGCTGCACGCGATCGGCGAAATCCGGCCGCGTTTCGGTCAACGCCCTGACCAACGGGGTTTCCGTGTAGGCCGGCGCCAGGGCGTTGACGCGCACACCGTGCGGGGCCCACTCCACAGCCAGCACCCGGGTGAGCATCTGCACCCCGCCCTTGCTGGCGCAATAAGCCAAGGAGCCGGTCAATGCGGTGGTGGCCGCGATGGACGAGATATTGATGATGCTGCCGCCTCCCTGGCGAATCATCTGCCGCCCAACGCGCTGGGCCACCAGAAACACACCGGTGAGATTCACGTTGATGACGTGCTGCCAGTCCTCCAGCGGCAGTTCCTCGGCAGGTTTTTTCACGGTCAGACCGGCATTGTTGATCAACACCTGAATTCCGCCGAAACGCTCCACGGCGGCATCCACCGCCGCATCGACCTGTGCCGGATCGGTGACATCGCAGGTGACGACGGCGGCCTGGACACCCAGTGCCTCGGCATCGGCCGCCACCGCTTCCAGTTCACCTCGGCTGCGGCTGCACAACACAAGATTGCTGCCGGCCTCCGCCAGACCCAGCGCCAGGCTGCGGCCGATGCCACGCCCGGCTCCGGTGACCAGCGCCGTTGTTCCGGACAAATCGAACTGTTTCATCGACGGGCCCTCAGGGGTTGAGGAAATCACGGAGCGCCGCAATCAGCGCATCAGGCTGTTCCACGCAGGGCAGATGCGCCGCACCCGGTATAACAACCAGGCGGCTGTCCCGAAGCGCTGCGTCCAGCTCCCGGGCCATGGACGGCGGCGTACCCGGATCGTCCTCGCCTACCACCACCAGCGTGGGCGCCTGAATACGCGGGACCAGCGGAACCAGATCCATATCCCGGATCGCCGCGCAGCAGCCAGCGTAGCCGTCCACCGTGGTGCGCGCCACCATGTTCCGGAACAGTGCTTCGGTGGTGGTGCCGCGCATGGCCGGTGTGAACCAGCGTTCCATGGCGCCGGCGGCGATGGCATCCAGCCCCTGTTGCCGCACCTGCGCCACGCGCTCGTCCCAGGCTGACGATTCAGGCATGCGCATGGTGGTGTCACACAGCACCAGACGGTCAACCCGATCGGGGTGGGTGGCGGCGAGCTGCTGGCCGATCATGCCGCCAATGGACAGGCCGCAGACGTGGACGCGCTGCAGATCCAGAGCATCCAGCAGGGCCAGGGCATCGGCGACCAGCCCGTCCATGCTGTAATCTCCTGATGTGGCATCGCTTAGACCATGCCCGCGCTTGTCGTAACGCAACACGCGGAAATCCCGCTGCAAATCCGCGGCCACCGCGTCCCAGACGCGTAAATCGGTGCCCAGAGAGTTGGCAAACAGGATGACGGGCGCCGCATCCGGCCCCTCCAGCGAGTAGTTGACGACGATGTCGTTTACACGGATTGCACGCATCATTCTGCCTCCACCTGGTCAAGCCAGTCGTTTTCGTCCAATTGCGGAACCGTGACCAGCGCCAGAGCCTCGACACGCATCAGCGGGCGGCGTTGACGCTTCACTTCCTTGAAGTAGATGGCTGCCGCCTCTGACGTCTCGCATGCACGGGCCACCTCATCCAGCAGACCGGGCACCGCCTCCGCCGGCCGGAACAACGCCGGCGTGGCCACCATCTCGCGAGCCAGCAGCCAGCCTCTAGGCACCACCATAACCAGCACCAGCGCGGTGACGATCACGATCCAGTCGGGCAACAGCATGAGCATGGCCACCCAAAGCGCGAGAAAGAAGCCGATTTCCACGCCGATGCGCTGCAAATACCGTCGCCGCTCCCGCTCCAGTGCTTCCTGCACCTGCGCGTCCGGCGGCCCCTTCCGGTTGATGATCCAATAGGCAAAACGTGACGCGATCGCATCCGCGAACGCCACCTTGCGGCCGGCCAGCAAGCCCCTCATTCAGCATACTCCGCTCACCATCAATGCAGCGAAGCAGGCTACCACTCCTTGCCGGGAACGGCGACACGGCCCACGGTGGCCGAGGTATCCGCATCGACCGGTCGCGTCCCGTAGGCCCCCAGATCGAAGCGGCGTGTCCGCAGCCGGAACTGCCAGGTGAAGCCCGGCCACAGCGTGACATTGCGTCCGCTGACCGGGTGCAGATACCAGCTGCGGCAGCCGCCCACGTTCCACACCGTGCCCTGCAGCCGCCGTTGCAGCCACCGGTTCCATGCCTGCTGGACATCCGGCTTCACATCCACAGCGCCAATGCCGCCGCGATGCATGCGTCGCAGCGCATCCATCACATACGCGATCTGGGATTCGATCATCAGCACCACGGAACTGTGGCCAAGGCCGGTATTGGGGCCCATCAGCATGAACAGGTTCGGAAAACCCGCAATCGTGGTGCCCTTGTAGGCCTGCGGTCCGTCCGCCCAGTGTTCCCCGAGATCCACGCCATGGCGGCCGAAGATCATGCCCGTCGGCACCGGGTCGGCAGCACGGAAGCCGGTACCCAGGATGATGGTATCCGCCGGACGCTCTATGCCATCCAGGGTAACGATGGCGTCCTCCCGCACCTCACGGATACCAGCGGTGATCAGGTCCACGTTCTCCGCAGTCACTGCCGGATAAAAATCATCCGAGAGCAGGATGCGCTTGCAGCCGAACAAATAGTCCGGCGTGAGCGCCCGGCGCAGACGTGGATCAGGCACCTGCTCGCGCAGGTGTCGCTCGGCGGAACGCTGCAGCAGCCGCATCAGGCCCGGATAACGAGCGAAGGCCAGTACCCGCGCTTCCAGCAACCAGTAAAGCCCCCAGCGCCAGGCCAGCTGCAGGCCCGGAAAACGCCGTAAACGGCGGCGCTCACGATGGCTGACAGCACGATCAGGGCGCGGCACTATCCAGGGCGGCGTACGCTGGTACAGATCCAGATGCCGGACCTTGGGCCGGATTCGCGGCACGAACTGCACCGCCGAGGCGCCGGTGCCGATCACCGCAACACGGCGATTATCCAGCACATGCTCATGATCCCACTGCTGGGAGTGGAACACCCGGCCCCTGAACCGCTCCAGGCCCGGAATATCGGGGTAATGCGGCACGGACAGCGCCCCCATGCCCGCCACCACCACATTCGCTGTGTAGCGGGCACCGCCGGCATCCAGCAGGTGCCACAATCCGGCGCTGTCGTCCCAGTCCATGCGCCGGATGCCGGTATTCAGGCGCACATGGGGCATGACCCCGAAGCGCTCCGCACAGCGTTGCAGGTAGTCGCGGATCTCGCGGGCCGGGGCAAACAGGCGACGCCAATCCGGGTTGGGCGCGAAGGAAAACGCATACAGGTGGGATTCCACGTCGCAGGCGCAGCCCGGGTAACTGTTTACCCACCAGGTCCCGCCCACCCCGGATTCTTTCTCAAACACGACGAAATCGGTCTCGCCGGCCTGGCGCAGGCGAATCGCCATGCCGAGCCCGGCGAAACCCGCACCGATGATGATGACCCGATAATGCGGAATACCCTGGTTGGATCCGGCCATGTCCCGCGTCCCACCTTCCGATCCGTCAGCGTTCGCCCCCTGTCGGGCGATCCCTGAAGCCACCCCAGGCCCTCTGGGCTTTGTATTCCTGAGGCCGATCGCCAACACTGTAGGCCGTAAGCCGTCCCACTGCATGGGCGGCGTGCAACAGCATCCCTTTCTCAGAAGGTACCACATGCCCATCGGAAAACTGCTGATCGCCAATCGCGGCGAAATCGCCATCCGGATCGCCCATGCCGCTGCGGAACTCGGCATTCCCACGGTGGCCATCTACCCGGAGGATGATGCGGACTCACTGCACACGCGGTTGGCCGACAGCCGCCAACGACTCCCCGGCACCGGCGCCGCCGCCTATCTGGACATGGACGCGGTCATCCGCGCCGCCCATGACAATGGCTGCGATGCGGTACACCCCGGCTACGGCTTCCTCAGCGAGAACCCGGCCTTCGCGCGCCAATGTGAGGAACACGGCCTTCGGTTTGTCGGCCCCTCCGCAGCAACACTGAGCCTGCTCGGGGATAAGGGGCGGGCCCTGACGCTGGCCAGGGAATACGGAGTTCCTGTCCTCCCCGGCAGCCCGTCACCGGCCACGCTGGAACAGGTGCGGGCGTTCCGAGCCGATTACACCGGCCCCATTGTCATCAAGGCCGTGGCCGGCGGCGGCGGACGCGGCATGCGTATTGTCGCACCGGACGACGAGCTGGACCGCGCCTGGCAGCAATGCGCCGCCGAGGCGCAGGCCGCCTTCGGAGACGACGCCCTGTACGCGGAACAGCTGCTGGAAGGTGCCCGTCACGTGGAGGTGCAGGTCATCGGCGACGGCCAAGGCGGACTGATTCACGTCTGGGAACGGGAATGCAGCCTACAACGCCGCAATCAGAAGCTGGTGGAAATCGCCCCGGCGCCGGGGCTCCGCTCCGACGTACGCCAAGCACTGCTGGAAGCCGCCCTACGCATGGCCCGCGCAGTGGACTATCGCGGCCTCGGCACTTTCGAATTCCTGCTGGACGGGGATGGCGAGCACTTCGTCTTTATCGAGGCGAATCCGCGGCTGCAGGTGGAACACACGGTCACCGAGGAAGTCACCGGGCTGGATCTGGTGCGGATCCAGTTACAGCTCGCCGGCGGCGCAACGCTGGATCAACTGGATCTGTTGCAGACTGCCGTTCCAGCCCCACACGGTTTCGCCCTCCAGCTCCGCATCAACCGCGAAACCCTGGACGTGAACGGCGGCGTGCGCCCCGCCGGCGGCACGCTGCAGCGCTTCGAACCGCCGGGTGGGCCGGGCATTCGCGTGGACAGTCACGGCTACGCCGGCTACACCAGCAGCCCGCATTACGACTCCCTGCTGGCGAAGCTCATCGTCCACGGTCGCGGACGCCACTACGCCGATGCCGTCGCCAAGGCGCATCGCGCCCTCCGCCGCTTCCGCATTGCAGGGGTGGAGACCAATATCCCGTTCCTGCTGGCGCTGTTGGAGCATGACGCGGTGCGGCGCCACGCCGTACACACCCGCTACGTCGATGAGCACATGGAGGCACTGGCGGAGGCGGCCGCCGCGTACCCGGCGTCGGTGGACGAACCGGCACCAACCGCGGGTCAGGAACAGACCACCGGCCCCGAGGAAGTGCCCGAGGGCATGGCGGCCGCGCTGGCGCCCATGCACGGCCAACTGGTGGAACTGCTGGTGGCGGTTGGCGACACCGTCCGCGAAGGGCAGGAGATCGCGCTGATCGAGGCGATGAAGATGCAGCACGTGGTGTTGGCACCGGTCTCGGGCTTGGTACGTCAGACCGGCGCGACAGCAGGCTCTCTGGTCGCCGAACAACAGCTCATCGCCAGCATTGAACCGTTGGATACAGCCGGGGGTCAGACCACGACTGCTGAAACCGTGGACCCGGACCACATTCGTCCGGACCTGGCCGAATCCCTGGGCCGCCATGCGCTGACCCTGGATGCGGCACGCCCCGAGGCGGTGGCCAAACGCCACAAGCTCGGTCAGCGCACCGCTCGCGAGAACGTGGAGGACCTGTGCGACCCGGACAGCTTCATCGAATACGGCGCGCTCACCTTCGCCGCCCAGCGCCAGCGGCGCAGCGTCGATGACCTGATCCGCTCCACGCCTGCGGACGGCCTGGTTGCCGGGCTGGGCGCGGTCAACGGAAGCCTGTTCGATGAAGCGCAAGCACGCTGCGCCGTGCTGGCCTACGACTACACCGTGCTGGCCGGCACCCAGGGCACAATGAACCACAAGAAAACCGACCGCGTGCTGCAGGTGGCCGAGGAGCAGGAGCTGCCAGTGATCTTTTTCACCGAGGGCGGCGGCGGCCGCCCGGGGGACACCGACAACGCCACCAAAGTGG
>SLCE01000011.1 GCA_007125985.1 Ectothiorhodospiraceae bacterium | reverse complement strand
CTACAGGGATGTATTCACGGCGTGTCCGCTGTCAAGGCTCCCCATCCCCGGGCGCTCGAAGCCCGAAAGTATGCCCTTGCGCCGGCCTCCACCAGAGCGGTGGCTAACAACATGAGATCCTCCCGGCAGTGTATGCCACGGCCACCTGAGCTGTCAGGTCGGCCGTTTGATGCCTTCGGGCTTCTGTGCGATTGTATCCGCCCGATCCCGCAGAGTAGTCGCATTCACCGTGAGCCGCCTGAACCGGACCAGCTCGCTGGCGTTGCTCATCGCCGCCGCATGGCTGACTGCCAGTTCGGCACAGGCCGAACAGGGCAATTGGCCACTGCTGTCCGGCGAGCGCGGTCAATGGGCGGCGTGTATCGACTATCCCGACCAACCCACGCAGCGGCCGGACACCAGCGCACGCCGCGACCCGGACACGCCAGCCCGCATCGACGCCGATTTCATGCGCTACCGGGGCGAATCCGGCACCTACAGCTTCATCGGCGATGTGGAACTACAACGGGCCGATCAGCGCATCCGCTCCGACGAACTGCTCTACGATGACCGCCAGCGGCGGGCTGATGCACGCGGCAATCTGCAATACGAAGAGGACGGGCTGAAACTGGGGGCGAGCCAGGGCTACTTTCTGTTGGACAGCGACCAGGGCGAGCTGGACCAGGCACGCTACCTGGTCCCGGAGACACTGGCCCAGGGTGAGGCAGGGAAGATCACACTGCAGGGCACGAGCCTGACAGAACTGCGCGGCGCCACCTATTCCACCTGCGAACCGGGCGACGAATTCTGGCAATTGCGTGTGAGCCGCCTGCGGCTCAACCACGAGACCGGCGTCGGTGAAGCCTGGCATGCGCGCATGGCCATCAAGGGCGTGCCCGTGGCCTACGCGCCGTATGTGAACTTCCCCATCGACGACCGTCGGAAATCTGGGTTTCTGCCACCGACCCTGGCCCAATCCGACCGCAGCGGCACGGATCTCACCATCCCCTACTACTGGAACATCGCCCCCAACTACGATGCCACCCTTTCGCCGCGCTACCTGAGCCGACGCGGATTTCTCATGGACGGCGAGTTCCGCTATCTGCAGCGCCGGCAGAGCGGTGAACTGCGCGGTGCCTATCTGCCCGACGATGACCAGCGTGAAGAGGACCGCTGGGGCGTGTTCTGGCAGCACCGCGCGCGGCCACTCAGCGGCCTCACCGCGAACCTGGACATCAATAGGGTCAGCGATGACGAATACTTCCGGGATTTCGGCCGCGATTACACATCCGCTAGCACCAGCCAGCTGCGCAGCCAGGGCCGTTTACGCTACCGGCAGGGAAACGTCACCACCGGCCTGCGCGCCCAGGTTTACCAGAACGTAAATCCCAATCTCAGCGAGCAACGTCGCTCCTACGAGCGGCTGCCCCAGGCCACACTCAGCCATACACCGTTCCCGGCGGAGCTGGGGGCGGCGTTTCTCGACTACCGGCTTGACGCCGAGGCGGTACGCTTCGATCACCCCGCATCCCGCCAGCGTGACACCGGCACGCGGTTGGATGTGACCCCGCGTATCAGCCTGCCCTACCAGCGACCGGCGGGTTTCGTACGACCGGGGCTGGCACTGCGCATGACCCAGTACGACCTGGATCGGGTGGAGGATCCGGAAGGCGACACGTCGATCCAGCGCATCACGCCCATCGCCACGCTGGACAGCGGCCTGTTCTTCGAGCGCCATTTCGACGCCTTCGACCGCCCGCTGCGCCAGACATTGGAACCTCGGCTTTACTACCTGTACGTGCCGCGCAAGGACCAGGACGACATCCCCCGCTTCGACACCTCCAGCACCGACCCGAGCCTGGCCCAGTTCTTCGCCGAAAACCGCTTTACCGGTGCCGACCGCATGGGGGATGCCAACCAGCTCACCGTGGGCCTTACCAGCCGCTTTCTGAACCGGCACGACGGGCGCGAATACTTTCGCGCCGGCCTGGCGCAGGTCTTCTACTTCCAGGACCAGGAGGTCCAGCTGCGACCGGGAACCGACCCGGAGGAGCGGAACCGCTCGGATATCATCGGGGAGGCGCGCGTGACCCTGCCCGCCGGCCTCAGCGCCAGCACCGAATTGCAGTGGGATCCGGACGAGCAGGAGACCAATTTCGGCGCCGCACGCCTGAATTACCGCCCCCGCCCCGACGCCATCATCAGCACGGCTTACCGCACGCGACTGAGCGGCGGCGAACGCACGCTGGAACAACGGGACATCGCCATGGTGTGGCCGGTGGCGGAACGCTGGCACGTGATGGGCGGTTGGCGCTACTCCATGCTGGACGAGCGAACACTGGAACACTTCGGCGGTCTACAGTACCGGGATTGCTGCTGGAGTGTACGGCTGTTAAGCCGTTATTATCGCGACGATTTCGATGATGAGCCGGAGCGCTCCGTCATGCTGCAGTTCGAATTCCGAGGCCTGGGCCGCTTGGGCGACCGGGTGGAGGACTTCCTGGAAGACACCATTTACGGGTATCAGAGGTAAGGCATGCGCCGACTGAAGGCACACACCATCGCCATAGCCACCGTGGCGCTGCTCACATTCATGCTGGGCACGGCAGCCAGCGCCAGCCAGACGCTGGACCGCATTGTCGCCGTGGTCAACGATGACATCATTCTCGCCTCCGAGCTTGAAGCCGAGATCGCCAACGTCCGGCAGCAATACCGGGGCAGCAATGTGCGGCTGCCTCGCGGCTCGGAACTGGAGCGGCAGGTCATGGAGCGCCTGGTGATGAAACGCCTGCAACTGGCCCAGGCCGACCGCATGGGCATCACCGTGGACGACAACACGCTGAACGCCGCTGTGCGCCGGGTTGCCGAACAGAACAACATGAACCTGTCGCAGTTCCAGCAGGCTCTGCAACGCGAAGGCATCAGTTTTGCCCGCTTCCGCGAAGACCTGAAGGAAGACATCATCATCTCGCGCCTGCACCAGCGCCAGGTGGAACGCAGTGTGGATGTCAGCGAGCAGGAGGTAGACGAATTCCTGGCCAGCGCAGCCGCCACTGAAGACCTGGAGTACCGCGTCTCGCACATCCTTATCGCCACCCCGCAGGCGGCCTCACCGGAGCAGATTGACGAAGCGCGCCAGCGGGCCGAGGGCGTCATCCAGGAGCTGCGCGAAGGCGCGGATTTCGCCGAAACGGCAGCCCGGGTGTCCGACGCCTCCAACGCATTGGAGGGCGGCGATCTGGGCTGGCGCAGCGGTGGTGAACTGCCCAGCGTGTTCCAGGACGTGGTGCGTGGCATGGAGCCCGGTCAGGTCAGCGAGGCCTTGCGCAGTTCCAGCGGCTTCCACATCGTCCAGTTGCAGGACGTCCGCAGCGACGAGAGCCGCGTGGTTACACAGACACGGGCGCGTCACATTCTGATCCGCACCTCCGAAGTGGTGGATGACGATGATGCAAGGCTGCGCCTGGAGTCATTGTTGGACCGCATCGACCAGGGCGAAAGCTTCGCCGACCTGGCGCGCGCGCATTCGGACGACCCAGGCAGCGCCTCCCGTGGCGGCGACCTGGGCTGGGTGAACCCGGGGCAGCTCGTTCCGGCCTTCGAGCGCACCATGGACGAACTGCCCCCCGGCCAGATCAGCCAGCCGTTCCAGACCCAGTTCGGCTGGCACATCGTCCAGGTGGAGGACCGCCGCGAGCACGACAGCACCGAAGAATACCGCCGCTCCCACGCCATGCAGCAGCTTCGTGAGCGAAAGGGCGAGGAGGCCCTGGAAGGCTGGTTGCGCCGCATGCGCGACGATGCCTACGTGGAACTGCGGCTGGACGACTGACCATGCTGCCACGTCTTGCACTGACGGTGGGCGAGCCGGCGGGCATCGGGCCGGACCTGGCGGTCATGCTGGCGCAACAGCCAATGGAGGGCTGTCTGGTGGCCGTCGGGGATCCGGAAACCCTGCAACAGCGCGCGCGGATGCTGGGCCTGCCCCTGCACCTGCAGGATGACGACGCAAGCCCCGGCCCCCACAAACCGGGGCAGCTGCGTGTGCATCCGGTGCCGCTTCGCGTTCGCTGTACGCCCGGGCAACTGGATTCCCGCAACGCCGAAGCCGTACTCCGGATGCTGGAGGTGGCGGGTCGCGGCTGCCTGGATGGACGGTTTGATGCCGTGGTCACCGGTCCGGTTCAGAAAAGCGTGATCAACGATGCCGGCATTCCCTTCAGCGGCCACACCGAATTCTTCGCGGAACTCACCGGAGCGCCGCTCCCGGTGATGTTGCTGGTGGCGGACACACTGCGCGTGGCTCTGGCCACCACACATTTGCCCCTGCGGGCGGTGCCCGACGCCATCTCGGGCGCCGGGCTGAAGCAGGTGCTGCGCATTCTGCATCGGGACCTACACGGAAAAATGGGATTGGAAAATCCGCGCATTCTGGTCTGCGGACTGAACCCCCATGCCGGCGAAGGCGGCCACCTGGGACGGGAAGAGCTGGATGTGATCATCCCGGCGCTGGATGAACTGCGCGGCGAGGGGCTGAACCTGGAAGGGCCACTGCCCGCGGACACGCTGTTCACGCCCCGCAACCTGGAGCGCGCCGACGCCGTACTGGCCATGTACCATGACCAGGGGTTGCCCGTGCTGAAGCGTGTGGGCTTCGGCCATGCCGTGAACATCACCCTGGGCCTGCCCATCATCCGCACCTCGGTGGACCACGGCACCGCCCTGGACCTGGCCGGCACAGGTCGTGTCGACCCGGGCAGCCTGCAGGCTGCCGTTCACCAGGCTCTGCGGATGGTCCGCGCGGCGGCGGTGTGACCATGGCGCACACATCTCACAGACCTCGCAAACGGTTCGGCCAGAACTTCCTTCACGACAACTCGGTGATCGATCGCATCATCGCCGCGATCCGCCCGCAGCCGGCAGACTGCCTGGTGGAGATCGGCCCCGGTCAGGGGGCGCTGACCTTCCCGTTGCTGGAACGGGCCGGACGCCTGGTGGCCATCGAGATGGATCGGGACCTGATTCCAACCCTGCAGGCCGGCGCGGAACCGCTGGGGCAACTGGAGTTACATCAGGGCGATGCCCTGGACTTCGATTTCAACGCAGTCCGGCCGGACTGCGATCAACTTCGCATCGTGGGCAATCTGCCGTACAACATCTCCACGCCGCTACTGTTCCACATCCTGGCCTCCGCACCGCG
Organism: Ectothiorhodospiraceae bacterium; assembly: GCA_007125985.1. Taxonomy (GTDB): domain Bacteria; phylum Pseudomonadota; class Gammaproteobacteria; order Nitrococcales; family Aquisalimonadaceae; genus LSCE01. The sequence goes on along the minus strand of SLCE01000011.1, from coordinate 1,920 downwards.
CATCCGCGATATGCATTTCATGTTGCAGCGTGAGGTGGTGGAGCGCATGCGCGCGCAACCCGGCAGCAAGGTCTACGGCCGCTTGTCCGTCATGATCCAGTACCACTGTGCGGTGGAGCGTCTGTTTCTTGTCCACCCTGGCGCGTTTTTCCCGCCACCCAAGGTGGAGTCGGCCATTGTGCGGCTGCGTCCCCAGCCACCCGAGACACGGGCCCGCGATCCACAGGTTTTCGCCCGCATCGTGGCCCAGGCGTTTTCCCAGCGCCGTAAAACCCTGCGCAACACGCTCCGCGGTGTGGTGGATCCTGCCGGGATGGAACAGGCCGGCATCAACCCCGGGCAACGCCCGGAGCAACTCAGCGTGGCCGACTTCGTGACGCTGGCGAACACGGCAGCCGATGGGAATATACTGGCTGCGGGAAACACCGCGAGGACGTAATCATGGCTGACCCGCATGCACCCCCATACCGCCGTCTGCTGCTGTGTGTGGATTTTGGCGAGGATGCGGATACCGTCTGCGCCCGGGCCGTACAACTGGCTGAGACCCACCACGCGGAGCTGTGCCTGCTGCATGTGGTGGAGCATATCCCCATCGACAGCGCCGGTGAGTTTCTCGGGCCGGCACAGGCGGATATCCACGAGGACATGCTGCGCTCGGCGGAATCACGCCTGCAACGCGTTGCGGAGCGCTTCGGCCTGGAGCAGGCCCGCTGCCTGGTCAGCGCCGGGTATACGCGGCAGGAGATCGTGGAACACGCAGCAGCGCTGGATTGCGACCTGATCGTGGTCGGGAGTCACGGACGGCATGGCCTGGCGCTGTTACTCGGCTCCACGGCCAGCGCCATCCTACAGGGGGCCCGGTGCGACGTGCTGGCGGTCAGGGTTTGACCCTGCATAAAACGGGGCAGCCACCGGCTGCCCTGCAGGCTCACAGGACGGTGATCAGCACACCGATGCCGACCCCGACAGCGAGCAATGCCAGCGGATCGAATTTCGGAAAACGTTTCTGACGATTGGTCATGACTTCCTTCCAGGACGTGTTGTTGCACCCTCGGAGGGACGATATTGTTATGCTTCTACGCTTATGTCATTCCCACGAATGGGACATAGGTTTCTGATTATTCCAGAACTTCTCCAGGAAAAACAGGACGGAGTTAACACTTTCGGGATCTTTACCCTCCCTGCTTTGCATCACGGGGCCAAACCCGGCCTTCATGCGCGCCCCCAGTCCCGGTAAACTATTGCCTCCTCTGAATCTATCCGTGCCCGCGGGCGGGCATGCGCAACACACGACGGCAAAGGTTCTTCCATCATGAGCACCCCCAACCCGCTGAAGCGCCTGACCGCGCTGGGCCAGAGCATCTGGTATGACAACATCCACCGGAGCATGCTGGAATCCGGCGAACTGGCCGAACTGGTGAAGCGCGACGACCTGCGCGGAGTCACGTCCAATCCCACCATTTTCGACAAGGCCATTTCCGGCGGTAACCAGTACGACAGCATGATCAGCGCCGTGCTGCGGGAACACCCCGAATTGGGCGCGACGGAGCTGTTCAACCATCTGGCAGTGGCCGATATCCGCGACGCCGCCGACGTGATGCGGCCCGTTTACGATGCCACCAAGCGGCAGGACGGATACGTCAGCATCGAGGTCTCGCCCCACCTGGCCCGGGACACCCAGGGCACGATCGACGAAGCACGCCGGCTGCATGCCTGGATCGACCGCCCCAACATCATGATCAAAGTGCCCGCCACGGTGGAGGGCCTGCCCGCGGTGGAGGCGCTGATCAGCGAGGGAATCAGCGTCAATGTGACCCTGCTGTTCTCGGTGGAACGCTACAAGGCCGTGGTCGATGCCTATCTGGCCGGGCTGCAGTCCCGGGCCCGGCGCGGCCTGCCGGTGGATGGCATCAGCTCCGT
>SLCE01000077.1 GCA_007125985.1 Ectothiorhodospiraceae bacterium | reverse complement strand
GCCGCATCGGGCTGGACGCCGACCTGCAGTTTGGCGTCTACGCCGATGTGCTCAGCCCCGGCCCGATCCGCGCGGGCGACCCGGTGTACCGGTTCACCTGAACACGGACTGGTAGGGTGCTGCTTCGCGGGGCGAAGCGCACCGCCAAGGCGCTTTCATACCGACATCAGGATGGTGTCGTGGCAACTGCCCGGGTTTCCTGGTCATTGAACTGCAGGGCGGCAAGCCGGGCGTACAAGGGATTGGAACGCAGCAACTCCGAATGGGTGCCGATGGCCTGAATTCGGCCCTGATCCAGCACCGCAATCCGGTCCGCCGCCTGCACCGTTGCCAGGCGGTGGGCAATGACGATGCTGGTGCGGTCCTGCATCAGGTGTTCCAGCGCCTGCTGTACCCGGTGCTCGCTTTCCGCATCCAGGCTACTGGTGGCTTCATCCAGCAGTAGCAGGGCCGGATTGCGCAGGATCGCGCGGGCGATGGCCATACGTTGCCGTTGCCCGCCGGATAGCTGTATGCCGCCAGGGCCCAGCTGCGTGGCGAAACCTTGTGGCAGGCGTTCGAGGAAGTCGGTGCAGGAGGCGGCATCCGCTGCGGCGCGCACCTCCGCGTCGCTGGCATCCGGCCGGCCGTAGCGGAGGTTGTACCAGGCGTCACCGGTGAACAGTTCCGGCTCCTGTGCCACCACGCCGATGCGCCGACGCAACTCGGATGGGTCCGTCTCGCGGATATCCACGCCGTCGAACAGAATGCGCCCCTGCTGCGGATCGTAGAAACGCAGCAGCAGCGAGAGCAGGGTGCTTTTGCCGCTGCCCGATGGGCCCACCAGCGCCAGCCGTTCACCGGGACGCACATGCAGGCTGACGTGATCCAGCGCCGGCTGTTCCGGTCTCGCCGGGTAGCAGAAGCGCACATCATCGAACTGCACCTCGCCCCGGGCCGGAGAGGGCAGCGGCACGGGGTCGGCAGGCGCGGTGATTGCCGGGCGGCTTTCCAGTAATTCCAGCAGGCGTTCGGTGGCGCCCGCTGCACGCAGGACCTCGCCGATCACCTCCGAAATGACGCCCAATGCACCGGCTGCCAGCACGGCGTAGAACACGAAGGCGGAGAGCTCACCTGGGCTCATCCGGCCTGCCAGTACATCGTGCCCCCCCTGCCACAGAATCATGCCCACGGCACCGAAGGCCAGCAGCATGACTGCGCCGGTGAGCAGGGCCCGCTGTCTCACCCGGCGCTCCGCTGTGCTGAAGGCATCGCCCACATGACGTTTGAAGCGCTGTCGATCCAGTTCCTCATGGCCGAAGGCTTGCACCGTACGGATGGCGTGCAGACTCTCGCCGGCATGGCTTCCCACATCGGCGATGCGATCCTGACTGTGGCGGGACAGCCGCCGCACCCGGCGGCCGAACACCAGGATGGGCAGGATTACCACCGGCATGCTCACCAGCGCGAGCGCGGCGAGTTTCGGTGAGGTCACGAACAGCATGATGAGCGCGCCGACCAGCAGCAGGCTGTTGCGCACGGCCATGGAAAAGGATGAGCCGAGTATGCTCTGCAGCAGCGTGGTGTCCGTGGTCAGCCGGGACTGGATCTCGCCGACACCGTTCAACTCGAAGAACGCGGGTTCCAGCGAGACCACGTGGTCAAACACGGCTTGGCGCAGGTCCGCGGCCACCCGCTCCCCGATCCAGGACATGAGATAAAAGCGCAGCGCAGTGGCAATGGCCATCACCGCCACAATGGCCAGGGTAAGCAGCAATACCCGGTTCAGCGCCGCGGCATCACCGGATAGAAACCCCTGGTCCACCATCAGGCGCAAGCCCTGGCCGATGGCGAGCACGCTGCCGGCCGCCAGCAGCAGGGCCAGTACGGCGATTGTCACACGCCAGCGATAAGGCGCCAGAAACTGCAGCAGCCGGACGAGCACCGCCGGGTCACGGCGGATATCGTCGCCCAAAGTCTCGGTCACAATGCGTCAATCACCCGCTGCAGCCGCTCTTTGGCTTCATCGCCCACCGCGTGGACGGCGGCGCTCTGTACGCTGGCGAACATGGCTTCCGGTGCGGCAATGGATACAAGCGTGCCGTCACCGTCCGGATTTGCCTGTACGACCACATTGCAGGGCAACAGCAGGCCGATGTGCGGCTCCGCGTCAATCGCCTTGCGCGCCAGCCCGGGATTGCAGGCACCGAGGATGCGGTATGGACGGTAGTCCAACTCCAGCTTGTTCTTGAACGCCTGCTGTACATCGATGACCGACAGAATGCCGAAGCCCTCGGTGGCCAGTGCCTCGCGCACCCGCTGTTCTGCGCTTTCGAAATCGGTGTCTAGCGTTTTCACGAATCCGTAATCCATGCCGTTCTCCCGAGTTCTCGACTTGCCAGAAAATACCCATCCCAGTATGCGTGGTGTTTGGACAATTGCATAGTGAAGTGGCCGCCAGTAACAACAACGGGCCGCGCCCTGATCGGGAAACGGCCCGTTACATGCCCCGGGCGGAATCACTGGCCGCCGGCAGGATGCACTGACTACATAATGGCCTCGATCAAGTGCGGGCCTGGCTCGCTGAGCGCACGCCGCAGTTCCTGGTGCAGCGACTCCGCATCCGTCACCTGGCTTGCCGGCATGCCCATGCCGCGCGCCAGGTGGGACCAGTCCAGATCAGGATTGCCGATATCCAGCAGTTTGCGGGCGGAATCGCCCACTTCGCCCAGGTTCAATCGGCTCCATTCGTTATGCAGGATCTTGTAGCTGCGGTTGGCGTAGATCAGCACGGTGACATTCAACCCCTCACGCACCATGGTCCACAGCGCCTGCGGCGAATACATGCCAGCGCCGTCTGCCTGCAGGCAGATGACCGGACGGTCCGGGCAGGCAATGGCGGCACCGGCGCCGGCCGAGAGGCTCTGCCCCAGCGCGCCGCCGGTCAGGGACATCCATGAGTGGCGCGGACATCCCACGGTCATGGCCGGCAGGCTGCCACGGGAGGTGATGGCCTCTTCCGCAACGATGGCGCCTTCCGGCATCACCGCTGCCACGGTCCGGGCGATGCTGTCCGGCGTCAGGGCGCCGGTGCCGGGCTCAGGTACCACCAACGCCTCGGGCTTGCCCGCGTCGACGGGCACGTCGAGTGCTTCACACAGGTCCTGCAGGGCACCCACGGCATCCTCGCCCGGCGCCGCCAGGGTGTGCAACGCGCAGTGCTCCGGCGTCAGCCAGCTGGGCTGATCGGGATAGGCGAAGAACGCCACTGGCGGCACGGTCTCGATCATGAAGAGATGGTCGAAGCCCTGCAGCAGGCTGACCGCCTGTTCCGGATAGCGTGGGAAGCGCTCCAGCGAGGGCAGGCCGGCGCCGCGCTCCATGCGGGCGGTAAAGGTATCGGCCATGACGCGTATGCCGGTGTGCTCGGCCAGGCGGCTGGCCAGGTGCAGCCCGTCTTCCCGCAGGCTGCGGCCGTTGATCAGGAACAGGCAACGTTCGCCGGCGCGCACGGCCTTGATCACTTGCTCCAGCGCCTCCGACGCCACGGCCCGCGGCTGCGGGGGGCGCACGGCGGCGCCCGGCTCGCCGCCCGGGTTCCAGCTGCAGTCCGCCGGGACCAGGAGCGTGGCGATCTGGCCCGGTGGTTCCCAGGCCGCGGCGATGGCGGCGCGGGTGTCGGCGCCCAGCATGCGGCCCTCGGCATTGTCCCTCAGCCAACCGGACACGGGCCTGGCATAGGCAGCCACATCAGAGGCCAGGGGCGATGCGTACGGTCGATGGTAGGTGGCGTGGTCACCCACCAGGTTGACGATGGGACTGCGGGCGCGCATGGCGTTGTGCAGATTGGCCAGACCGTTGGCCAGGCCTGGGCCGAGGTGGAACAGCGTGGCGGCGGGTTTGTCCGCCATGCGGGCGTAGCCATCGGCGGCGCCGGCCACCACGCCTTCGAATAGCCCCAGTACGGGCCGCATTCCAGGCACGCGGTCCACTGCCGCGACAAACTGCATCTCGGACGTGCCGGGATTGGCAAAACAGACATCCACGCCGGAATTCATCAGCGTGCGCAGTATCGTTTCCGCGCCGACCATGGTGTGCTCCCCCAGTGTTGTTTGAAGCCTGTATCTTCGGCGCTGAGAGCGTGAGGGGCAAGCCGGGGGCCTTTAAGGAAACACCGTTGCCTTAAACTCAGCCGGATTCGGCGAGAACCCGGATGCCTTTCAGCGTTGGGGCATCGTCCAGCAGGTCGGCCAAAGTGGCCGTGTTCAGTTCGTGCAGAAACGCTTTGCGGCCGCGATCAAACACGCACTTCAGCTCGCAGCGGCCGATCAGAGGGCAGGGTTGACGTTTACAGTTGATGATGTGGGTGGTGCCCTCCATGAGTTCCACCACATCGCCCACGCGGATGTCCTGCGGATCGCGTCCCAAGGTGATGCCGCCGGACCGGCCCTTGACCGTGGCGAGCAGCCCTTCCCGAGCCAGCCGGTGGACCACCTTGCGCAGATGCTCCTTGGAGATGCCGTAGGCACCCGCAATCTCACCCAGTGTCACGCGCCGGTCGGGGTTGACGCCCGCATACATAAGTACCCGAAACGCGTAGTCGGTGTGGTAGGTCAGTTCCATGAAATCATCAGCTCGAAGGCACGTGGCGTGCAAATGATGTTTTTAGCATACACCGGTTAGCACGATTGGGCCGAATGAAAACGGGCAGACCGGCACCCTGCCGGCCTGCCCGTTATGCAGTGTCGCCTTAAAGGCCGATGCCGGAATGCTTGTCGGCCGGTGCCCGGCTGGGCACATGGACACCGCCGCGGACCGCCGCCTGACCTTCCCGCCAGGCGCGGTACACGGCATAGGTCAACACCACGGCACCGGCGGCGAAGACCACGTCACCCGGCACCCGCAGCCACACGAGGCCTTCCATGATCGGCCCGCGCACGATTTCGTCGGAACGGGCGTACCAGAAGCCGGTGGTGATGCTGTGGTAGGCCTGGTACACGCCGGCCGGCAGAAGCGACATGAACACCATCATGCCTAGGCCGATGTTCAGCATCCAGTAGGCCGGTGACATCAGCTTGCTGTTCCAGCGGATGCTTCGGTTGGCGCTTTGCAGGCAGAACAGCAGCAGTCCGATGCCCAGCATGCCGTACACCCCGAACAGTGCGCCATGGGCGTGGGCCGGTGTGGTATTCAGCGCCTGCAGGAAGTACAGCGAGATGGGCGGGTTGATCAGGAAGCCCAGCAGGCCCGCACCCACCAGGTTCCAGAAGGCCACCGCCACGAAGCAGTACACCGGCCACTTGTAGCGTTCCATCCACTCGGTGCGCTTGCTCATATGGTAGTTCTCGTAGGCTTCGTAGCCGATGAGCACCAGCGGTACCACTTCCAGCGCGGAGAACATGGCACCGATGGCCAGTACGCTGGTGGGCGTGCCCGAGAAGTACAGGTGGTGCAAGGTGCCGAGAATGCCGCCGAACAGGAAAATCACCGTGGCCAACAACACAGCGGCAGCGGCCAGTTTGGCGCGGATCAGTCCGAGCCGGGTGAAGATCAACGCGATCACAGCGGTGGCGAACACCTCAAAGAAGCCTTCCACCCACAGGTGTACGATCCACCAGCGCCAGTAGGTGACCATGGAAAGGTGGGTGTGCTTGCCCCACATGAAGGCGGCGGCATAAAGCAGGCCGATGGCCACGGTGGACAGGAACAGCAGAATGATCAGCGGCTGACGCTGGCTGCGCTCCTTGAGGGCCGGCCACAGGGAACGGCCCACCAACACCAGCCAGAACACCAGGCCGATGAACAGCAGAATCTGCCAGAACCGCCCCAGGTCCACGTATTCCCAGCCCTGGTGACCGAACCAGAAGTTGGCATCCAGGCCCAGCTTCTGCTGCACACCAAGCCATTCGCCGGTAAAGGAACCCACCACCACGAGCAGTAGCGCCGCATACAGCAGGTTGACCCCCAGCTTCTGGTATTTGGGTTCGTGGCCGGAGATGGCGGGCGCGATGTACAGCCCGGTGGCCAACCAGGCGGTGGCAATCCAGAAGATGGCCAACTGGGTGTGCCAGGTGCGGGTGACCGCATAGGGGAGATAATCCGCCAGCGGGAAGCCGAACAGCCCCTGGCCTTCCACGGCGTAGTGGGCGGTGAGCACGCCCATGCCGATCTGGGCCATGAATAGCGCCAACACGGTATAGAAGTACTTGCGTGTCGCCAGCATGGAGGGGGTGGCCTTCATGGCCTTGAGCGGATCCTCGTCCGGCGGTGTGGGCAACACCTCTTCCCTGCGCGAGGCCGCGTAGAACCAGACCATGGCGCCGATGGCCGCGAGCAGCAGAATCACGCTGGCAATGGACCACATGGCATTGGCCGTGCTGGGCCGGTTGTCGATGCGTGGTTCGTGGGGCCAGTTGTTGGTATAGGTGATGGCTTTGCCAGGGCGTTCCGCTGCCGCGGCCCAGGCCGTCCAGAAGAAGAAGGCGGGCACCAGTTCCCGGCGCTCCAGGCTCGGAACCGGGTCCTCCGGAATGGCGTATTTCTCGCGCAGTTCCGACAATCGCTGCTCGCTGCCGAACAGGTTCACATAATGGGTGGAGACCCGTTCTATGGCATCGGCGCGGTCGTTGGACACTGTGATGGTGCGGGTGTCTTCGTCCCAGGTATTGGTGCGCAGGGTCGATTTCAGTCTTGCCTTCAGCGCTGCCTGCTGCTCCTCGCCCAGCGCGGCCCAGTCACGGCCGTGGTCCGCCTTAGCCCAGTGATCGAGTAGCACCGTGATCTCCCTGTGCAGCCAATCCGCTGTCCAGTCCGGCGCCACGTAGCCCCCATGGCCCCAAATTGACCCCAACTGCTGGCCACCCATGGTCTGCCAGACCTGACGGCCACGCTGAATTTGATCCAGCGTGAACACGGTACGGCCATCCTCGGCCACGACCTGGTCCGGCATGGGGGGCGCCTGCCGGTAGATCTCTCCCCCGATCAGTAGCAATGCGCCAAAGGAACCCACGAACAGGATCCCCAGAAACCACCAGAGCCGTCTGATTGATGACATGGATTCAGTCTCCCTTACAGTTTCGCCATGAATGCCCGGCAGTACCTGGTTGTGGTTTTGGCAGCTGCCTGATTTAAATATATTTAAAATACATGTTAAAAGTCTGGTTTGTATCTG
>SLCE01000067.1 GCA_007125985.1 Ectothiorhodospiraceae bacterium | reverse complement strand
TCAGGGACGATCTCCCCGAAGCCTTCGTGGATGGTATACAGATTCAGCAGGTTCTTCTGAATCTGCTCAGGAACAGCATGGATGCCATGGAACGATTGCCACCCGGCGAACATGTGGTGTGGGTTCGCGCGTTTCGGTTGGATTCCGGGCCGGTGTGCGTGTCGGTTCTTGATCAGGGCCCGGGGAGTGATTCACATGTTCGCGATCAACTGTTCTTTCCCTTCGTGACTACCAAGGCTGAGGGCATGGGGCTGGGCTTGGCAATCAGTAAAAGCATAATCGAGGCCCACGATGGAAAACTGTGGCTTGACGCGGGCAATGAGTCAGGGGCTTGTTTCTGCTTCAGCCTGCCGGTGACGGGCGAAGAGGCCGGCTCGGCGGTGGCGAGTTAGGCGAACGGCGGAGCGCCCAGGGTCACGGCTTGCGCTCGGACAGAGTGCGCTGGAACGAACGCCTGAGGATACGGGTTTTGACCCGTTGCAGGCCCAGGCGGTGCAAGGCATCGGCGACCAAATTCAGGACATCGGCCTGCGGTGCCGGGCCGTAGAAGCACTGGCAGATGGCAACATTTTTTCCGTCAGTAATGTCATGGATGTCCAGCGCTGTTTCAAGATGCCCACCCGTATGGTTCAGCGTGAGCCGGACGTGCAGGTGCTGGCCGTGGAGCGTGTATTGTCCGGTCAGGTCCAATTCCGTTCCTCCTTGCCGCAGTCCCTGGACAATGTGATCCGGCATATTCCTTGATCATCGCTCGCTCTGGGGAAGTTTATCCACATCGGACAATCTCCAGGTCTCCATTCGGTTTTTGTGAAACCCCAAAGGGTCTGCCGTCAATACGCGTGGCTTCTGCGGCAACTTTCAGAGCCAGTCTCGGTTCTCCGGTGAAACTGTCCGATGCTCGGTAGGATCCCCGTTTCGGACGCTCCTCACTAATCCCAGTTACCTGGCCGGTGTGTTCGCAGAAGATAAAATAGAGGTGGCGCCTTTCCGTTGTGTTTTTCTGTCGTCCTGCTGCTCTTGTTTTCATCTGACAGCATCCCCAACGCCCGCGGTTCCTTAACAGGTAAATTAGCTGAAGCGCGACTGCGGAAGGAATTGGGTGCTCCCCGGAGGTCATCCGGGTTTATCCGTATGGCATCCTGCGGGTCTGGCTAATCGATAATTCGTCCCCGGGGCACCCCAATGGATGCTGAGATTCACGAATTGGCAACCCGGAGAGGTAGAGCGCCGTGGGCATCCATCACAGTTTCCTCAGTCTCCGTCGGAAGACCTCCATCTCCTTCGCAGCCTGCAGGTCTCCCTTGTCACGGGCAATGGCGATGCCTTCCGCGTAGGTGGATCGCGCCTGCTCCAGATCACCGAGTTCGGAGTATGCCTTGCCCAGCAGTTTCCAGGCGGCAGAGTAATCGCGCTGCTGGCGGACCGCCTCCTTCAGGTGTTCCACAGCGCCGGCTGCATCGCCGTCTTGGAGTAGGGCATTTCCCAGTGTGAAGCGGAGCATGGCTGAATCCTGACCCTCGGCCAGCATTTTCTCCAGTCGTTCGCGCATGATGGCCGTTCCTCCGGTTCGGGACTCAATGGTGAATCAGGTTACTATCGTAACTCGACCATTAAGGATACCGGGCATGAACGGAACACGACGCACCATGCAGACAGGGCCCTGGATTCTGGGCGCTTTCGTCGCGGCCGGGCTGGTGCTGTCCATCTGGCAGCCGATCTTGCTGAGCGATTTGCTGGAATGGGGGCAGTGGCTGACTGCGCACCCCGCCATGTTGGCCTTGCTTCTGCTGGCCATGGTGCTGATGTTCACCTTTGCCCTGCCGGCCAGCATTTTTGTGTGGCTGGTGGCGCCGTTCCATCCGCCGGTGGTGGCGGTGCTGATACTGCTGACCGGTAGCGTGCTTGGTGCCGTATCCGCCTATGCATTCGCACGGCGCCTGGGGCGTGACTGGAAGTTGGGTCACAATGCACAGCGGGTGACCGCATTTCTCTCCCGACGCAGTGATCTGGCCACGCAATGCGCCCTGCGCATCCTGCCCGGTTTTCCGCATTCGGTGGTGAACTATGCTGGAGGCATGCTGCGCCTCCCGTTGACGGGGTTCGTGCTCGCCGCAGTGATCGGGCTGAGCATCAAGTGGGGCGTGTACGCGACTGCAATCCATCGCGGTGTCGGGGCGCTGGAGCGGGGTGAACTGGTTGATGCCTGGGATGTACTGCCTTTGGTGATTCTGGCGTTGCTCCTGCTACTGGGCGCCTGGGCGCGGCGTCGTCTGGAACGGCATCACCAGGAAACGCACACGGACTGAGGCGGTTATGGCAGAAGAGGCTCGCACCTCGCACCGGCGCTCGGCGCGGCAGATGCAGCGTCGGCTGGAAACCCTGATCGAAGAGCTGGTGCGCGAGACGCAGCCGGGACGTGAATCAAGTGTGTCGGTCGGGCCGCGGACCCGGCTGGATCGTGACCTCGGCCTCGATAGCCTGGCCCGGGCGGAGCTGCTGGTGCGGGTGGAGCAGGCGTTCACGGTGAGTCTTCCGGAGTCCGCCTTGCTCGTGGAAACTCCGGCTGAATTGCTGCGCTTCATCTCCTCGGCGCACGGTCTGCACACGGATCAGTCAGAGCATGAAGCCGTGACGGAGCTGGAGGAGGTCGGGGATGCGCCGGACAGCGCGGAAACCCTGAACGGGGTGCTGGATTGGCATCTGGACCGGCATCCGGATCGGCCCCATCTGCATATTCATGAGGGTGGTGGGCAGGTCACCACATTGAGCTATGCGGAGCTGGATGCTGCCGCCACCCGTATCGCCTCCGGTCTGGTTGCCCGCGGTCTCCGCGGTGGTGACCGGGTGGCCTTGATGTTGCCCACGGGCCGCGATTATTTCGTGAGCTTCGTTGCCATTCTGCGCGCCGGTGCGGTGCCAGTGCCCATCTACCCGCCCGCCCGTCCGGCACAGCTGGAGGAACACCTGCGGCGGCATGGTCGTATTCTCAGCAACGCCGGGGCCTGGATTCTGATCACCGTACCCGAGGGGCGGCGCGTGGCCGGTCTGCTGCGGGCCGAGGCACCAGGCCTGACCACGGTGCTGACTGCTGCGGAGTTGTCTCGTTCGGCTGTGGAACAACGCTTCGAGCACCCCGCTGCCTCCAGCCTCGGGCTCCTGCAGTACACCTCCGGCAGCACGGGGGATCCCAAGGGCGTGATGCTGGCCCATGCGCAATTGCTGGCCAATATCCGTGCCATGGGGCAGCGGCTGGATGTCAGCTCGCGCGACGTGTTCGTGAGCTGGCTTCCCCTCTACCACGACATGGGCCTGATTGCCGCCTGGCTGGGAAGCATGTATTTCTCCGTGCCGCTGGTGGTGACCTCGCCGTTGAGTTTTCTGGCGCGACCGGTGAGCTGGCTGGAACTGATTCACCGCTACCGTGCCACGTTGTCCGGCAGCCCCAACTTCGGTTTTGAGCTGTGTCTGCGGGCCTTGAGTGATGAGCAGATTCAGGGACTGGATCTGAGTAGCTGGCGGGTGGCGTTCAATGGCGCGGAACCGGTGAGCGCCGTGACCATGCGACGCTTTGCGGAACGTCTTGCCCCCGCCAGCCTTGACCGGCGGGCATTGATGCCCGTGTACGGCCTGGCCGAAGCGGCGGTCGGCCTCTGTGTTGCCCGCCCGGGCCACGGTGTGGTGGTAGACCGCATTTCCCAGGCCGCGTTTTCCGGCGACGGGGAAGCCCGCCCGGTGGACGAGAAGGACGAGACTGCGTTGACGCTGGTGAGTTGCGGACCGCCGCTGGACGGCTATGACATCCGCATCGTTGATGTTCATGGTCAGGCGCTTGGCGAGCGCCATGACGGGGAGGTGGAATTCCGTGGCCCGTCGGCGACCAACGGGTATTTCGGCGACACGGAAAAGAGCCGTGACCTGTTCCACGATGGCTGGCTGCGTACCGGTGACCGCGGCTATCTTGCTGATGGCGAGTTGTACATCAGCGGCCGCGTAAAGGATGTGATCGTGCGCGGCGGCCGCAATATCTACCCTTATGACCTGGAACAGGCGATCGGGCAGGTGGAAGGCGTCCGTAAGGGCTGCGTGGCCGTGTTCGGTAACCCGGATACGGAAACGGGCGTGGAGAAGTTGGTGGTGGTTGCCGAGACCCGCAACCAGGACGAGCACACCCGGGAGCGCCTCCGTCGGGCGATTCGGGATGTGACCGTGGATGTGATCCATGTTCCCGCGGATGACATTCGCCTGGTTCCGCCGCACGGGGTGCTCAAGACCTCCAGTGGCAAGATTCGCAGGGCCGCGATTCGCGAGCGCTACCGCAGTGGGCGGCTTGGTGAGACGCAGGATGCAGTGTGGCGTCAGGTGCTGCGGCTTGGGCTGGTCGCCCTGCGTGGTCGGGTTGGTGTGGCCGGGCGCGGGATACTGCGGTGGGGCTACGCCGCCTACGCCTGGTTGCTGTTCGCCATCATAGCGGTGATCGGGTGGCCGGTGCTGATGTTGCTGCCGCGGCGGGCCTGGCGTTGGAGATTCGGCCATTGGGTCGGGCGGCTCCTGGCCCCGCTGGCCGGAATCCGTCTGCGGGTCGAGGGGGCCGCACGGGTACCGGTAGACACGCCGTGTGTGCTGGTGGCCAACCACGCCAGCTATCTGGACCCATTGATGCTTACCGCGGCGCTTCCCAGGGACTTCCGTTACATTGCCAAGGCGGAACTACGGGGGCGCCCGCTGTTGCGTGGTCTGCTTGAGCGGATGGGGGTGTTCTTCGTGGAACGCTTCGACCCCTTGCAGGCCAATCGGGACACCGAACCGGCATTCCGTGCGCTGGACGCCGGGGATTCGCTGGCATTTTTCCCGGAAGGCACGTTTCGGCCGGCAGAAGGGGTGGATGTGTTCCGCATGGGCGCCTTCGTGACGGCGGTGCGTACCGGAGCACCCGTGGTCCCGGTTGCCCTGCGTGGCACGCGGCGGCGGCTGCGAGGCAGTGAATGGCTGCCTCGGCCCGGATCGGTCACTGTCGTCGTGGGTGAGCCGCTCTGGCCACAGGGGGATGATTGGGCCGAGGCCGTGAGGCTGCGGGATGCGGCCCGGGCCTTCATCCTCGAACACTGCGGCGAGGCGGATCTGGTGTACTCGGCGCCGCGCGGAGCGGCGCCGGATGCGTAGCGGCCAGGCGGGAGGCGGCCTGGGCCAGGCTGCCTCCCGACCCTGCTGCTGTTAGTTCCGCTCGTATGTGCCGACCAGGCGGTTCATGGCGATGACGTGGGGCTCAATTTTTTCCAGCAACTCCCACAGACTCAGCCCGGCTGGCAGATCCAGCTTCTTGTCCAGCGCCAGCACCCAGAAGTAGTAATGGTGTACACCATGGCCTTCCGGTGGCATGGGGCCGCCGTACCCGGCATTGCCGAAGTCGTTTTTGCCGGCAGTGTGCTCCTGGTTGTTTTCGCCAAGGCTGGTGACCGATCCCGGAATGTTGTAGAGCACCCAATGGACGAAGCCGTAGGTGCCCGGCGAGACCAGCGGGGCGTCCGGATCGTGGCAAACCACCGCGAAGGCCTGGGTGCCCTCCGGGGCCTTGGACCATTCCAGCGCCGGCGAGACGTCGTCACCTTCTCCGGTGTACTTCTTGGGAATGGCCTGATGCGGGCCGAAGGCGCCACTGCGCAGTTGCATGTCCGACAGTGCAAAACCCATGGTCGTTTCTCCTCTTGTTGGTGTGCATTCGCTTCTGCATAGTGCCATGAGCATCCTTGCATTGCCTGCCGGCCGAAATCAACGTGGCTGGAGAAATAGTCCTGTGCAAGTTGGGATGTTGTGGTAAGGTGCCCGCCAGTTGATGCGCTCCGGTCAGCATCGCGCTTTCGCGGTATTTCCCTCGAAGTCGTCTTTCTCTTTAGCCTGGACCGGGCCCGCCGCGATGATTTCGCCCTGGCGGGAAGGCACTCCAGGAGTCTCCCTGATTATGTTGTTTAATGAACTCGGCCTGTCGGCCGCGCTGCTACGTGCTGTTGCGGACCAGGGCTACACGACCCCCACACCCGTGCAGGCCAAGGCAATCCCCGCTGTCCTCCAGGGTGGCGATATCATGGCAGCCGCCCAGACGGGCACCGGCAAGACCGCAGGGTTCACCCTGCCCATGCTGCAGCGCCTGATGGAAGCACGTCCGGAAGGCAAGGCCCGTGCGGTCCGTGCCCTGGTGCTCACCCCGACCCGTGAGCTCACCGCTCAGGTTCAGGAAAGCATCACCACCTATGGCAAGCACCTCCCGCTGAAGTCCGCGGTGATTTTCGGCGGCGTGGGCATCCACCCCCAGATCCAGGCGCTGCGCCGTGGCGTGGACATTCTGGTGGCCACGCCCGGTCGCCTGCTGGATCACCTCGGGCAGGGCACCGCGGATCTGTCGCAGGTGGAAATCCTGGTGCTGGATGAAGCGGACCGCATGCTGGACATGGGCTTTATCCACGATATCCGCAAAATTATCGCCAAGCTGCCGCGGGAACGTCAGACCTTGCTGTTCTCGGCCACCTTCTCGGACGACATCCGAAAGCTGGCCCGAAGCATGCAAAAAGACCCCACGGAAATCACCGTGGCACGCCGCAACACGGCGGCGGAAACGGTGGACCAGACTGTGTACACCGTGGGTCGCGATGCCAAGCGGCCGCTGCTCAGTCGCCTGATTCGTGAAGGCGACTGGCGCCAGGTCCTGGTGTTCACCCGTACCAAGCACGGCGCGAACCGGCTGGCGGATTTCCTGGAAAAGGATGGCCTGCCCGCAGCCGCGATTCATGGCAACAAGAGCCAGACCGCGCGGACCCGGGCATTGAGTGATTTCAAGCGTGGTGGTGTCCGTGTGCTCGTGGCCACTGATATTGCCGCCCGTGGCCTGGACATCGACCAGCTGCCCCACGTGGTCAACTTTGAGTTGCCCAATGTGCCGGAGGATTACGTGCACCGCATTGGCCGTACCGGCCGCGCCGGCAACGGTGGCGAAGCGCTGTCCCTGGTTTGTGTCGATGAATTCAAGCTGTTGAACGGCATCGAAAGGCTGCTGAAGCGGGAATTCCAGCGCGAGGTGTTCCCCGGCTTCGAGCCGGACCCCCGGGAAAAACCCCAGCCGTTGGTACGGAAGCAGGCGGGTCGCGGACGCCCCGGCGGTGGTCGGGGCCGCGACCGGAACGCTGGTGTGGGCCGCCGCGCCGGC
>SLCE01000159.1 GCA_007125985.1 Ectothiorhodospiraceae bacterium | reverse complement strand
GTGGCATTGATGAGCAGGTCGAATTGCTGGTCGGCCAGGGCGTCAAAGCCACAGGCGATCACCGGCGGCCCGAACGCTTCCGCCAATGCCTCTGCCTTGGCGACGGTGCGGTTGGCAATGACCAGGGTGGTCGGGCCGGTATCCAGCAAGGGCTCAAGAACGCCGCGCACGGCGCCGCCGGCGCCGAGAACCAGCAGACGCTTGCCGGCGGGTTCCAGCCCCAGCGTATTCCGGAGGTCCCGCAACAGTCCGATGCCGTCGGTGTTGTCGCCGAAAAGGGCGCCATCCTCGCGAAGCAACAGTGTGTTCACTGCGCCGGCGTTTTCCGCCCGGGGGCTGCGCTGCTGGCACAGGGCCCACGCCTCCTGCTTGAAGGGCACGGTGATATTCAGCCCCTGGCCACCTTGCTGGAAAAACCGTTGCACTGCGGCGGCGAAGCCGTCCAGCGGGACTTCCACGCGGCTGTATTCCAGGTCCTGTCCTGTCTGTTCGGCGAAACGGGTGTGGATCCAGGGTGACTGACTATGGTTCACGGGATTGCCGAATACGGCGTAGCGGTCGGTCATTGTGCCTCCGGCAGGGCCGAGCCGGAGCGGCGGCTCAGCCGAAGATCATGCTCAGAATCTGGTAGAAGATGATGGACAGGATACCACCGGCGGGCAAGGTGACGATCCAGGACAGGAAAATACCCCGCACCACGCTCAGGTTCAGAGCCGCGATGCCGCGGGCCATGCCCACGCCCAGCACCGCGCCTACCAGGGTGTGCGTGGTGGAGACCGGAATGCCGAAGCCGGAGGCCATGACCACGGTACCCGCTGCCGCCAGTTCGCAGGTAAAGCCGCGGCTGGGGGTGAGCTGGGTGATCTCCCGGCCCACAGTGGCAATCACCCGGTGGCCCATCATCAGCAGACCGGCCACGATACCGCTGGCGCCCAGCAGCAGCACCCAGGTGGGCACGGCGGCCTGCGCCTGTACCTCACCCGTTTGCACGGCGCTGAGTACCGCGGCCACCGGCCCGATGGCGTTGGCCACGTCGTTGGAGCCGTGGGCAAAGGCCATGGCGCAGGCCGTCACCACCATGAGCACCGCGAAGATGCGTTCCACGTTCGCATAGTGGAATTTGCGGTCCAGGTTCGGATCCACGGGAATCCGATTGATGACCAACTTGCCGCCCACCGCGAGCACCAGCCCGATCAACGTTGCGATGGAGATGGCCTCCGGGGCGTTCAGGTTGAGCCCGACGTGCGTCAGCCCCTTGAGAATGGTCATCAGGGACATGATGAAGCCGGTGAGGAAGATGTACACCGGCACGTAGCGGCGGGCGCTGCTGATGGGGTCCTGTCGGTCCAGCACCAGCATTTGTACACTGCGGAACAGCAGGTAGGCGACGAAGCCCGCGAGCAGAGGCGAGATCACCCAGCTCATGGCGATGGAACCGATCACCGGCCACTGCACCGCGCCCCAGCCCAGGCCCGCGATGGCGAAGCCGACGATAGCACCGACGATGGAATGGGTGGTGGATACCGGCCAGCCCATGGTCGATGCAATCAGCAACCAGGTGCCGGCGGCCAGCAGAGCGGCCAGCATGCCGAAAATGAGTTCCTCCGGCCTGCCTTCAAGCAGCCCCACCTCGATGATGCCGGAGCGGATGGTGTTGGTGACCTCGCCGCCGGCCAGCACCGCCCCGGCAAACTCGAAGATAGCAGCGATGATCACCGCCTGTTTGATGGTCAGCACACGCGAGCCCACGGAGGTGGCCATGGCGTTGGCCACGTCGTTGGCGCCGATACCCCAGGCCATGAACAGGCCGAATATGGCTGCCAGGACCAGGTACGTCATGCCGAATTCCATTGATCCCCCCAGGTGACGTGGCTGGCGGTGGTGGTGCCTTTACTTGGCCAGCATCATCTGCAAGCGGCTCCCGGCGCGCTCGGCAAGGTCGGCGAGTTGGCCGACGAGTTCAATAATCTTGTAGAGAAACATCACGTCCACAGGGGGCAGGTCCTGTTCCAGTTCCCGCAGGGTGGCGCGTAGCTTGATCTGCATGTTGTCGGTGTCTTTCTCGATGCGCCCCAGTTCTTCCAGCAGGTTTTTGACCAGTTCAACTTCGGAGCCGCGGAAGCCGGTTTCCACCAGTTCATCCAGCTCATCCACGGTGTGGTGGGCCTGTCGGGCGGCATCAATGGAGCGTTCAACGTAGGCCATGAAGGGCTTGATCATGGGCTCCGGCAGGGTCATTTGCCTTCCGAGCACCAGGCCGGCGATGTCCTTGGCCTTGTTGGCGATCTTGTCCTGCAGGCGCAGCAGCTCCAGCAGGTCGCGCCGGTCCACCGGCAGAAACAGAGTGTCGGGCAGGCGCAGGCGCAATTCGCGCTTCATGTCGTCCGCCACGTCCTCCAGGTTGGCCACCGCCTGCTGATATTTTTCCACATCGGCGAAGTCCCTACGGGCAACGGCCTGGAACAGCGGCACCAAC
Organism: Ectothiorhodospiraceae bacterium; assembly: GCA_007125985.1. Lineage (GTDB taxonomy): Bacteria > Pseudomonadota > Gammaproteobacteria > Nitrococcales > Aquisalimonadaceae > LSCE01. Next base: position 4,734 of record SLCE01000159.1, on the reverse strand, counting down.
TGTTCGGTGCACTCCACCACCTTGGCCATGTGCTCCTGCAGGGGCTTGAACGGAGAACTGCCGAAGATTCCGGAAAAGTAGCTCTTGGAGAACATGGGGCCGCCCGCCTGTCATCGGAATGACATCAGAATGTCATAGTGCGCGGCAGTATAGCGAACGTGGGCCGGGAGCCCAACGCCGGAGCAGCCACATGCGGGAACGGGCGGGGACTCCGGTGGATCAGGCCGGCTCCTCCCGCAGCCATTGGGCGGCGCGTTTGGCAAAGTAGGTGAGAATGCCGTCGGCACCGGCCCGTTTCATGGCGGTCAGCGCCTCCAGAGCGCAGGCCCGCTCATCCAGCCAGCCGTTCCGTGCGGCTGCCATCAACATGGCGTACTCGCCGCTCACCTGGTAGACGAAGGTGGGTGCGCCGAAGTGTTCCTTTACCCGGTGAACCACGTCCAGATAGGGCATGCCCGGCTTCACCATCACCGCGTCGGCTCCTTCCTGCAGGTCCATGGCCACTTCCCGCAGGGCTTCGTCGGCGTTCGCCGGATCCATCTGATAGCTGTGCTTGCCGCCGCCGCCCAGGTTGCCGGCGGAGCCCACGGCGTCACGGAACGGGCCGTAATAGCTGGAGGCGTACTTGGCGGCATAGGACATGATGCGCACCGTGTAGTAGTCGGCGGCTTCCAGCGATTCACGGATGGCGCCGATGCGGCCGTCCATCATGTCCGACGGGGCCACCATATCCGCGCCGGCCTCGGCGTGACTCAGTGCCTGACGGACCAGGATATCCACCGAGGCGTCGTTCAGCACGTAGCCGCTGTCGTCCAGAACGCCGTCCTGGCCGTGGCTGGTGTACGGATCGAGCGCCACGTCGGTGATCACGCCCAGGTCCGGCAGGCGCGCCTTGATGGCGCGCACGGCGCGGGGCACCAGGCCGTCCGGATTGTAGGCCTCGCGCGCGTCGTCGGTCTTGCGTTCCGCCGGAACCACGGGGAACAGGGCGATGGCCGGGATGCCCAGGGCATGGACTTCGTCCAGTTCCTCCAGCAGCAGGTCGATGGAGCGTCGCTCCACGCCGGGCATGGAATCCACGGCCTGGCGCTGGTTCTCGCCTTCAAGCACGAAGACCGGGTAGATCAGATCATCCGTGCTCAGCCGGTGTTCCCGCATGAGGCGGCGGGAGAAACTGTCGCGCCGCATGCGGCGCATCCGGGCTCCGGGGAAGTCACCCACGGTGAGGTTTCGGCTTGTCACGGTTCATCTCCTGCTTGCGGGGTGCGCATAGTATGCCTGTGCCGGCGGCAGGGTGCCAAAACGGGACGGCCACGAAAAAGCCCGGCGGGCAGAGCCGGCCGGGCTGGTTCTGCGCGGGATTTGCGATCAGAAGTTGAAACGCACCTTGCCGATCAGGCCGAGTTCGCCGTCATACAGGTCGACTTCGCCGATTACGCCCAGGTTCTGGTTCAGGAAGTACTGGCCGTAACCGCTGATGCCGAAGTAATCCAGGTCACCGGTGACAATGCGAGCGCTGCCGCCGACTTCAAAGTCTTCATTCAGACGGTGACGCAGCCCGCCGCGGATGCCGAGCGAGGTGTCATCGAAGGAAACCGTCCTGGACGTGCAGTTGCCGAATATGTCACAGCTGCGGCCCGTAAACTCGATCTCCTGGTACTCAATGGTCAGGCCGCCCCAGATGTCGGTGGCCGGTGCCACTTCGAACCGGTAGCCACCGCCGACGTGAATGGCTGTCAAATCCAGATCATCGGTGAGGTACTTCAAACCACCAAAGACAAAGATGTCCGGCGTGACCGCGAAGGAGCCGGTGGCGTCGATGCCGATGAAAGTCTGGTCCTCGAAGTCCGGGTACAGCGCCAGGCCACCATCCACGTAGCTGTAGCTGATGTCGTTGGCGGAGGCGATGGCCGGTGCCAGCAGGCCGGCGGCGAACAGCGAAGCAAGGGTCTTCTTCATGTGGTTTCTATCCTGTTTCGTTTTTGGGTTGATAGGTGCCCTGGGGCCTCGTTCCCGAAGCCTTGGCGGATGGTATCCAAACGCCCCGTAGGCTACAACGCGCCGGCGCGGCCGTCGCTAACCCGAATGGGGTAACCCGTTTGGGCGATGGGCGGGCGGATACGAGTGCGCGTACGGATTTGCACGCAGGGTGGGGCCACTAACTGTGTGGCCGTTTTGTGACGGTGTTGGCGAAACCGCTTAGTCGGAGGAGGGCTCCGGCGTGGTTTGATGGTCACCGGCCTGGCCGTAGTCGAGCTGGGCTTCGGCCCAGTCCAGTACCCGGCGCACGCGGGGCGAGGCCAGCTTTCGGGCGGTACGGAAGCCAACCCAGCGGTATTCCTGGTGTTCCGGGCGGCCGAGCTCCGGGTTGATGCCGAGCACAACCCTGCGGGACGGAGTGCGGGCAATATAGTAGCGGGCCACCTTGCCCTGGGCGTAGGGGCCGGTTTCCACGTAATCATGGCCGAGGAAGAAATCCAGTTCGGTGATTCCGGTCTCCTCCTCCACTTCTCTCAGGGCGCCCTGAAGCGGTGTCTCGCCTTCCTCTACCTTGCCTTTCGGGGAATCCCAGTACTGAAAGGCCCGGAGCAGCAAAAGCCGCCAGCCATCATCCTCTCTGCGCACCACCACCACCCCGGCGGACAAGGTACGGATCTTCATGCCTTTGTTCCGGGATCGGCGTCGCGGCCGCCGCTTGCGGGAGCGGCGTTGTGCTGAATCTGTGTGGCCTGGCTCACCGTTGCTCATCGGTTGACGCCGTCTCCGGAATGCTCATCAGTGGTAGGCCGGGCTCAGTTCATGGACCGCCTCGATCATGGCGGCTGCATGTTCCGGCTGTACCTCCGGGTGAATGCCGTGCCCCAGGTTGAATACATGACCGTGGCCGTGGCCAAAGCTGGCCAGGGCATCGGCGACATGCTGGCGGATCACCTCGGGGGTGGCGTACAGCACACTGGGGTCCAGATTACCCTGCAGCGCCACGCGGTCTCCGACGCGGCGGCGGGCATCGCCCAGGTCCTGGGTCCAGTCCACGCCGAGCCCATGGGCGCCGATGCCTGCCATGGCCTCGAGCCAGGGCCCGCCCCCTTTGGTGAAGAATACCAGCGGAACGTCACGGCCTTCGTTCTGTTTGGTGACGCCGGCAATGATTTGTTCCGCATAGCGCAGCGAAAATTCACGGTAGGCCGCCGGGGTCAGGATGCCGCCCCAGGTGTCAAACATCATCAGAGCCTGGGCCCCGGCGGCGACCTGTGCGTTGAGGTAGGCGGTTACGGACTGGGCCAGTTTGTCGAGCAACCGGTGCATGAGGTCCGGGCGATCGTACAGCATGCCCTTGGCATACGCGTAGTTCTTGCTGGAGCCGCCCTCGATCATGTACGTGGCCAGAGTCCACGGGCTGCCGGTGAAGCCGATCAATGGAACGCGCCCACGCAGTTCCCGGCGAATGAGGCTGACCGCATCTGTGACGTAACGCAGTTCCGCTCCCGGATCGGGCACGGACAGTGCGGCGATGTCGGCCTCGCTGCGCACCGGTCGCTGGAATTTCGGCCCCTCGCCGGGCGCGAAATACAGGCCCAGCCCCATGGCGTCGGGAATGGTGAGGATGTCCGAGAAGAGAATGGCCGCATCCAGCGGGAAGCGCTCCAGCGGTTGCAGCGTCACCCCGCAGGCCAGTTCCGTGTTCTTGCACAGGTCAAGAAAACTGCCGGCCTGCGCCCGGGTTGCGCGGTATTCCGGCAGGTAGCGTCCGGCCTGCCGCATCATCCACACTGGGGTACGTTCGGTGGGCTGTCGGAGCAGGGCGCGGAGCAGCAGATCGTTCTGGAGTGCAGCGGTCATGGTCCAGCCTTGGTACGTGTTGGGAATGCCGCCAGCAGCCTGACGGCGGGCTGGTTCGATCGTACCAGCCGCGGGCGGGCAGGGCTATGCTACAGCCCCAGGTAGTCGAGAATGCCGGTTGCCGCGCGCCGACCGTCGAACACCGCGGTGACTACGAGATCGGAGCCGCGCACCATGTCTCCCCCGCAGAACACCTTCGGGTTGGACGTCTGACCGAAACAATCACCACCGTGCTCGATGTTGACCCGGTTGCGCGTGTCGGTCTGGATGTCGAATTCACGGAACCAGTCCGCTGGGCTGGGCTGGAACCCGAACGCGATGATCACCTGGTCGGCGGCGATCACTTCCTCGGTGCCGGGTACCGTCTCAGGACGTCGCCGGCCCTGGGCGTCCGGAGGCCCCAGTTCAGTCGTGATCAGGCGTACTCCTTCGACATGGTTGTTACCCACGATTTCCAGGGGTTGCCGGTTCCACAGGAACTGCACACCTTCTTCCTTGGCATTGGCCACCTCCCGGCGTGAGCCCGGCATGTTCTCCTCGTCGCGGCGGTAGGCACAGGTGACGCTTCGGGCGCCCTGGCGGATGGCGGTGCGGTTGCAGTCCATGGCGGTGTCGCCGCCCCCCAGGACCACCACCCGTTGGCCGCGCATGTTAATGAAGGCGTTTGGATCCTGCTCGTAGCCCAGCAGCCGGTTGATGTTCGAGATGAGGTAGGGCAATGCCTCGTGTACACCGGGCAGCCCCTCGCCTGGAAAGTCGCCGCGCATGGCGGCATAGGTGCCCATGCCGAGGAATACGGCATCAAAGTCATCGAGTAACTGGCCGAAGGGGATGTCCGTTCCCACATCGGTGTTGAGGCGGAATTCCACTCCCATGCCTTCCATGATGGCGCGC
>SLCE01000193.1 GCA_007125985.1 Ectothiorhodospiraceae bacterium | reverse complement strand
TTTCCGGAAGGTAGAGGTCGGCCGCATACGACCGTCCGTCCACCGCGAAGGGGTGGTCCACCCGTTCCGGAGTTTCCGTGCGGCGTTTCAGCCGGCTGTCTTCATTCCCGGCCGCCAGGTCGCCCAGCACCAGTGCGGCATCGTATCCGCGCTGCAGGCTGCCGCAGCCGCTGATCAGCAAGGCGGTCAGCAGCAGAATGCAGGCGGCGATCAGTGGGTTTCGTATGCTGTTCTGCATGCCGCGCTTCCTTACCACGTCTCATCAAGCGTATCAGGCCGTGAAACCGGCGTCAGATCGGGTAGGCTGTGAGCCATGGGATTCATCCTGCGAGCCATCGCGTTGCTGGCCGTCATCTATCTGATGCTGCTGGTTGCGTTGTACCTGTTCCAGTCCCGGCTGATCCACCTGCCGGGGGTTCCCGGGCGGGAGATTCTCTCCACCCCGGAACGCATCGGGCTTGCCTATGACGATGTGTGGATCAGTACCGAGGACGGCGTGCGTCTGCACGGCTGGTTTGTACCCGGCGCATCGGACGGTCCGGTGCTGCTGTTCCTGCATGGCAACGCGGGCAATATCTCCCACCGTCTGGACTCCCTGCGGATTTTCCATCGGCTGGGGCTGAACGTGCTGATTATCGACTACCGGGGGTATGGGCAGAGCGAGGGGCGGCCCTCGGAGCAGGGCCTGTACCGGGACGGCCGTGCCGCCGCGGACTGGTTGCGACAGGCGCACGGCGTGGAGCCGGAGGAATTGATTCTGTTCGGGCGCTCCCTGGGCGCCGCAGTTGCCAGTCACACCGCCGCGGAACTGGGTGCCGGAGCCCTGATTCTGGAATCCGCCTTCACCTCGGTGCCGGACGTGGCAGCAGAGCTGTATCCCATCTTCCCGGTGCGGCGCCTGGCGCGACTCCGTTATGACACGCAAGCCGCTGTGCAGCGCGTGAGCGCGCCGGTACTGGTGGTGCATAGCCGGGATGACGAGATCATTCCGTTCGCGCACGGCCAGCGCTTGTACGAGGCGGCGCCGGAGCCCCGCGCGTTCCTGGAACTGGAAGGCGGGCACAATGACGGCTTCCTACGCAGTGGCGAGCGTTATACTGACGGTCTGGAACAGTTTTTGGATCGCTACGGCCCCCGCTGATTTCGGGTATGCTGAGACTGGTTCCACGTCATGGCCCGATGGGGCCGCATTGAGGGTGCCGCACGTGAAGACTCTTGCCCGTTTGTCCCTGTTGCCCATGCTGCTGGTGCTGAGCGCCTGTGTGACCATCAATGTGTATTTTCCCGCTGTCGCCGCCGAGCAGGCGGCGGACCGTATCATCCAGGATGTGTGGGGGCGGGAGCAGGCCCCGGAAAACGGCCCACCGCAGAGCCGGGCGCCGGTTCAGCAACAGGAGCCGCTGGCTATTCGCCTGTTGAACCGCCTGGTACCCACTGCTTCGGCGCAGAGCCCCGATCTGGATGTGAGCTCCCCGGCCATCCGGCAGATCACGGCCTCCATGGAGTCCCGCCACCCCCAGTTGCTGCCGCATTACCAGTCCGGCGCCATCGGCCTGACCCGTGACGGGCAGATCGTCCTGCGGGAGCAGTCTGCTGTGCCGCTGGCGGAACGTAATCGCCTGCGGCAGCTGATTGCCGACGAGAATGCGGACCGGCAGGCGCTGTACCGCCAGATCGCCGTCGCCAACAACCACCCGGAATGGGAAGACGATATCCGCCGCACCTTCGCCGAGCGCTGGATCGCCAATGCCCGCTCGGGCTGGTACTACCAGGACCGGCAGGGCAATTGGCAGCAGAAGTAGGCGATGGGTCTGGCTTGTAGCTGTAGGGCTGTTACCGCCGCGGTAAGCCTGTGCCGGGGACCCGGCACAGGCCCGCTACCAGCGACCCACTGCGGTCTACTGGGTGACCGCCTGCAGTTGCTCCAGCAGCGTCGGCCAACTCACCGCCTGGGTGAAACCGATGACGTCCACACGCGGCACGCCGGAGCCCTGCACCAGGATGTAACCGTCCCCTTCCGGGCGGATGCCGCTCATGTGACAGACGTTGTCCCTCAGAACGCAGCGGATGCCCAGCTGCCTGTAGCGGAAGTCGTCGAAGAAGCGCAGCACCGTGCCGGAGAGCAACGCCGTGCCCCCGGCCCCGAGATCGGAGATGTTCTCGATCGCCCGCTGGCTGATGCGTCGCGTGGAGCGGTCGCTGGCTGGCGTATGAAGCCGGGCATCAAAGGCCACGGGTTCCCAATCCAGCAACTCGAGTCCCTGCACGTCTCCGTCCAGTCGGCCCGTGATGCGGCCGAAGGCGAAGGTGCCGGTAATCAGTTCCAGATCCAGGCCGCGCAGACGGATATCCGCCTGTAACTGGGGAAAACGGCCCAGCGGATCAGTAAGCCTGAAGCGGTCCACATGCACGCTGCCGTCGAATACCCGTGCCTGCAGCGCATCGTCCAGCGCCAGCTGTCGATTGCGGTAGGTGACCTGCGGAATGGCGCCGGAGACCGTGCCCTGTAGTTCCGGCCAACCCAGAGCCCCGCTCAGGGCTTCCAGGCTGATGGGCTCCAGCCGCCCCTCCAGCGTGGCCGCGAATGCCTCGCTACCCAGCCCACGGATTTCCAGCCGGTCCAGCCGCAGCGCGCCGTCTTCCACGGGCAGCCGCAAGGGCCGCCGCAGGCGCAGGCTGTCGCCTTGCAGTATCGCATCCAGTTCCCCGGCGCCCACGTGCACCCGGTAGGCCTGTCCGGATTGCCAGCGGAGCCGGCTGGGGGGAGGCGCTGCATCCGCGTCCGCCAGCCAGCGGATATCCCCGCTGAGGCCCCGCAGCGCAAACCGTTCCCGTTGGTCCTCCAGGGAGAGTTCATGCAAGCGCATGGAGGCGCTGACCGGCTGGCCGTCGCGCACGTCCAACTCGCCTGTGACCCGGCCGCCGGTGTCCAGGCTGTCCAGCACCGTACCGATCAGGAAGGGGTGCAGAAACGTGCTGTATGCCTGAGGTAACCGGGCATCCTCGACACGAAGATTTAGGCTGTGCAGTGCGGGTTCCGGGGTCCAGCTCAGACTGGCCTGGCCGTGTGCCTGCAGCAGCCCGGGCTGGCGTAGTCGCAGCTGCTCCAGCCAGACACGGCCGTCGCGGTGAATCAGGTTTGCCAGCAAATCCCCAGGGTAGTCGTCCAGGTTGAGCAGGACCGGGTCCACGTAAGCCAGGCCGGCGTTGCCGAGCAGACGCAGTGTGCCGCGCTGTTCCCCGGGGTCACCCTGCAGGCCGGCAATGGCCGTGAACGCGAGCGAGTCGGTGGCGATGGCGCCATCCGGGCTGGATAGCGCGATGTCCCGGCCAGTCAGTACCACGGTTCCGGTGGCTGTTCCGTCTGCCTCCAGTTCTGCGGACAGACTCAGATCCACCTCCCCCTCCATGTGCCAGCCCGGCTCCGGGAGAAACTCGGCCAGGCGCTCTGCTGCCAGCGATTCGAGCCGCAGTTGCACCATCACGCCGTCCGGCTTCCACTGCAGCCTGAGTCGGACGGGGCGCTCGTTCAGCGTGCCCTGGAAATCGGCCTGTGTGCCGCGGGGGCCATGCCGAAGCGAGCCCTGCAGGCGCACGATGCCCAGGTCGGGATGTTCCAGGCTGAGATCGCCATCCCTGCAGTTCATTTGCGGCAGGGAGACATCCAACCGGCCGCAGACCAGTCGCGCGGGGCCCAGTTGCTGATCGGCGAATGTGACGGACTGCACGGTGATCTGCCCGCGCTCGATACGGCCGGAGACGGGCACGGCCAGGTGGATCCTGAGGTCATCCAATCTGATCTGGGGGTGGTGGACCGAGCCCACGCGGAGTTCCAACTGGTGTCCTGCCAACGCTGTCGCTGCCAACAGCAACAGCGCCAGCGCCAGCAGGTATCGGGGCCGCTCAGGCCCCGTAGCGGCTGCTGTAATCGCGAATAGCCTCCAGATGGTCTGCATGGCGGCCGTTGCCCTCCAGCCAGCGCACCAGGTCTTCCAGGGTCACCACCGGGACCACCGGAACGCCGAACTCCTGTTCCACCTGCTGCACGGCCGAGCTGTCTCCGGTTCCCCGTTCCTGGCGATCCAGCGCGATGGCCACGCCGGCCAGGCTGGCCCCGGCCGCATCGATCAGCTGTACGGATTCACGCACCGAGGTGCCGGCAGAGATCACATCGTCAATCACCAGTACCCGGCCCTGCAGCGGTGCGCCCACGATGACGCCACCTTCGCCGTGGTCCTTGGCCTCCTTCCGGTTGAAAGCGTAGGGCACATCGCGCGCATGGTGGTCCGCCAGGGCCACGGCGGTCACCGCAGCCAGGGGAATGCCCTTGTAGGCCGGGCCGAACAGCATGTCGAACGCGATTCCGGATTCAACGATGGCGCGGGCGTAGTAACGGCCCAGTTCCGCCAGCGCCGAGCCGGTGTTGAACAGGCCGGCGTTGAAGAAATAGGGACTCTGGCGCCCGGACTTCAGCGTGAAGCTGCCGAAGCGCAGCACCTCCCGCTGCAGGGCGAAATCGATGAACGCGTGTTTGTAGTCGGGAAGACGCATGTTCGTGAACGGGGTTCCTGTCGGGGCGGGTCGGCCGGGCCGACCCGCCGTGAGCGAAATCGAAGTCAGCCGGTGTTGCGCATGCCGGCGGCAATACCGTTGATGCAGACCTGCAAGGCCTTGCGCAGGTTTTCCTCCTGACCGTGGCGTACCCGGTGCAGCAGTTCCACCTGCAGGCGGTTGAGCGGATCCACATAGGGGTTGCGCACATCCACCGAGCGTCGCACCACCGGAAAATCGTCCAGCGGCCGCTGATGGCCGCTGACCTGCAATACCGCGTCCAGCGTACTGCGGAAGCGCGCTTGCAGGTCCTTGCCCAGAGGCTGCAGTTCCGGCGGCACCAGGCGTTGGTCGTACAGCGCCGCCACGTCCGGATCGCCTTTGGCCAGCACCATCTCCACCATGTCAATAAAGGCGCGGAAGAACGACCATTGCTCGAACATGGTACGCAGTTCGTCGCCGCGGCCGCCCTGTTGGGCATGGGCCAGGGCCTCGCCCACGCCGAGCCACGCCGGCAGCAGCAACCGGGTCTGGGTCCAGCTGAAGATCCAGGGGATGGCGCGCAGGCTCTCCACGCCGCCGCCGGTACGCCGTTTGGCAGGGCGCGAGCCGATGGTGAGCCCGGCGATCTCCTGTTCCGGCGTGGCTGCGCGGAAGTAGGGCACGAAATCGTCGGTCTCGCGGATCAGTCCTCGGTACTTTTGCATGGCGATGGAGGAGAGTTCGTCCATCAATTCCCGCCAGGCGGGCTCCGGGTCTGGTGGAGGCTGCAGCGTGGCCTCCAGCACTGCGGTAATGTAGAGCTCCAGGTTACGCAGGGCGATGCCCGGTAGACCGAACTTGGCCTGGATCACCTCCCCCTGTTCGGTGACCCGCAGGCTGCCGTTCACCGAGCCGGGGGGCTGGGACAGGATGGCAGCGTGGGTGGGCCCGCCGCCACGGCCGATGGAACCGCCACGACCGTGGAACAGGGTCAGGCGAATGCCGTGGCGGCGGCAGCAGGCCACCAACTGCTCCTGGGTCTGATACAGGGCCCAGGCGGCGGTGAGGTGGCCCGCATCCTTGCCCGAATCGGAATAGCCGATCATCACCTCCTGGCGGCCGCCGATGCGCTGCGTGTACCAGTCCAGGGCCAGTAGTTGTTCCAGCGTTTCTTCCGCACCCTCCAGGTCGGCCAGGGTCTCGAACAAGGGCACCACGCGCAGTGGGTGTCGGACACAGGCCTCCTTCTGCAGCAGTTCCACCGCCAGCAGATCCGAGGGCTTGGAGGCCATGGAGATGATGTAAGCCCCCAGGCTTTCCTCGCCTTGTTCCGCAATGACGTGGAAGGTGTCCAGCACCTCCTGCACGTCGTCGTCCGGTTCAAAACCGCGCGGTATGAGGGGGCGGGGATTTTGCAATTCGCGCACCAGGAACTGCTGGCGCTCCTCTTCGCTCCATTGCGCATAGTCGCCCAGGCCCAGAGCCTGGGTGATGGCGCCGATGGTCTCGGTGTGGCGGCTTGCCTCCTGACGGATATCGATGCGCATCAGGCTGGTGCCGAAGCAGGCCAAGCGGCGCAGCAGGTCCAGCAGCCGTCCATCCGCCACCACGCCGGCGCCGCAGCGGTGCAGACTGTGGTAGCAATCCAGCAGGGGCTTGCGCAGATCCTCCGTGCGCAGATAGATCTCGCCCTCGGGCGGTGTTTTTCCGTCCAGGCGGGCTTCCACCCAGCGCACAGTGAGGCGTAGGCGCGCCCGTACCCGTTTCAGGATCACGCGGTAGGGCTCCCAGGCCTCTCCCACCTGATCGCGCAGGTCCTCGTCGGCGCACTGCAGGGACAGTTCGCCAATCAGGGCGCTGACTTCCTTCTCATACAGTGTGGCCGCCATCCAGCGGGCCAGCAGGCATGCCTCCTGGGTCACCCGGGCGGTGACGCGCGGGTTGCCGTCCCGGTCACCGCCCATCCAGGAGCCGAAACGGATGGGGGCCGCGTCCAGCGGCAGGCCCCGGTTGGTGTAGTCCTTGAGCGCGCGGTCCAGGCGCCGGGCGTAGCGCGGGATGGCGTTCCACAGGGTCTGCTCCACAACAGCATAGCCCCAGCGGGCCTCATCCTGAGGCGTCGGGCGGCGCTGACGGATTTCATCCGTGTGCCAGGATGCGGTGATCTCGCGCTTCAGCGCCTGGCTGATCTGGTCTGCCTCGTCCGGCGTGAGATCCTGTCGGTCCTGGGTGTCCAGCAGGCGGGCGATGTGGTTGTACTTCTGCAGCAGCGTACGGCGGCTGACCTCTGTGGGGTGGGCCGTGAGCACGAGGCCGATCTGCATGTCACGGACCGCCTCGAACAGCTGGTCCGGCTCCGCAATCCGGGACAGGCGCTCGAACGTCTCCTCCAGTGAACCGCGCAGGGGTGCGGATTCCGGGTCCATGGCCCAGGCCCGGGTGCGGCGCACCCGATGATGCTGTTCGCAGATATTGGCCAGGTTCAGGAACTGGGAGAAGGCGCGCACCACCGGCATGATCAGATCGTCGTCCAGGCCGGTGAGGGTCTGATCCAGCCTTGCCACGGCCTCGCGGCTGCCGCCGCGCGCCTCCTTGGCCAGGTTGCGGATGTCCTCCACGGTCCGGAACAGCGTGTCGCCGCCCTGTTCGCGCAGCGTATGGCCGAGCAGATCACCCAGCTGACGGATGTTTTCCCGGAGAGGCAGATCCGGTTCTCTGGTGCTCATTCACGCTCCTCCCGCACCGGTTGTTCTGGATTGCAGATTGCCGGAGACACAATGGCCCGGGAAGCCGCTCCCAGGGCCGGTCTTGTGTCTGCGGTCCGCGGTGGCGGAAGCTACTCCGGCAGGCCGAACTG
>SLCE01000203.1 GCA_007125985.1 Ectothiorhodospiraceae bacterium | reverse complement strand
TTGTGTCGGTATTGGTGCGCTGGGCGTGTTCGTGCCGCTGTTGCCCACCACGCCCTTTCTACTGGTTGCTGCCTGGGCCTTTGCACGGGGGTCTGAGCGTTGGCGACGCTGGCTGGTGGAGCATCCGCGCCTGGGGCCGTCCATTCGTGCCTGGCAGCGCTCGCGTGCAATTCCGCGCAAAGCCAAGGTGATTGCCGTTGCCTCCCTGGTATTCAGTCTGGTGGTGGCGCTATGGCTATCGTTACCGCCAGTTGCACTGGGCCTGCAGGTGACGGCTCTGGTTGCTGTTTCGGCTTTCATCCTGACCCGCCCTACCGCAGATGACTCGGTGCAATAAGAAGTAAAAAGAAGATTATTTTTGTCCTGGGTCAAGAGCTCGCTATCCGGCCTGTGGCATCCTCCGCAGACTGACAGGCAGCCGGGATTGAGGCGGAAATGCATCAACAAGCGCGAGATATGATCGAGCTCTATACACGACCGCGTCCCACGGCGGCTACGTTCTGGCTGCATGGCCTGGGGGCAGGTGGCAGTGACATGGATGCGATCGTCACCAACCTGAAAAGGTCCCGAACCCTGGGTCTGCATCATCTGGCGCCGGACGCGCCGGTACGCCCGGTCACCGTGAACCAGGGGCGGGCGACTAGGGCCTGGTTCGATGTGCTTGGTGAGCCTGGAGCGGTGCCGGACGACAGGGTCGGCCTGGAAGAGAGTGTCGCTTGGATCCACGGCCTTCTGGAGCAGGAACAACTCCGCCATGGTATCCCTGGTGTGCGAACCGTTGTCGGCGGTTTTTCCCAGGGAGCGGTTGTCGCGATGCATGCCGGGCTGCGGTACCGGCAGCCACTGGCGGGCATCGTGGTCTTGTCCGGAGAGTTGCTGCTTCCCGAGTTGTTGGCTGAGGAGCGGCATCCCGCCAATACTGCCACCCCCATTCTGATGATTCATGGGACGGATGATCTCGCGATTCCTCTGGCTGAGGCCCGCCTGGGGCGCGACCGCCTCCGGGCGTTGGGGTACGTGGTTGACTGGCGCGAATTTCCCATGGGACACGCCGTCACCTTGGACGTGATCGGCTGCGTCGATGATTGGCTGCACCGGCGTCTGGCCCCCGAGGTCGCAGCCGTCTGAAGGGGGGCTATCCGCCCCGTTCCCTGCTGCGCTCACGTAAAATCACGATTCGGCAGCAGCCAGCTCTCGTCTGGCTGTCGTCCGCGTCTAACGGCTGCGCGGTAGCCGTCCAGAACCCCTGACAACAGCTCATCCAACGCCGCGTCCACGGTGGCGTGCCGCTGTGTTTCCGAGACCTCGGGCGCCGCCATGTCGGGCGTCTGAAGGTAATGGCTTTGTTCGGTCTCGATCCAGTGGCCGCCAAGTACCTGATAGAACCGCAGGCGGATCATGTCCGGGATGCCATCCAGGACGAAGGCGTACTCGTCCACCAGGCGCCGGGCCCAGCGGATTTCCGGTTGTTGAAAGCGGCGATCAAGAGAGTTCGCTGACATCAAGGAGTCCTCCATATCTATAAACAAACATTAAAAATAAATCTTTTTAAGCATACTTGATTGGCGTCAAGTCCGCTGCCACAAGCCCGTGGAACCATAACCCGCAACCAAGGTTATTCCAGGCTCGGAAACCGGGCTGTTCTCTCCACGTAACGTTTTGTTCAGAGGTGTCGAAATGATCAGACCAGGGGTTGCGGCGGCTTTGATGGGCGCTTGTGTGCTGGGTTTGGGGTTGGCGTCCACTGCATTTGCCGGTGATGTGGAACGGGGTGAACGGATCTCCAGTTCCTGTATCGCCTGTCATGGTCCAGGAGGGAATAGCCACATTCCCGCCATGTATCCGAGCCTTGCGGGCCAGGATGTCGACACGCTGGCATCCATGCTGGAGCAGTACCGCTCCGGCGAGATCCAGGATCCGCAGATGACGCCGCAGGCTGCACACCTCACTGATGAGGACATTGCTGACCTGGCCGCCTATTTCGCCGGCCAGGAACCGAAATAGGAGGCAGGCCATGTGGATTCCGGCGCGGCTTTTGCTGACCTTGTTCCTGCTGCTTTCCGCTCTGCCAGCGGTGGCCTGGGACAGTGATGTGCTGCACCGCTTCTTTCCCGAAGCGGATGCGGTGCAGGAGGCTGCAGGAGATCCGCCGGCCGTGCCGGTAATGCGCAATGGTGAACAGATCGGGGTGCTGTTCGAGACCAACGACGTGACCCCGATTCCCGCCTATTCCGGTGAACCGGTGAACATGCTGGTCGGCATGGACATGGACGGCATCATCACCGGTGTACGCGTCCTGGAGCACAGTGAGCCGATCATGCTGGTGGGGATCCCCGACTCCAAGCTCGAGGATTTCGTATTTCAGTATGTTACGCGTGGCATCCACGAACGGGTGCGGGTCGGCCTTTCACCGCGGCAGCGGGAAGGCTTCAAATATGTGGATGGTGTTTCGGGAGCCACGGTCACTGTCGTGGTGATGGGTGAAGCGATCATGCGGGGTGCCCGGCAGATCGCTCTGGCCCATGGTCTGGTTGATCCATCCGAAGTGCCGATTGTGAAGCCCGCAACTGTTCGGGACGATGTTTTCGAACACGCAGGCTGGGAAGAACTGCTGGAGAAGGGTGCGGTTGGCCGCATGCATATCTCGCGCGGCGAGGTGGACGCTGCCTTCGTCAACACGGATGCGGAGCATGTGGACACCGCGCGGCCGGGTACAGAGGGAGAGACCTTCGTCGATCTCTACGCGGCGTACCTGAATGCCCCCACAGTTGGCCGCAACCTGATTGGTGATGACCACTACGAGCGCATCGTGGGCCGACTTGACGAGGGTGAGCATGCCCTCATGCTCATGGCCCGGGGCGATTATTCGTTCAAGGGTTCCGGTTTCGTACGTGGGGGCATCTTCGACCGGATCCAGCTCATGCAGGGCGATACCGCGATCCAGTTCCGTGACACGGATCTGGTGCGCGCCCCGCAACTGGCTGCCGATGGGGTCCCCCGTTTCACGGAGCGCGACATCTTCATCGTACGGGCCGAGCACAATTTCGACCCGGGTCGCGCATGGGATCTGGAGTTGTTGGTCCGGCGTCAGATAGGGGCGCTCGAGTCCGTATTCGTGAATTTCGTACTTGAGTACGAGCCGCCGGAAGCCTGGTTCGACTACCCCGAGCCTCCGGCACAGATTGCCGAGGACGATGATCGGCCGCTATGGGTCACGGTCTGGGAAGACCGCGTCATGCACATCGTTGTACTTGGCGCCGGCCTGTTCCTGCTGACGCTTATCCTGATGTTCCAGGATGTGCTGGCCCGCCGTCCGCAACTGCTGTGGTACCTGCGACACGGCTTTCTGGTCTACACCGTCGTGTTCATCGGCTGGTATGCGCTGGCGCAGCTGTCGGTGGTGAATATCTTTACCTTCACCAACGCGCTGTCCACCAATTTCCAATGGTCCACCTTCCTGATGGACCCGATGATGTTCATGTTGTGGACGTTTGTGGCGGCCACGCTGCTGCTCTGGGGGCGAGGGGTCTACTGCGGCTGGTTGTGCCCCTTCGGAGCCATGCAGGAACTCATCAACGAAGTCTCCCGCAAGCTGAGGGTGCCACAGCTGGAACTGCCCTGGGCGGTACACGAACGCCTTTGGGCACTGAAATACCTGATCCTGCTCGGCCTGTTCGGCGTCTCGCTGCATTCGCTGGCGACGGCGGAAGTGTATGCCGAAGTGGAGCCCTTCAAGACAGCGGTGACCATGCGCTGGCAGCGGGAATGGGCTTTTGTCCTCTATGCCGGAATTCTGCTGGCCATCTCCATCGTCAACCGCAAGTTCTTCTGCCGCTACATGTGTCCGCTGGGTGCCGGCCTTGCCATCCCGGCCCGTATCCGTCTGTTCGACTGGCTGAAGCGGCACAAGGAATGCGGCACTCCGTGCCAGATCTGTGCCCATGAATGTGAAGTGCAGGCCATCCATCCGGACGGCCGCATCAACGCCAATGAATGCCACTACTGCCTGGACTGCCAGGTGACCTACTGGAATGACCGGAAGTGTCCTCCGCTGATCGCCCGTCGCAAGCGGCGCGAGAAAGCGGAAAAAGTGTCCTCCGGCAACCAGGGTGGCGGTTTCCCGGAAATCCGGGTCAACAAGCAGGCTGCATCTACCGCAGGTGCCGGGCAGCCTTCTGCGAGAGAAGAGGTGACGTCATGACAGACCATAGGGACGACAACACGGAACTGAGCAGCCCCGGGCGGCGGCGGTTCCTGGGAGCCACGGCGGCCGTGGGCATCGTTGGCGCAGCCGGCGCGACCGGTGCCGGCATGCTGGTGCGCAGTGGAGAGAGTGCGGCTGCAAGCGGCGGAGCGGCCGCCGATCACTACATTGCACCGGGGCAGTTGGACGACTATTACGGCTTCTGGAGCGGTGGCCACTCCGGTGAGGTCCGGATCTTCGGCATTCCGTCCATGCGCGAATTGTTGCGGATTCCGGTGTTTAATTTCGACAGCGCCACCGGTTGGGGCATCACCAACGAGAGCAAGCGCGTGCTGGGCGAATCCGGCGCCTTTCTCAACGGTGATACCCACCACCCCAAGGTGAGCTACACGGACGCCCGTTACGATGGTCGGTGGTGCTTCATCAACGACAAGGCCAACACCCGGGTGGCACGTATCCGGCTTGACATTATGCGGACGGACAAGATCACCACCATTCCCAATACGCAGTCCATCCACGGCCTGACCCTGCAGCGTGTGCCCAGTACCGAACGGGTGTTCGCGGCCGGTGAGATGATCATTCCCACGCCCAACGACGGTCGCGATCTGGACGATCCGAGCAAGTACTGGACGCTGATGTCCTGCCTGGACGCCGAGACCATGGAGATCAAGTGGCAGGTGATCGTGGACGGGAATATGGACAACTGCGACACCGACTACATGGGCAAGTACGTCGGAGCCACCTGCTACAATTCCACGCGCGGCGTCACCCTGCAGGAGATGATGGGGCCGGAGCGGGACTGGGCAGTGATCTTCAACGTGGCCCGGATCGAAGAGGCGGTGGCCAACGGCGACACCTTTACCATCGGCGATTCCGATATCCCCGTGGTGGATGGGCGCGGTGCGGACAAGGGTGGCTCCGACTACACCGTGTACATTCCCATTCCGCGGAATCCCCACGGCTTCAACACCAGCCCGCCGGATGGCAAGTACTTCGTGGTCAGCGGCAAGCTCTCACCCACCTGCACCGTGGTGGAGTGGGCGCGGGTGGACGACTGGTTCGAAGGCAAGCTCAGCGATCCGCGCGAGACCGTGGTGGCCGAGCCCGAGGTGGGTTTGGGGCCGCTCCACACCACTTTCGACAACCGGGGCAATGCCTACACATCACTGTTCCTGGACAGCCAGGTGGTGAAATGGAACATCGCCGATGCCATCCGCGCCTACAACGGCAGTGACGTGAACTACATCCGCGATCGCATCGATGTGCATTACCAGATCGGCCATCTCAAGGCTTCACTGGCCTGCAGTCGCGATGTGGACGGCAAGTACCTGTCGGCGTTGAGCAAGTTCTCCAAGGACCGGTTCCTCTCGGTCGGCCCCATGCATCCGGAAAACGATCAGCTGATCGACATTTCCGGTGACCGCATGAAGCTGGTCCATGATGGCCCCACCTACGCCGAGCCACATGACGCCCTTATGGTGCGGGCGGATCAGATCAATCCCACCAAGATCTACAGCCGGGATGATCCCTTCTTCGCAGATACCGTCGCCATGGCCAAGGCCGACGGGGTGACGCTTGAGAGGGACAACAAGGTGATCCGCGACGGCAATAAGGTTCGCGTGTACATGACCTCCATCGCCCCGAATTTCGGCATGACCGAGTTCCGGGTGAAGCAGGGCGACGAAGTGACCATCGTGGTGACCAATCTGGATACCGTGGAAGATGTCAGCCACGGTTTCGCGATCGTCAACCACGGCATTAACTTCGAGATCCATCCGCAGCAGACCTCCTCAGTAACCTTCGTGGCGGATAAGCCCGGGGTGCACTGGTACTACTGCAGCTGGTTCTGCCATGCGCTGCATATGGAGATGTCCGGCCGCATGTTGGTCGAGGCCTGAGTCGGCAGGGGCGACTCCGCCTTCGTGCGGGGTCGCCCGCCGCCGGTGGGTGAATGATGAACGTGTTCAAGCCAGTCTTTTCCTGTCTGATTGCCCTGCTGTTGCTGGTGAATGCCGCCGGCGCGACGGAGCAGCGCATCACGCCCGATGGCGACGCGCTTCAGGCCCATATTGACGCCGCGGCGGACGGCGATGTGCTGGTTCTGACACCTGGCGTCTACGCAGGAGGGGTGACCATCAAGCGGCCACTAACGCTGCGCGGTGAGCCTGGTGCGGTGATCGATGCCGGCGGCGAAGGCGATGTGGTGCGTGTGGAGGCAGCGGACGTGCGCATCGAAGGACTGACGCTGCGCAATTCCGGTTTCAATCTCACGGACATGAATGCCGGTGTGCATGCCGCACGTGGTGCCCACAATCTGCATGTGGAGGGCAACAACCTGGAGGATGTGGCCTTTGGCGTATGGGCCTGGCATCTGGAGGGGGTGCGCGTGCTGGACAACCGGATCGCGAGCAATCCGGCGGTGCGCTCGCAGGACCGTGGAGACGCTATCCGCCTGTTCAACATACGGCACGGGCTGGTGGCCTATAACACGGTGCGCGACGCGCGGGACGGGGTTTACATCGATACCAGTGAGCATGTGGAATTCCGCGCCAACCACTTCGCGGCCGTGCGCTACGCCATTCATTATATGTATTCCCATCACGGGCGTATCGTCGACAACGTGACCACTGATACCCGCAGTGGCTATGCGCTGATGATGTCCAATCATCTGGAGGTGATCGGGAACCGCTCCGTTGCCGATCGGAATTACGGCTTTCTGTTGAATTTCGTCAACCACAGCACGCTGGCGGATAACCGGGTGGACCGGGTCACCGGTTGGTCCGGCGCAACCGGATCCGATCACGGCGTCACTTTGGGCTCGGAAGGCAAGGCCCTATTCATCTACAACTCCCAGTCCAACCAAATACGGGACAACGTCTTCGCCAACAGCGAGATCGGCATCCACCTTACCGCTGGCTCTGAAGGCAACCGTATCCACGGCAACAATTTCGTCAATAACCGCACCCAGGTCATGTATGTGGCCACCCGGAAGCAGGACTGGTCTCACGAAGGGCGCGGGAACTACTGGAGCGACTATCTGGGTTGGGATTTGAGTGGTGACGGTGTGGGTGATCACGCCTATGAACCCAATGATTCGGTGGACCGGCTGCTGTGGATGTATCCCATGGCGCGGGTGCTGATGAACAGCCCTGCGGTTCAGCTGTTGCGCTGGGTGCAGCGCGAATTCCCCATTCTGAGGCCATCCGGGGTCAAGGACAGTGCCCCGTTGATGCGCCCGACCCGTTCGCTGGAGGAACTGGGATGAAGCATGCGGTCGAACTGCATGAAGTGGATCGGCGTTTCCGCGGCGTGCATGCGCTGAAATCGCTGAGCCTCACCGTGGAGCCGGGTGAGGTGCTGGGTCTGCTGGGGCACAACGGTGCCGGTAAATCCACCATGATGAAGCTGGTGCTGGGTGTGCTGGCCCCGACGTCGGGGCGGGTGACCGTGCTGGGTGAGGATCCGCGCGGCCACAATGCCCGCAACCTGCGCCTGCAGCTGGGCTATCTGCCCGAGAACGTGAGCTTCTACGACAACCTCAGTGGCCGGGAGGTGCTGCGCTACTTCTCGCGCCTGAAACGGGTGCCAGTCAGAGATGCTGATCAATTGCTGGAGCGTGTGGGTTTGGGGCATGCGGCCAGCCGCCGTGTGCGGACCTATTCCAAGGGCATGCGGCAGCGCCTGGGGTTGGCCCAGGCCTTGCTCGGTCAACCGCGCCTGCTGCTGCTGGACGAACCCACGGTGGGGCTGGACCCCATGGCCGTGCGCGATGTGTATGGCATGATCGACAGCCTCCGCGGTAGCGGCACCAGTGTCATTCTCTGTTCCCATGTTTTGCCCGGGGTGGAGCGGCACATCGACCGCGTGGCCATTTTGTGCGAAGGCCGCCTACTTGCATCGGGCACCATCGATACGCTTCGGGAAGAGGCTGGCCTGCCGCTGCGCATCCATGCCCGCGGCCGCGGCCTGAACGGCGCACTGCAGGCGCGCCTGGATGGCCATGGCGTGGGTTTCGAGCCCGCGGACGCGGGCAGCATCCGGCTGACGGCGCCTCCATCCGAGAAACTACAGGTGCTCCGCGCTCTGCTGGAAGAACCGGACCTCAGCGATGTGACGGTGGAACCGCCCACGCTGGATTCCCTTTATGCCCATTTCGATGCCCGTGGCCGCAACGGAGGGCAACCTCATGCGTGAGATCTTCATTGTTGCCGAAAAGGAGTTTCGGGACGGCCTGCGCAACCGCTGGATTCTCGCCATCACACTGGCTTTCGCCTTGCTCGCCATGGGTCTGGCCTGGTTCGGCGCCGCGGCGTCGGGCGAGGTGGGCTTTACCCGGATATCCACCACCATCGTCAGCCTGGCGAGTCTCGCGGTTTTCCTGATCCCGCTGATTGCCCTGATGCTCGCCTATGACAGCATTGTGGGGGAGGACGAGCAGGGGACGCTGTTGCTGTTGATGACGTACCCGCTGAGCCGCACTGGCCTGCTGGCGGGAAAATTCCTGGGGCACGGCGCCATCCTGGCATTGTCCACTGCACTGGGTTTCGGAATCGCGGCGGTGATGATCGTCATGCTGGCGGAGCAGGCCACCTTCGCCACCCTGATGGGGCCGTTCAGCCTGTTCATTGTCAGCGCCATCCTGCTGGGCTGGACATTCCTGGCACTGGCCTATCTGGTGAGCGTCGTCACGCGTGAGAAGGCCCGTGCCGCCGGTTTGGCGCTGTTGGTCTGGTTTTTGTTCGTGCTGGTGTACGACCTGGCCTTGCTGGGCTTGCTGGTGGGAACCGAAGGGCGGGTGGATGGTGGACTGTTCCGCACCCTGCTGCTGCTCAATCCCACGGATGTGTTCCGTCTGGTGAATCTCACCGGTTTCGAGGAAACCGCCGCCGCCAGCGGCCTGCTGACGGTGTTCGGCGATGCCTCCTATTCCATCGGCGTGCTGCTGGGGATTCTGGCCGCATGGATCGTCGTACCACTGACCCTGGCGGCCGGCCTGTTTGCCGCTCGCCGAACCTGAAACACGAGGAGCCATGCCATGCCTACCCGACGCCAACTGCTTGCCCTGCTGGCTAGTCTGCCGGCCGTTGGTCTGGTCGGTTGCGGCAGCGATGACGCTGCGGTTGCCGAGAACTGCTCACCGATCCGGCTGACAGATGACCACGACTGCGGCCTATGCGGCATGACGGTGATTCGCCATCGGGGCCCCAAGGCGCAAGCCTGTCTGAGGGATGGCCGGGTACTGCCGTTCTGTTCAGTGCATGACATGCTGTCCTGGGCCTGGCAGCCGGAGTCCGCGCCGAGTATCAATGCCCTTTACGTCCATGATCTCTCGAACACGGGCTGGGATAATCCCTCGGATGATCATTACATGGAGGCGCAACAGGCCGTCTATGTGGTCGGGCATGATCAGCGTGGCGCCATGGGGCATACGCCGGCGCCGTTCTCTCAGCGGGACGACGCGGAGGCGTTCGCCTCAGCCCATGGTGGCAAATTACTTGCCTACGATGAACTGGACTGGGACACCTTCCGGGGCAATGGCGCTGCTGGTCATGGAAATGGACACGGTGACAGGCACGGGTACGACGGTGATGAAGGGCATCGCCCGCACTGAATCCGCCTGGGGGAGCACTATGGGGGTGGATCAGTTTTTCCTAACGCCGCATTTCCGCTGAGTGCTGATCGAGATAGGCGCGCATTGCCGGGCTTTTTTCTGTGCGGAAGCCGTCGTCCGAGCGGGTGATCAGGATGATCTTCAGGCCGTGCTCTTCTGCCACAGCCATGGCCTGCCCGGGCCCCAGCACCAGCAGACCGGTGGCATAGGCATCGGCCCAGGTGGTGGAGGGATGTAACACCGTGACTGAGGCCAGCCCATGTGCCACCGGCCGGCCTGTGCGCGGGTCGATGATGTGGGAAAAGCGCTCACCGTTGTGTTCGAAGAAATTCCGGTAATCCCCTGACGTGGTGACCGCCATGTTCTCCAGGGGTACGGCCAGCGGCACGTCGCCCCGGTCCGGCTGTTCCACGCCAATGCGCCAGGGGCGCTGCGCGCTTCGCCGTCCACCCGCCAGCACATCGCCGCCGATGTTGATCAGGAAATGCGCCACACCGTGTTGTTCCAGCACCTGGCCGACGGCATCCACACCATGGCCCTTGGCGATTCCCGAGAGGTCGACGAAGAAATCCGCCTGGCGCCGCGCCCGTCGGGACTCCGTGTCAAGCTCCAGACGCCCGATACCGGTGGCGGCCAGTGCCTGTTCCAGGTCAGCGGTGTCCGGTATCCGGGTAGGGCGGCCTTCCGGCCCGAAGCCCCAGAGATTGACCAGCCCGCCGACGGTGATATCGAACCCGCCCCGAGTGTGATCGGCCACTTCGCGGCTGATCCGCATCAGCTCGAGAACCGACTCCGGCAGTTCCACCCACTCACCCTCCGGTGCCTGATTGAGTCGATTGAGGTCGGAATCCTCACGGTAGGTGGACATGCGGGAGTCCACATGATCCAGAGCCTGACGCACATCGTCCCGGATGGCTTCCAGCTCATCCTCCGGCCATTCGCCGGGCAGTGTGATATGAAAGAAGGTGCCGAAAACCGTCCCTTCCAACTCCGTGACCATCTCATCGTCCGCAGGCTTTTCCTCAGCGCAGCCGACAAGAACCAGTGCGCCCAGTACCAGGGCGGGAATGCAGGCGTAGGGCAGCAATCGCATGAAAGGTCAGTCACTCCTGGACGCGCGTAAGCCTCTGGCCAAGTCGCGGACCTGCGGATAAAGCTGGTCCGCAGTCCCCTCCGGGGCGTCTTCTCCGTAACGTTTTTTTACCCCGTGTTGGTGCAATTGTACGTGTTCGCCCGGCTCAATGGCGTGGCGTGCCAGCGTGTTCTTCACGCAGGCCAGCGCACAGCCGTCCAGAGCCAGAATGGGGCGGCCGGATCGGGCCAGACGCAGCAGCTTGGGGACATCGCCGCCAACCCCGGCGATACAGGACATTTCCGCCTCGTCTTCCCGGTCCAGGCGCAGTGCGAGCGCATTGGTGAGCTGCGCCGCACTGGAGCAGCCCGAGCAGCTGTAGACCAGTGGCAGATGGGTGCGTCGTGTTGCCATGGTGTTTCTCCTCTGTTTCGCCCAACTGGCAAGCCTGCGCGCCCGGGGTTCGTTGTTCCTTGATCTTGCGCAAGGCGGCGTGTACCGCAGGCCAATGACTTGCACCGTCCTTACGGGTAGCGCAGAATCGATCCGAACTGGAACAAAAATTATTCCCACCGTCCCGCGAGTGCGCGGCCGGCTACGGCTGCAGGCTTCGGTCTGCCAGGAAAAGGACGCATGGCAAGCACGGACCCGTACGTCAAGGTGCTCGACATAGAGCAGACATTGGCCGACCTCAATCAGACCATGGATCAGCTCCGCCAGGAGCGCGATGATCTGGAGATCGCGCTTACCACGGCGGTGGAACATGGTGATGCCATCGAGGCCCAGCTGGAGATGGCCAACCGCCAACTGCAAAAGGAAGTGCGGGAGCGGCGTGCCATCGAGGCCCAACTGCGGCAACTGGTCGCCACAATTTCCCAGAAAAGCCGTGACCTCGAAGTGGTACTGCAGACCATTACCGAACATTCGGATCAGATGGATCTGCACTGGCTGGACCGCTATCGGGAGTCCGAGGATATCGCCCGGAAGGATCCGCTCACGGGCCTCGCCAACCGACGCCTGCTGGATGAAGCCATGACCCAGGAATGGGCCCGTGCCCGGCGGCAGCGGGGCTGGCTGGCCATGATCATGTGTGATGTGGACCACTTCAAGAGCTTCAACGATTTGCACGGGCATCAGGCGGGGGATGTGTGCCTGCGGCGGATCGCGGACACGTTTCGGCAGGAGCTGCATCGGCAGACCGATCTGATTGCCCGTTACGGCGGGGAGGAGTTCGTGCTGTTGTTACCGGATACCGATGAGGTGGGCGCGCAACGTGTGGCGGAAAGCATTCAGAAGGCGTTCGAGCGGGCGGCGCTGCCCCACGAGAATTCACCCTTTGGACGCATCACGCTCAGTATCGGGGCAGCGGCAATGATTCCGGATCAGGACGACGAGGGTGCCTTATTCGCCGAGGTGGATCGTCGCCTTTATCTGGCCAAGCAGCAGGGGCGCAACCTGATTGTCGCCTCGGCCTGATTCTTCAGTGGGGGGAGCAACCGCATGGCGGAGCAGTATGGCGAGTTTCGGGAACTGCGGTATGATAGTGACACCGAATCATTGAATCTGTCCTTCTGGCCGGGTTCAATCCCCCTACAGCAGCGTTGGCGCAACAATGGACTGTCGGCGGATTTTCTGGGTGATTACGTCACCACCTTTTTTCCGCTGGATGAGAACGCCCCCGCTACCCGGGCACGCCAGAACGAGGTGAAAGGAGCGGTGGCGTTTATCGCCAACGAGCTGCTGGAAAACGCCATGAAGTTCCACGATGGGGCATTGCCCGAGCCCATCACTGTGCATATGAATCTGCAACGGGATCGCATCCTGCTGCAGCAGAGCAACGGCGTGAGCGGGAAGGCGGCAGAGCGTTTTCGCGATTTTGTGAAAACACTGCGCGAGAACGATCCTGACGAACTGTTCATCCGCCAGATGGAAGAGAGCGCGCTGTCGGAGGATTCGGCGGGCGTTGGCTACCTGACCATGATCAACGATTATCAGGCCGAACTGGCCTGGCGCTTCGATGCGCTGGCGGAAGCCGCGTATCGCGTGACAACGCAGGTGACGATCAGGCTATGACGGGACAAACCTTGACGAATTCCCTGTCCGGCGAAGGCTACGCGGTTGAGTTTCATCCGGAGCAGGACTGCGTGCGCATGAGCGGCGCGCTGCGCCTGGGCGGCCTGGCGGAGTACGGGCCGATTTCCGCAATGCTCGAGGACGCATTGAACGGGCGCGAGCGACTCGTGCTGGATCTCAGTGAGTTGGAGTTTCTCAACAGTTCCGGCATCGCCACACTATCGAAATTCGTGATACTTGCCCGCAACCATGGAGATTGTGCCCTGGTGATTTGCGGGTCACGTGACATTGCCTGGCAAGGCAAGTCCCTCAATAACCTCAAGCGGCTCATGCCGGCCCTTGAGTTGCGCTTCGAGTGATATAAACCCCGGTGAGCGAACAGCAGTCCGAACGCCCGATTCCGTTCACGTCCGGCCTGACCTTCCGCCAGGCGACCGTGACGCTGGTTATCGTGCTGCTGCTCGGTCTGCTTGCCGGTTTCGTCGAGCTGGTGACGGATTGGCGCTCCATGCGTGGGGAAATCCGCCAGCAGACCCAGAGTACGCTGGAGCTGGTACGCGGCTCCGCCACGGAGGCGGCCTACCAGTTCAATGACCAGTTGGCAGGTGAAGTGGTGGACGGTCTGTTCGCCAACCCCAACATCCGGCAGGTCATGCTCCATGATAACTTCGACGGCGTGATTGCCGAGCGCGGGGAGCCGGAGCGTTCCGCCGGCCCGCTGGTGACGCGGTTGTTCGGTGATATCACGGATTACCGCATCGAGTTGCGCCACGGCGCAACCGGTGGAGTCGGCGGTGAACTGGTCGGCTCACTGGAGATCCGGTTGGACGAGGAGGCCATTGCCAGCAGTTTCATGGAGCGTGGTCTGGTGATCGTGCTGGTGGGGCTGGTGAAGGCGCTGATCATATCGGCCCTGGTGGTGCTGATTTTCTATTTCATGATCACGCGGCCCCTGCTGGGCCTGCACAGCGCCATCAACCGTATCGACCCCACGCGCCCCGGCGATTGGCCGCGGCCCCGTTTCCGCCATCACGAGAAAGACGAGCTCGGCCAGATCGTCAATGGTCTGGACCGCCTGATGCATGCGTTTCAGAGCGTCATGGGTCAGCGCGACAAGGCGCGCGACGAGAACGCGCGTCTCGGGGCGGAGCTGGATGTATCCCGCCGTATCCAGCATATCCTGTTGCCATCGCCCGAAGAGCTGGCCGCCGTCCAGGGGCTGGAGATCGCCACCTACATGGAGCCGGCGGATGAGGTCGGAGGCGACTATTACGACATTCTCAATCATGCCGACGGGGTGCGGATCGGGATTGGCGATGTGACCGGCCATGGCCTGGAGAGCGGCGTGGTCATGCTCATGACCCAAAGCGCCGTGCGCACATTGCTCGCCACGGGCGAAGCGGACATCGTGCGCGTCATGCAGGTGCTCAACAGCACCATCTACAACAATGTGCAGCGCATGGGGTCTGGAAAGAATCTCACCCTGGCGCTGCTGGATTACAAGCCTGTGATCGACGCGGCCGGCCAGCGCGGCCAGTTACGCATCAGCGGTCAGCATGAAACCGTGATCGTGGTGCGCCGGGATGGCGCCGTGGAGGTTATTGATACCGACGAACTCGGGTTCCCGATTGGCCTGGTGGAGGAAATGGCCCAGTTCGTCAGTGAATTGACGCTGGAGTTGGAGCAGGGTGATGTGGTGGTGCTGTATACCGACGGCATCACCGAAGCGGCTGACGAAACGCATCGACTTTACGGAGAGCAGCGTCTGGTTGAGGTTGTCCGGGAACACTGCCGGGAGTCGCCGGAATATATCAAGCAGGCCATTATCGACGACGTGAAACGGCATATAGGCACACAGACGCTTTACGATGATCTGACTTTGGTGATCCTCAAACAACGATAAGCTACGGGAGGTGGGGCCATGCGTGGAACCGTGGCAGGGAGGGCGGCGTACCGGGTCACGGCCTGGGCGCTGGGTGCAGGATTGGCACTGGGCACGGCGCAGGCCGCGCAGACGCTGGATGACATTCAGTGGATCAGTGAGGAATATGCGCCGTATAACTACACAGAAGACGGCGTTCCCACCGGCATTTCGGTGGATGTATTGCAGCACATCTGGCAGCGACTGGAAATTCAGCGGGATGTCTCCGATATCCGTGTCCTGCCCTGGGCCCGGGGCTACCGCATCGCCCAGGACGATACCAATGCCTGCCTGTTTCTAACGACTGTCACGGACCCGCGGCGTGAGCTGTTCCAGTTTGTTGAGCCCGTGGTGGATGTGAGCATTGCCATTATTGGGCCAGTGGAGGCGGAAGGTCGGCCGGAAATCAATACCATCGATGATCTCGAACCGCTGACCATCGGCGTGGTGCGGGACGACATCGGCGAGCATCTGTTGGACCACCTGGGCGCCCGGAGCTCGGTAATTCGCACGGACTCGCCGCATATCCTCGTCCGCATGTTGCGGGGCCAGCGGTTTGACGCGGTTGCCTATGACTCCCACGTCACCCGCTGGAATATGAGGCAGGAGAACATCGACCCGGACGACTACGCCGATCTCTTCGTGCTCAGTCACGGTGTGATGGGGTATGCCTGCCACCGGGACATGGATCCGGCACTGATCGAACAGTTGCAGAAGGCGCTGGATGCCCTGCTGGCCGACGGCACGGTGGAGACGATTATTCGTCAGTACCGGGAGTAAGGCGGAACAGCCCACTGGCACGTTCAGTGGGGCGGCGCATGGCGGCATCCAGTACGGCTCTGTCCGGTAACAGCAGGGTGAAATGCCGGGCGGCCCGGGTCACGGCGGTGTAGACCAGCTCCCGCGTTACCACGGCGCTGGCGGCATCGGGCAGGAGTAGCGCCGCATGGCGGAATTCCGAACCCTGGGACTTGTGCACCGTCATGGCATAGACGGTTTCGCAGTGCTGCAAGCGGCTGGGTAGAACCCATCGTATGGATCCCTGCTCCCCGGGGAAGGCCACACGCAGGCGCTTTCCGTTTTCCGGTTGGCCGGGGGTCACCGGCACGCGCAGGGCAATGCCGATATCCCCGTTCATCAGCTGCAATCCATAGTCATTGCCAGTGACCAGTACCGGGCGACCCTCGTACCACTGCCCGGATCCGAACTCCGGCAGTGTGATCAGACCTGATTTGGCCAGGTGCGCCTCGACACGTCGATTCACCTGCTCCACGCCCCAGGCGCCGCGGCGCAGTGCGCACAGGAGTTGGAACGTACCATGCGCGGCCAGAATGTCAGCGGCCCAGGTATCCAGCGCCTCGCGTGAGGCATCATCCGTCGGGCGCCGACTGTGAAGGGTTTCCAGGTAGAGGCGGTACCCCGGTGCCTGCCTGCCGCCGCCCTCGCAGGCCAGGTGCAGCAGCGCCGTGGTGTCCGGGCCCGTCAGCTGAACCTGGTCGAGGTCCTGGTAACGCGCATCAGCCAGCGTGGCCCGGGTTGTTTCAGCATCACCGGCGTTGATGGCCCGGGCGAGTTTCCCAATACCGCTGTCCGATGCGAAACGATGACTGTACCGCAGCATGCCCACCACCTGATCCAGTGGACGGCCGCGGGCATCCACCAGGGAATCCGCGATAGCCTCCCCTGTCACCTTGCCCAGCCAGTCCCGGGTGTCCGGCGTGTAGTGACCCTGCGCGGCGCGACTGCACAGGCTGCCCAGGACGGCGCCGGCTTCAACGGATGCCAGCTGGTCTTTGTCCCCCAACAGAACAATGCCAGCCCTGGGCGGAAGTGCCTCCAGAAGCGCGGCCATCATTTCCACGTCGATCATGGATGCTTCGTCCACCACCACCAGATCCAGCGGAAGCGGGCGCAGCCGGTTATAGGCGAAGGCCCGGGTGTCCGGTCTTGCACCCAGTAGACGATGCAGTGTGGTAACGGATGTGGGAATGGCGGCGCGGATGATGTCGGCGTCCGGAATGTCTGCAAGCTCCAATTGCCCCACCTGAGCGGCGATGGATTCGTTCAGGCGCGCCGCAGCTTTGCCGGTGGGGGCGGCCAGCCGGATGCGCAGCGTGCGCCCATCCGGCGATTCCAGGGCCAGGGCCTGCAACAGTGCCAGCAAGCGGATGACCGTCGTGGTCTTCCCCGTTCCGGGGCCGCCGGTGATGACGGAAAAGCGGGCACGGGCGGCGAGGGCACAGGCGAGTTTCTGCCATTCGGCGCCCGCCGGGCGTTGCGCCTGGGGTGGGAAGAGCTGGTCCAGCAGATCCCGAAGGCGTTGTGCGGCAAGGGTCACGGGCTGTGATAACCGGGACTGGATGTGCCGGGTAATGGCCTGTTCATGGCGCCAGTAACGCCGCAAATACAGTCGGTGTCCATCCAGTACCAGGGGTTGGTTTCCCGGTCCGGTGCCGGTCACCGGGCTTGCTGTCAGGCTTCCGGTCCATTGCTCAAGAGGTAGGCCTCGCAACACGGTTCCCAGCGTATCCGGCGTGGCCTTCTTATCGTCAGTGTTGTCCTCCACCGGAGCGATTACCGTATCCGGCTGCGCCAGGGTGGTTGCAAGATCCAGAAGCAGATGCCCCCGCCCCGCCTGCTGACTGGTGAGCGCCGCTGCCAGCAGCGCCGGCGCGGAGGTCGTCGGGCAGCGCTGGTGCAGGGTGGCGGCGAGCGCCAGGTCCAGGTTGCGGATCCAGCCCGCATTCGCCCAGTCCTGCAGCAATGTCAGCAGGGCGATGGGGTTGTGAAGGGCAGGATGCATGATTATCCGGCCTCCCTGTCTGCATGCTCATCCAGCATGGCATCGAGCGCCTCGATGAAGCTTCTGGGCGGGCATTGCCGCAGCACACCGTGGCCGGGTGCGCCCACGCCGCGCAGAAAAACGTACAGGGCACCGCCCATCTGCATGTCATAGTCATAGCCGGCCCCCAGGCGATGGCGCAGATGGCGATGCAATGCCAGCAGGTACAGGCTGAGCTGAACATCGTAGCGTTTCTCCAGCAGCGCCTGTTCCATCGCAACCTGGGTGTAGTGGCCGTCATCCGGCCCCAGGTGGTTCGATTTCCAGTCGATCACGTAATAACGCCCGTCGTGCTCGGCGACCAGGTCGATGAACCCCTTGAGCAGCCCGTTCAGCATGGTGGGCTTCAAGGACGGCCGCGGTTGGTCCGGAAGGATGTGTCGGCGGATCAGTGCATCCAGCTCAGCGGTGCTGCCGCGCCTGACGGCAAACCAGAATTCCTGTTCCACCTTGTAGTGATCGAGATCGGAAAGCCTCAGTTGCGCGCCTGTCTTAGTCTCGATGAGCGGACAGCGCAGCAGGGCTCGCATCCAGGTGTCCAACGCCGCGACATGCTCGGACCATTGGCGGTCCGAGCAACGCTGCCGAAGGTGGTGTTCCCAGTCCGGGGACTCCAGCGCCTGGTCGAACCCCCGTTCCCCGGCCCACTCCAGTAGCCCATGTAGAAACGTCCCGGGTCCAGGGCCCCGCGGAAAGGCGTGGATACCACCGTCGGCCGGCTGCGGCCCGGCGCGCTGCTGGTCCACGGCCCCAGTCAGACCCGCCGGTTCGGACTCTTCATGGCGGGTTGCCTCCTCGGCGGTTTCCGGCTCTTCCGTACCTGTATCCGCCTGGGTGCCGAGGGAGGAATAGCTGGCCACCCACCAGCGTTCGAACGGTTGATGCGCTGTCTTTCGCGCGGGCTGAAAGGCCCACGCAGTCGCGGGCGCTGGCTGGTAATGGTTGGTGCGGACCAGATCCGGGATCTCCTGCACCCGTATCTGCGCGCATCCCTGCCGCAAGGCGTCCAGTTGAGCGGCCAGTTGGGCGGTATCGGAAATCTCGGCGCCGCCGGCCAGCAGGTAACCCATGGCACTGCGGTGCAGCTTCGCCTTAGCTGATTTCTGATTTTTCCTCTTGTTCGGTTCCAGCGCTGCCAGGCCGATAAAGGTGGCATGACGCGCCCTGGTCAGGGCGACGTAGAGCAATCGCAAATCCTCGCTCAGGCGCTCATCGTCGGCTTCTTCGGCCGCTTCCCTGCTGCCGCTGACTTCCAGCCGCATGCCGTTCCGATGATACAAGGCCTGTTTGTCCTTGCTGGACACCTCGCGCCAGGAGCAGGCGAAAGGAAGCACCACCAGCGGATACTCCAGGCCCTTGGATTTATGAATCGTGACCACCTGGATCAGTTCCGCGTCGCTCTCCAGGCGCAGGACCTGCTCTTCCCGGGGCGGGTCCAGAACACGTTCGGCAAGCACGCGCACCAGGGTATGCGGTCCGTCCAGCGTGTCGGAGGCCTGCTGGGCCCATTCGGCCAGGTGCAGCAGGTTGGTCATACGGCGTTCGCCGTCAGGCCGCTGCAGCAGGCGTTCCGCCACCTGGAAGTCGTGCAGCAGCCGGCGCAGCATGGGCAGTACGCCCTGCTTGTTCCAGCGGTTGTGATATTCGTAGAAGCGTTCCTGTCGGCTCTCCCAGAACAGCTCGTCTTCGTGCAGCCTGTCCAGCTCTGCCAGAGGCAGATCCAGGCTGCGACTGGCCAGGGCCGCGCGGAGCAGGCCGTCATCTTCCGGGCGGGCGCAGGCCCGCAGCCAGGCCAGCACGTCCTGCGCCTCCGGGGTTTCGAATACGGAATCCCGGTCCGAAAGGTACACGCTGGCCAGCCCGCGCCGTTCCATGGCGGCACGTATTTCCACCGCCTCGGTGCGGTTGCGCACCAGCACGGCGATGTCCCCCGGTCTGAGTGGTCGAATCCGGTTCCCATCATCGAATCCGGCCAGCCCCTGCTGCCCGGCGTTCAGCCACTGCGTGATCTGCTCCGCCGCCTGTTCTGCCAGGCGCAACCGGAAGCGCGTGGTGCCCAGGGAATCCTCGCTGCGGTCAAGCCAGGCGGTGAAAGCCGCCGGCGGCTCGCCATGGAGCACCAGTGCCTCATCACGGCCTTTGGTATCCACGGGGTTGAACGGCAGCGGGTTGTCATTGGAATCCCTGAAGCGGAACGCGGCTCGAGGAAAGGTTTCAGCGCGCTGGAACACGTGGTTGACCGCCTCCACCATGGCGGCCGTGGAGCGGAAGTTTCGGCCCAGGGTATGGTGCCGCCCGGTGGTGGCGCGCCGGGCCTTCAGATAGGTGTGGATATCCGCGCCGCGGAAGCCGTAGATGGCCTGTTTGGGGTCACCGATGAGCACCAGGCAGCAGGATTCATCATTGTCCGCCACGCGGTAGACCCGATCGAACAGCCGGTACTGCACCGGATCGGTGTCCTGGAATTCGTCAATCATCGCCACCGGGAACTGCTGCCGGATCCTGGCCGCCAGGGTGTCCCCCTTGGGGCCGTGCAGGGCGGCATCCAGGCGTTTCAGCAGTTCGTTGAAGCCCAGCTCGGAACGTTCCGTCAGTTGCTCATCCAGACGCCTGCGGACCCAGTGGCGGGCATCGGCGAGAATCAGCGCGCGCAGCTGTTTCTCATCCGCGGCCTGCTTGTTCAGGGCGTCCCGCCAGGTGTCAATCTGGTGAAAAAACGCATGATCCGGGACCGTGTACCCTTTGTTGAGCTTCAGCCCCTTTTCCAACAGCTTGTCGATGAAATACGGAGCTTCTGAGGCGTCATTGGCCCACGCATCCAGCTCCTGTAGGCAGGCCTCAAAATCCGCTTCGTCCTTGAAGCGGGCGTAGGTGGCTTTGTTCACGCCCGGGCGCAGCTTTGCCAGAAGGCCGCGCACGGTGTGGGCCTCGTCCCGATAGTGGGTGCGGGCCGCCGCCTCCGCCTGCTCGCAGGCTGCCCGCGCGCCTACCAGTGTGCGCAGATGCGCTTCCAGGTCGCCGGCCTGCAGTGGCAGACCCTCGTACATCAGCTCCGCGTCTTCCCGCATCAATGGCTGTTTCAACGCCTTGTGAAGGACATCGGGCGAGGTGAAGCAGTCGTGGACGTGCGCGGCGGCGAGCGCATCCAGCGGGTAGAAACGCTGGCGCCAGTAATCGTTGACCGCATCCCGCTCCAGCTCCGTCTGGTCCTTGACCAGTTCCTGGCGGAACAGATTGCCGCTGTCGAAGGCGTGCTCCCGAAGCATGCGGTAGGCCCAGCCATGAATGGTGGACACTGCGGATTCATCCATCCAGTCGGCAGCCACCTGCAAGCGCCGGGCGCAGGACGGCCACTGCCCAGTGGCGTATGTGTTGCGCAGACTCAGCAAGGGGTCGTCGCTGCCCAGATCGGCTTGCTCCGGTGGCTCCCGGAAAGCGTCCGCCGCCTGAACCAGCCGCTCTCGAATACGCATGCGCAGTTCCTGGGTGGCCGCGTCGGTGAACGTGACCACAAGGATTTCCGGGGGCAGCAGGGGCCGGTGGTAGCCGTTGTCGCCCGGCTGGTTGTCATCATCCGGGGCGCCATGGCCCAGCACCAGCCGTACGTAAAGCAGGGCGATGGTGAACGTCTTGCCGGTGCCGGCACTGGCCTCGATGAGCTGGCTGCCGCGCAATGGCAATGTGAGCGGTAACGCCATCAGTTCGCCTCCTGCCCGTTCTGCACATGGTTCAGCAGGGGGGCGTACAGCCGCCGGCAGGTGCGCAGCAGCCCGGGTTCTCCGGTCAGTGACTGCAAGGTCTCAAAGCAGCGGGCGAATTCCGGGCTGCGTTCCCGCTCCGCCTCGAAGGGCGTTTGCAGGTCTGTGAGGTCCAGTAATGCGTCCAGATCGCCGTCACCGTCTGCTTCCGCCGCCTGCTTAAGCACGTGCATGCCCAGTTCCACGGTGGCTGGCAGGGGGGATTGCATACCGTCCAGCCAAGCCTGCATCAGCGCGAGTAGGGCGCCACGGGCCGCATCTGCGCTCAGGCCGTTCAGCATCAGGTCTTCGGTGGGTGTGAACAGCGTCGTGGGGGTGTGTGGGCAGTGGAGCTGCAGCGCCAGGTGTATCGGCCAGTGCTGCACGATCATGGACCAGCGCATCCCTTTCGGGTTGCCCGTATGAAGCTTGCTGGCCGTCAGAACCAGACGGCATCGGCTGCCATTATCGGCACGGCGCAGCTGTTCAAGGGTGTCCTCCAGCGCCAGCGTGGCCTTGACCGACTTGGCGAGCTGCGAGGAATGCAGCAGAAAGTCGTTTTCCAACGCGATGGCGGGCTCCGGGTGTTCGCCGTGGGGGAACTGGCCGAGGGCGCTCTGATAACGGTCGAGCATGGCATGAACGGAGACCGCGATCTCCCGGGCCTTCAGCTCCCCAAAGGGCGGCGGGGGGAAATCACCGGCCAGTTGCCGCTGGTGCATGAGCTGCACCAGGGCCTGCTCCGCATTGACGGACGGGTCCAGCATGAGTTGCCGTCCAATGGTCTGTACAAGACCGTCCCTTTGTTGCCAGGCCTCCAGATTGTCGAAATCGAAGGGTTCGTCATCTTCGTTGACCAGAGTGTCATCGCCGAAACGCACTTTGAGTCGTTCGTGGAAGAACGCCCGGACCGGGTTGCGCAGGAAAGCGGACAGTTGGCGCAGACTGAGTGGCTTATCCGGCACCCAGGCTGGCAGGCCTGCGATGGCCTTTGCGGTTACGGGCGTCCGGTGCAGACCCTCCCATTCCGCTGCGAAGGTGAATCGCCGGGCTGCCGCCATCTGCTGGGCCTGCTCTTCCGCAGTTGCCGACTTGGCGCGCTGCGAGGGGCAGGTGAAATAGGCGGCGCTGAAGGGCTGCAGCGGATGTTGGGTGGTCAATGCATCCAGCAGCGTGGTGCCGGCGGTTGCATCCTCCGAGCCTTCCATGCCCCAGTCCGCTGCCAGGTGATC
>SLCE01000148.1 GCA_007125985.1 Ectothiorhodospiraceae bacterium | reverse complement strand
CCATAAGGGCCCGTAGACAAAGCACTGATACCGACAAGTCGATTCAGGTTCCTGATCTGTCTTGACAAGATAATGACAAATGAGTCATGTTTCACAAAACACAGAAAAGCAGTCAAATAGTCATGACAGAAGCACTCGTCACATCCCGACGCGACGACGACATCGTCACGCTGACCCTGAACCGGCCGGAGAGGCATAACGCTCTGGTTCCCGAACTGCTAGACGCACTGCGTGCGGCGCTGGCCGCCTGCTCCCAGGAACCACCCCGGGCATTGATCCTGGCGGCAGAAGGCCGCTCCTTCTCCAGTGGCGGCGATGTGGGCGGCTTCTACGCCTGCCCGCAGTCCGAGCGACGCCGCTATTCGCAGCGGATCGTCGGCCAACTCAATCAGACCATCCTGGATCTGCTGCGCCTGCCCTGCCCCAGCGTCGCCGCCGTGCATGGCATGGTGACCGGCGGCTCCATCGGCCTGGTACTGGCCTGTGACATCGCTGTGGTGGGCCCGAAAGCCAGTTTCGCCCCGTGGTACGTCAACGTGGGCTACAGCCCGGATGGCGGCTGGACGGCGCTGATGCCGGAGCGCATTGGCCGCGCCCGGGCGCTGGATGTACAACTACTGAACCACGCCATCAGTGCCGACGAGGCCCTGCACTGGGGACTGGCCACGCGGCAGGCCGAGGACGGGCAGGTGCTGGCGGAAGCACTCCGGCTGGCGCACACACTTCGCGGGAAGATCCCGGGCAGCGTGCGGCGCACACTGCAGCTGACCCGCCCGGATCCAGAGCGTGTTGCTGCGTCCCTGGACGCGGAATTGCAGAACTTTCTGGACCAGATCGAAACCGGGGAAGCGGACCGAGGGATGGCCGCCTTCCTGGGCAAGTAACCGGGAGTAGGACCATGCAGATGTTCGACCTGCCCGCTCACCGGGCGCGGGTTACGCCGGAGAAGCTGGCGCTGGAAGACCTGGCGGATGGCACCCGCTATACCTATGCGGAACTCAATGAACGCGCCGCCCGTTTCGCGGCGGCCACCGCCGACCACTGGGGCCTGCAGGAAGGCGACCGGGTGGCCTATCTGGGCCACAACCGGGCCGAGTTTTTTGTCATGCTGTTCGGCTGCGCCAAGGCGGGGCTGGTGCTGGTGCCGTTGAACTGGCGGCTGGCAGTCCCCGAACTGGCCGGCCTGATCGAGGACTGCGCGCCCAAGGCGCTGATCTACGGCGCGGAATTCACCGATGCGGCGCGGGAACTGGGGGCACGCTTCGGTGAGCTGCAGCCGGTTTCCCTTGGAAAGGCTGAAGGAACCATCCGCAGCTATGCGGCCGACTTGGACGCCGTGCAGCCGGATCTGCGCCCCCATCCGGAGCGCTCGCCGGACTCCATCTGGTACCTGCTGTATACCTCCGGCACCACGGGCAAGCCCAAGGGGGTGATCCAGACCTTCCGCATGATGCTGGGCAACTACATGAACATCGGTCTGCCAGTCAGTCTGCGCGAGGACGATGT
The DNA here is from genome assembly GCA_007125985.1 of Ectothiorhodospiraceae bacterium. GTDB lineage: Bacteria > Pseudomonadota > Gammaproteobacteria > Nitrococcales > Aquisalimonadaceae > LSCE01. The sequence continues at coordinate 21,246 of SLCE01000148.1, read as the reverse complement.
CTTCCTGAACGTGCTGCCCATGTTCCACACCGGCGGCATCAACCTCTACTGTTCCGCCGTAATGCTGGTGGGCGGCACCGTGATCGTGCAGCGCAGCTTCGAACCGGCGGAGGCCCTGCGCACCCTGGAGCAACGCTGCACGGTGTTCTTCGGCGTGCCGGCGGTGTACCAGATGCTGCTGGACCACCCGGACTTCAGCGCAGAGAAGCTCGCCGGCGTCCGCTCCTGGGGCTGCGGCGGCGCGGCCTTGCCGCTGCCGGTGGCCGAACGCTACCTGGAGGCCGGCATTTCGGTGCGCACCGGCTTCGGCATGACCGAAACCGGGCCCACGGTGTTCCTGACCGACGAAGCCCATGTGCGCGACAAGATCGGTTCGGTGGGCCGCCCGCAGCTGCTGGCCGAGGTACGCATCGTGGACCGCAAGGGTAACGACCTGCCGCCCGGGGAACCTGGCGAACTGCTGATCCGCGGGCCCGGCATCACGCCCGGTTACTGGAACCGGCCGGACGCCACCCGCGAAGCCATCGAGCCGGATGGCTGGTTGCACAGCGGTGATGTGGCCCGCTGCGACGCCGACGGCTATTACTTCATAGTCGACCGCTGGAAGGACATGTACATCTCCGGCGGCGAGAACGTCTATCCAGCGGAGGTGGAACAGGTGCTGCACCAGCACCCGGCCGTGGCCGAGGTGGCCGTGGTGGGTGCGCCTGACACGCGCTGGGGCGAGGTGGGCAAGGCCTTTCTCGTGGCCCGCCCAGGCACCAGCGCGCCGGAAACGGACGCGCTCCGCGCCTGGTGCCGGGAGCGACTGGCCGGCTACAAGGTCCCGGTCCATATCCAATGGGTAAGCGCCCTGCCCCGCAACGCCCTGGGCAAAATCCAGAAACAGGAGCTGCGCAATGCCGGCTGAACCCACCCGCGTCGAGGAACAGCGCGCCTTCACCCAGGGTGAGTTCAACGCTTTCGCGGAACTCTCCGGAGACCATAACCCCATCCACGTGGACCCGGACTTCGCCGCCGGAACCGCCTTCGGCGCCACGGTAGCCCACGGCATGATGCTGTTCAGTGCGGTCCGGGGACTGATCGCCCGGCACTACCCGGGCAGCCGCATGCTCTCCCAGGCGCTGATGTTCCAGGCTCCCACCTATGCCGACGAGACCGTACGCCTGGTGTTGGAGCCGTTGGACCGGCCCACCGCCGGTCAATTGCGCCTGGCCACCCGGATCGTCAAGCCCGATCAGCGGCACGGATTGATCGGGGAATGCCTGCTGCAGCTGGCGGAGGACGACGCATGAACACCCGGCTGACCGAGTTCCAGCGCCTGCGCACGGGCGACAGCGCCAGCATTAGCCGGCGCTACAGCAACGAAGAGCTGGCGGCCTGGGCGCGCATTTCGCACGCTCCGGCCCCGGAAGGCCGGGTGCCGGAACCCCTGATTGCGGCCCTGTTCTCCTACCTGCTGGGCGAGGAACTGCCGGGCCACGGCACCAATTACCTGAAGCAGGAGATGCGCTTCACCGATCACGGCCGGGTGGACGAGGAACTGACCGCCACGGTCACCATCACCCGGCTGCGGCCGGACAAGGCGCTGGTGAATCTGGTCAGCCGCTGCACCGGTGAGGACGGGCGCATCATCTGCGACGGCGAATCGCTGGTGCTGTTCAAACGCTGAAGACCTCATCCATACTGGTCACTGGAACCCGCGCCCGGTGGAGATGAGGTATGGAGCAGGCGATTTACCCGGCCCGCAGGCAACGGCTCATGGACAAGCTCTACGTGCGCCGTGCCTTGCCCCGACATCACTGCCGCATGGTGGGGCCGTTCATCTTCCTGGACCATCTGCCCCCCGAGGCCATACCAGCAGGTCAATCACTGTATGTGCCGGCCCATGCCCATGCAGGCCTGGAAACCGTCACCTACCTGCTGTCCGGCGCGCTGCTGCACCAGGACAGTCTCGGTCATCAGCAGGAAATCCTTCCGGGTGATGTGAACTGGATGACAGCCGGGCGCGGCATCGCCCATATCGAGGACGGACGGCCCTCGGCGGTGGAGACCAGTGAGCTGCTGCACCTGGTGCAGATCTGGGTGGGGCTTCCGGAAGAACAGCGCGGCATCGAACCGGATTTCGTACATCACCCGCAAGCCACGCTGCCGCGGTGGAACGAAGGCGGCACCGAGATCCGACTGCTGGCAGGGCATTTATCAGACCGAACCTCGCCGGTACACGCCCATTCCGCACTGCTGTATGCGGACCTGGAACTGGCCGCCGGCAGCAGTCTGACACTGGATGTTTCACCGGCCTTCGAACTGGCGTTGTACGTGCTGGAAGGCGAGGTGGAGACCGCCGGGGTAGACGGTACCGCCGGCCCAGAGACCCTGATGCGCCTGCCCCAGCAGGATTACGTGCAGTTGCATACCGATGCGCCCGCACGGGCGCTGTTGCTGGGTGGTGAGCCGCTGGACCCACCTCCGGTGGTGCGGGACAACTGCGCGCTGGAGAGTCTGGAGGCGATCCGCGCCTTCCAGGAAGCCTATGCCGCCGGCCGGTTCGGACAGATTCCGGACGCGTGATCCCGTTTCAGAACGTGACGCCATTCAGGCTTACCACGGCCGCATCCCCCATGGCGTAGACCCGGTCCGCCTTCGCGGGCCGCACGGGATGCCCGCCGGTGAAGCCGCCAAAGCTGGGCAACACGCCCCAGCGCGGTCGCAACCAGCACACCGGCGTGCGCAGCCGGTCACCGCCCGCGCGCAGCCGCACCACCGGGTGCAGGTGGCCGGCCAGTACATAGGCGCCGGCGTCCTCACCGGGTTCGTGATCGAACAGGAACGGGCCATCCGGCAGCGGCTCATCCCGCCAGTTCATTCCCCAGTCCGCCGCCTGTGTGGCCACTCCACCATCGTGGTTGCCGGCCACCACCTGAACATCCAGGCCCTCATGAGCACGCCGCCAGTCGAGCAGCGACTCCACCCAGGGCTCATCTGCGTCGGGGGCAGCGTGCACAAGATCCCCCAGCACCAGCAGGCGTTCCGCCTTGCTGGACTGCAGGAGCTCCGTCAGCCGCCGCAGATCATCGCCGGTGCCGCCCGCCGGCACCGGCACGCCACGGCGCCGGAAGACACCGGCCTTACCGAAGTGCGGGTCCGCGATCAGCAGTGTCCGCCGGGCGGGCCAGTACAGGGCACGGCCGGGCAAAAGCTGCAGACGTTCCCCGCAGAGACTGATCTCAAGCATGGGCTGCCTCATTCAGGCCCGGTTCAGCAAAACCGCGGCAGACTGGCCGCACATGACCACTGAGAGGAGTGCCGACATGAAACGTATTGCTGCAGGACTTCTGGGGCTGGCCCTGCTGATTCCGGGCATGGCGATGGCCGACAGCCGGCTGTCCGAGCGCGCACTGGTGGGTGGCGCCATCGGCGGCGCTGTGGGCGGCTACCTGGGCGCCGAGCTGGGTGGTCGAGACGGCGCGCTGCTGGGCGGCGCACTGGGCGGCCTCACCGGCACCGCCGTGGCCACCGATGGCTACAACCGGCGCGGTCACCGCAGCCATCGAAGCCATCAGCACCACCACTACCACCACAGCCGTCCGAAAGCGCGCCATCATCACCGTCACTATCAGCCACCCCGCGACTACCGGCACGGGAAGCGCCACCACCAGCGCTCGCATCACCGCGGCGCCTCACGGCCACAGCAGCATTACCATTATCACTACCATCAGCCCAGTCGCGGACGCAGCGGACAGTGCCCGCCCGGCCTGGCGCGGCAGGGCCGCTGCTGAACGCTGACTTCCAGGGACGCGCTTCCTTAACCGCCGCCCAGGGGCCGACCTGGGCGGCGTTTCAGTCACGTTCCAGCTGCTCCAGCATGCGCTCCACCCGGGTGCGCCAGTCCTCGGTGCTGAGTTGGCTCTGAATGCGGCTCACCCAAAGGGGAAACGCCAGCGGGGTGAGCCGCGACGGCGTCGCCCAGCACACGCGCCGGGTGGACAGGGCCTGCAGCGTGGCCCGCAGCCGTTGCAGGGCTAACTGCCCCTCGAACAGTTCCCGCTCGGCCTGCCGCAGCAACCGGTTATCCGCATCGTAACGCGCGAACACATCATAGATCAGCCCGCTGGAGGCCTGGATCTGGCGGGTGGATTTCTGCTGCCCCGGGTAACCCTGGAACACCAGACCGGCAATCCGGGCGATGTCCCGGAACTGACGCTTTGCCATTTCGCTGGCATTCATGCACTGGGCCAGATCCTCCAGCAGGCGGTCTTCGCTGAGGGCACCCCGCAGGCGTTCCGCGTCCATGGGCGGCAGCCGCCGCGCCACCAGTTCGAAGCCGTAATCGTTGACCGAGAACGTGAAGCTGGTGGGTTCGGCCCGGGCCAGCCGCCAGGCCACAAGAGCGGACAGCCCTTCGTGGACCAGGCGCCCGGCGAATGGGTACACGAACAGGTGCTGTCCCTCGCGGGAGTCCACCCGCTCCACCAGCAGTTCATCCAGCACAGGCAACCGGGACAGCTTCAGTTGCATGTCCAGCATCGGCCGCACCGCCTTCATTTCCGGGCCGTCAAAACGCCCCCGCGCCGCCGCGTCCAACCTGGACCGCACGGCATCGGCCAGTTGGGTGGACAGGGGCATACGCCCACCCATCCATCGCGGCACGGCGGTGCTTCGCCCCCGGGCAAGACGCACATAGGCAGTCATATCCCGGACCCGGACCAGTTCCAGCAGGCGACCGCTGAACAGGAACTGCTCCCCCGGCTTCAGGCGACTGATGAAGGCTTCTTCCACATAACCGATGGCGCCGCCCTTCAGGTATTTCACCCGCATCATGCTGTCCGACGTGATGGTACCCACAGCCATCCGGTGCAGACGAGCGATCTGCCGGTCCTCCACCCGGTGGACACCATCCTTGACAACCACCTTGCGGAACTGGGGATAGGCTTTCAGCGACTCGCCACCGGTGGTGATGAAGGCCAGCACCCAGCGCCAGTCCGCCTCGCTCAGGTCGCGGAACGCGTGGGTGCGGCGCACTTCATCCAGCTGTTCCGCCGGCGTGAACCCCGGCCCCAATGCCAGCGTGACCAAATGCTGGGCGAGCACGTCCAGGGCCAGACGCAGCGGTCGCCGCGCTTCAAGCTGCCCACCGGCGGCGGCATCCCGGGCGGCGGCGATCTCCACCAGTTCAAAGGCGTGCGTGGGTACGCAGAGCACCGCGCTCTCGGCACCGGGCTGATGGCCACTGCGGCCGGCCCGCTGCAGCAGACGGGCGATGCCCTTGGGGCTGCCCACCTGAAGCACCTGATCCACCGGGGAGAAATCCACCCCCAGATCCAGGCTGGAGGTGGCCACCACGCAACGCCAACGGCCTTCCCGCAGCCAGCTCTCCACGGTTTCCCGCAGGCTGCGATCCAGAGAGCCGTGGTGCAGCGCGATTTGCTCCATCCAGTCCGGCCGCGCCTCCAGCAGGGCCTGGTGCCACAACTCCGCCTGGGAGCGGGTATTGGTGAAAAGCAAAGTGCTGCGGGCCTGCTCCAGTGCGGTGATCACCTGGGGCAGCAGGCGGGTGCCCAGGTGTCCGGCCCACGGGAAACGTTCAAGGGATTCGGGAATGACACTGCGGATCTGCACCGATTTCGGCACCAGCCCCTGAATCAGTCGGCCCCCGGGTTCGCCCAGCAACACCTCGGCCGCCTGCTCCAGATTGCCCAATGTGGCGGACAGCCCCCAGGTGCGCACCGCCGGGCATTGCGTGCGCAACCGGGCCAGGCACAGCTCCAGCTGAACGCCGCGCTTGCTGCCCAGCAATTCATGCCACTCATCCACCACCACGGCGCGCAGGCCGGTCATGCGCTCCAGGGCCGCAGCATCACTGAGCAGCAGCGATAGGCTTTCCGGCGTGGTGACCAGGGCCGTGGGCAACTGCCGGCGCTGCCGTGCCTTCACGGACTGAGCGGTATCTCCTGTTCGCCGTTCCACGGCCCAGTTGAGCCCCAGCGCCTCAACACTCGCCTGCAGGTGGGCGGTGGTATCCGCTGCCAGTGCCCGCAGCGGCGTGATCCAGAGCACCGTCAGCGGCGGCGGCCGGGCCCGTGCTTCCTCCGACCGCTCCAACGCCTCCAGCACCGGGCCGAACCAGGCCGCAAGGGTCTTGCCGGTCCCGGTGGGAGCGTGTATCAGCCCGCTGTGACCCTCCCGATAGGCCTGCCAGGCCTGCTGTTGAAAGGGAAACGGGCTCCAGCCACGGGCGGTAAACCAGTGTTCAACCTGGCCGTATGCGTCTCCCCGGACCACTTCCGGAGGGACATGGACCGATCCGGTAGCGGCGGCGTCTGGGTGTCTGCGGGTCAAATTCACTCCTCGATATCCGGTAACCCGTTCCTGCGGCATCGGCTAACTGGCATTATGACCGGGACACTTATCACTGGTTCATGCCCATGCATCGCTCGTTGTTCCCGCTGATCGTCGTCCTGGCTCTGCTGCTGCCGTCGCTGGCGGGAGCGAATGACCGTGCGGCGGCATTCGAGGCGGAACGCCGCTGGTTTTTGGGTATCGGCGGCGCCACGTCGCAGAGCCGGTTTCGGGCGGATTCCGCGGCCGGGGGCAACACTAATTCGCTGTCCGACACTCCCGTGCTGCGCATTGGCCGCTATGGCCGCCCTGCGCGCTACGGCATCGACCTGATGCGCGTGCGTTATGACGAGGCCGAGGTCTGGTACAACACGGCCTTCCTCGACTATGTGATCCCGGGTGGCGAGATTTTCAGCGGCTATGCCGGGCTTGCCCTGGGCTGGGGGCATCTGCGTTGGCGCCGTGATTCCCTGTTGGGGGGAGACCTCGATTTCAATGCCCGTGGCGAGAACACCACCAGCTGGCTGGCGGGGTTACGCTTCGGCGGGCTGATCGAGGTGACCGAACTGGTACAGGTGGAGATCGGCTACCGTTATCTGTTTACTGATTTCAGTGACCGCTTCAGCGCGGACGGTGAGCGTGTCACGGTGGAGGGCACCAATCAGCGCGCGGTGCATGCGGGGGTGAATTTCCGTTTCTGACCGGCCTACGGAAGCAACGCCCGAACCTGTTCCAGCGTATCCGCCTCACCCACCGCCAGATCCCGTCGCCAGCGGTTGATGCGCGGGAAGCGCAGAGCCAAACCCGATTTGTGCCGCGGCGATTCGCCAATGCCCTCAAAGGCCAGTTCGAAGACCTGTGCCGCCCGCACCGAGCGCACCGGGCCGAAGCGCTCGACCGTGTTGGCGCGTATCCAGCGGTCCAGTTCCTGGATCTCGGCGTTATCGAGGCCGGAGTAGGCTTTGGCCACCGGAACCAGCAGTTCCCCGTTCCAGACCCCGAACGTATAGTCGGTATACAGATTGGAGCGCCGACCGTGGCCCGGCTGCGCGTAGAGCATCACCGCATCGATGGTCAGCGGGTCCAGTTTCCATTTCCACCAGTCGCCCCGGGGTCGTCCCACGCGGTAGGGCGAACCCAGCCGCTTGAGCATGAGCCCCTCGGTACCCAGCGCCCGGGCCGCATCGCGCCGACGGGCAAGCTCTTTCCAACTGCCGGCGGTGAGCATTGGCGACAGGCGGAGCACATCGTCTGTACCGCGCAGGAGACGCCCGAGCGCTTCACGGCGCTGCTCCAGCGGCCGGCTGCGGATGTCCGTGCCGTCCAGTTCCAGCAGGTCGTAAGCCTGAAAAATCACCGGAGCCTCCCGCAGCAGGCGCACGGATGGGTTCTGACGACCGATGCGCCGCTGCAACTGGCGGAAAGGCAGGGGCCGGTCGCCACCCCATGCGAGGATTTCACCATCCAGCACAACGCCGTCCGGCAGTCGTTGTGCGGCCTGCTCCAATTCCGGGAAACGGCCCTCCATCAGATCCTCGCCCCGGGACCACAGGTAGCAGTCACCCGCCCGCCGCAACAACTGGCCGCGGATACCGTCCCATTTCCATTCGGCAAGCCAATCCGTCGCCGCGCCCAGGCGCTCTTCCGGCACGGCGTCCAGAGGCGAGGCGAGGAAGAACGGATAGGGTCGGGAGGCATCCTCGCCCTGTGCCGCAGGATCAAGCAATCCGCGGAAGAAGGCGGCATCAGGCTGCCAGCGCCCCATGAGCCGATGTGCAATGGTGGCACGCTCCAGGCCACTGACGCCGGAGAGGGCCCGCACCACGAGTTGCCGGGACACACCGACTCGGAAGGCGCCGGTAAGCATCTTGTTGAGCACAAACCGGCCGTCGGTGGGCAGTTCCGCCCACCATTGCGTGACCCGTCGCTGTCGCTCCGCGGCCGGCAATTCCCGAAGCACCAGCAGGCGCCGTTCAACCCAGTGGTGCAGCGGGTGACCGGCAACGGACGGCGGCGGCAGTTCACTGTCCAGCAACAGGGCCAGGGTTTCCGCCAGGTCACCCACCGTGGCGTAGGTTTCCTCCAGCAGCCAGGCCGGCATGCCGGTGGCGTCCAGCACCCATTGCCGCAACTCGGCTGTGGGCACCAGGCGCTTGAGCCGCCTTCCGACGAGGAAATGCACCGCCCAGGCCGCGTCCTCCGGGGGCGCCTGACGGAAATAGGCCTCCATCGCGGCCACCTTCTCGCGGGTGGCATTGGTCTCGTCCAGTGCGCGGTAGAGATCGGCAAAGGCCTGCATCAGGCGCCGTCCTCCACACCGTAGGGAGTGGCCAATGGGGCCGCTGCCAGCCCCAATTCCTCACGCAGGTAACGTACCAGCACATCAGTCCGGCCGTGCGTGGCCAGCACTCGCTGCGCCCCGGTTTCCCGAATGGTACGGAGCAACGACGGCCAATCCGCGTGATCGGAGACCACGAAGCCGCGGTCATAGCCACGGCGACGGCGATTTCCGCGAATCCGCATCCAGCCGGATGCAAAGCCCGTGGCAGGGTGGCGGAACCGCCGCATCCAGGGGCTACCGGCGGAGGCCGGCGGCGCCAGAATCAGGGAACGGGAGAAATCCGTCCCTCGTGGCGCCTCGCTCACGGCCCTGGTCGGCAGCATGCTGACACCGGCCCGCCGATAGAGATCCACCAGGGGCACCATGGCACCGTGCAGGTACGCCGGCTCGGAGGTCAGTGCGGACAACTCCGCCAGCACACGCTGCGCTTTGCCCAGGGAATAACAAAACAATACCGATGCCTTGCCGGCATCAGCATTGCGACGCCACCAGTGCAGCATGTCCCTTGCCACCTCGTGCATAGGGGGCCAGCGGTAGATCGGCAGCGCGAAGGTGGCTTCGGTGATAAAGGTGTCGCAGGGCACCACCTGAAAGGGGGCGCAGCTGGAATCCGGGTCCCGCTTGTAGTCGCCGGACACCACCCAGACCTCATCATTCACTTCAATGCGGACCTGCGCCGAGCCCAGCACATGTCCGGCCGGATGCAGCGACACGCGCGCCCCGCGCAGACGGAACGGCTGGTCATAGGACACCCCCCGCAACTGGGCCTGGCGACCCAGCCGTTGCCGCAGTAGAGGCAATCCATCATGCGTTGCGTAGTACACACCCATGCCGGAACGGGCATGATCCGCATGGGCATGGGTGATCACGGCGCGGGGCACCGGCCGCCACGGGTCTACATGGAAATCGCCCGCGGCGCAATAAAGGCCCGCGGATGTGAGCTGTACCAGCATGTCGGTCTGTACGGTCACAACGCACCCATCAAGGCAGCGTGCCAGGCATGTGCATGGATGACCCCGGTCCGGCGCCCGGGTTCAGGAGCATCGTCTCATCGACGCATGTGTTCGTCCCAAAATGGAATATTGCAACGCACAAATGGTGGTGATATGTTGCAACGCAGCAGGGGAGGCCCTGTATCTTGAACACCGGAGGAAGGACCATGTACGAAGATTTCATGAAGCAGGCCAGCGGCCAATTCGAGCAGCTTTTTGCCCCGCAGCGCAAGCTGGGCGGCCTGTATGTCGATTATCTCAGCAAGCTGACCAGCTACCAGATGGAAGCCGCCAAGGCCTATTCCGATCTGGGCGTGGAGCAGCTGCGTGCCCTGGCCAAGGTGTCTGACGCGAAGAGCCTGCAGGCCTTCGTGGACAGCCAGAGCAAGACCGCCAAGGCCCTGAGCGAGAAGATGAGCCAGGACGCCAGCACCCTGGCCGGTTTCGGCAAGGACTTCGGCGCCGAGCTGCAGAAGCTGGCCCAGGAAAACGCCGCCGGCTTCGGCAAGGCCGCCTAAGGCAGCCGACTGCTGCACTTCAGGGCGCAGCGACAAACCGCCTCGGCCCTCGCTGGCCTGGGCGGTTTTTTTATTGGCCGCTCAGCCGAACACCACCGTTCTATTGTCGTAGCACAGCACCTTCCGACCCAGGTGCTTCCAGATCGCCCGCGCCAGCACGATCTTCTCCAGATCCCGCCCCTTGCGTACCAGGTCGTCCACTGCATCCTTGTGGGTGACACGACTCACGTCCTGTTCGATGATCGGCCCGGCATCCAGCTCGGTGGTCACGTAATGACTGGTCGCACCAATGATCTTCACACCGCGTTCATGGGCCTGATGGTAGGGGCGCGCACCCGCAAATGCCGGCAGGAAAGAATGATGGATGTTGATGATGCGCTCCGGGTACCGGCTGATGAAGTCCGGCGACAGAATTTGCATGTAACGGGCCAGCACCACGAAATCCACCTTGTGCTCGCGCAGCAGCTCCAACTGCCGCGCCTCCGCCTCCACCTTGGTGTCGGGAGTCACGGGCACCAGGTGGAACGGAATACCAAAACTCTCCGCCACCGGCCGCAGATCTTCATGGTTGCTGACAATCAGCGGCACCTCCACGCGCCACTCGCCGGACTGGCAGCGGGCAAGCACATCGTAAACACAGTGGGACAGGCGCGAGCAGAACAAGGCCATGCGCGGCACCTCATCGGAGAAGTGCAGCCGCCAGCGCATCTGATACGGCTTGCCGCATTCTTCGTCGAAGGCTTCGGCAATCGCCTCCCGGGCCAGCCGGAACCGCTCTAGCTCCCATTCCACGCGCATGAAGAACACACCGTGATTGGCATCCACATGCTGATCCAGATCGAGGATATTGCCCTGGTGCCGGGCGATGAAATCGGTGACAGCGGCAATCAGCCCCTGGCGATCCGGGCAATGGATCAGCAACTGTGCGGCAGCGGAGGGTTCAGTGTGATTCATGTCTCGCTTCCGGTGAAAATTTGGTGACAGCGCGGAAGTTTACCACCACTATGGTTCCATCGACTCACCACGGATGGCCCAGGTCGACCCTGAACCAGGTCATTGTGAGGTGCTTTATGTTCCACGCCCTGTACGCACAGGCTCAGCGACAACTGCTGGCCGGCCAGCTCGGACTCGACCGGATGGGCGAATTGATGGTGGAACACACCGCACGCCTGCTGGACATGCAGTTGGAGGCAGCCGGCGCCTATGCTCGTATCGGAGTGGATCAATTGCGGGCGCTGAACACGCTGGGCGGTCCCACAGGTGTCGGGCAATATCTGCAGACACAACGCCAGCTATTGGACGCCACCGTCGGCCTTTGGAGCCGCGACCTGAACCGGCTGAGCGGTCTGGGCCAACAGTTCAACCAGGACATGAATTCCGCCACCGAGGAAAACGTCGTGTCCATGGCGGACTTCCTCAGGCGCTCCAGCCGCGACGGCGGCTGAGCCCAACGCCGCTCTCAGCCGCCCCGGTTCTGCCCCGGCTGCCACAGCACATCACCGGCGCCGGCCACCTGATTGACATGGCGGGCGGCCACGAACAGCCAGTCGGACAGGCGGTTCATGTACGTCAGCGCCAGTGGGTTGATGGTTTCTTCCATCGCCAGGGCGGAAATATCCCGTTCCGCCCGACGTACCACAGTACGCGCCTGATGCAGATGCGCGGCAGCGGCGGTTCCACCCGGCAGCACAAAGGATCGCAGGGGCGGCAGGTCCCCGTTCATGCGGTCGATATCCTGTTCAAGCCAGCGGACCTGGGGCTCGGTGATGCGCAGCGGCGGATACTCCGGGTTTTCCTGCTCGGGGGTGCAGAGGTCGGCACCCACATCGAACAGGTCGTTCTGCACACGCTCGATCGCCTGGTCCAGCGAATCATCCACATGCAGCCGTGCCACCCCCAGCACCGCATTTGCCTCATCCACACTGCCATAGGCGGTCACTCGGACCCCGTGTTTCCGGACCCGGCTGCCATCCCCCAGTCCGGTGGTTCCGGTATCGCCGGTGCGCGTGTAGATACGTGTGAGTTTGACCATGTGTGTGGTAGTCCTCTGTGGAGGGCATCGGCTCAGTCGCCGTCCCCCAAAGCGAGTTGCAGCTCGGCGCCCGGCATCAGCGGCATGGCCCCCGCCAACCGGCGTGGCTCGCCGTACAGCTGCCAGTCGAATACGGCCCGGAAGGCAAGTACGCTTTTCACGTAATCCCGTGTTTCGCCAAATGTGATGTTTTCGATCCAGACCTCTGCCGGCTGCCCGGCATTGCGCTGCATCCAACCGTCCACTCGGTTCGGGCCAGCGTTGTACGCGGCCGAGGCCATGATCAGGTTGCCCTGGAAGCGTTCAAGCATCTGCTGCAGGTAAGCCGCACCCAGACGGACGTTGGTATCCGGCTCCAGGAGATGATTGGTCTGGAATTGATCCAGCCCCAGGCGCTCGGCCACGCGGGAGCCGGTGGCCGGCATCACCTGCATCAACCCCAGCGCCCCCACCCTGGACCGGGCATCGGGAACGAACGCACTTTCCTTGCGCATCAGCGCGTAAGCCAGGGCCAGATCCAGTTCGTTCCCGCGACCGGCTGCCGCCATCAACTCCCGATACGCCAGCGGGAAGCGCAACTCCAGCGCATCATGCAGGCCGGCGCGATTGGCGGCATGAATCATACGGTCATACCAGCCCCAGTCACGGGCCAGTTGCGCCGCCTGGGCCCATTCAGCAGCATCGGCATCGGACAAGGCCGCATGCCACTCCCGGCGCGCCTCTTCATAAAAGCCGATGGCCAGGAATTCCTGGGCCCGTTGCACACCCGGGCGTTCCGCCAGCCGATCAACCATCGCGTCATCCCGCGGCCCAGGACGGTGATTCATGCTGTAGGGCAAGCCCAGCGCATCCGCGGCGAGAAAGCCATAGTAGTGCCGTTCCCCGGCCAATTCCTTCAGCAACGTCTGCCCGCGGGATTCCTCGCCGGTGCGCAGCAGCGACTGGGCTTTCCAGTATCGCCATTCCGCGCGCCCCTGCTCTTCCGGCGGCAGTGCCCAGATGCCGCCCAGCAGTCGCGTCCAGTCCTGCCGGCCCAGCGCCACACGTGCGGCCCACTCGCGCACCTGGTCAGTGACTGCCGCCTCCGGCAACGCGTCAAACCAGTCCAGCGCATTCTCGTGGCGGCTGTATGCGGCGCGCAACGCGACATGGCGCCGCAGTGCCTGATCCTGTTCCGGCTCAAGCCAGCCCCGGTCCCGGTAACGGTCCAACAAAGCCATGGCACGTTCCTGATCCCGCGCACCCAGCCGTCGGAAACCATCATTCACCAGCTGGCGACCACGCTCCGTGGAGACATCGAAGCCGGGGTCCGCGAGAGCCCGCTCGGGGTTGGCCGTCACCTGCAGCCAGTACTCCAGCCAGCGGCGTTCATTACGCTCCAGCCGCCCCGACAGTGCGCGGGCCAGCCCGGTATCACCGGCCTGCATGATCAGGCTGACCCGCTCCCATCCCCGTTCGGCGCTGATGGCCTTGCGATCATAGAGTTCCGCGAACACGGGATCGCAGGCGTTGGGCTGGGAATACGCGACGGTCCACAGGGCACGGGCGCGATCCAGCCAGTCGTCGCTCACGCCCTGGGCATGGCGTTCAGCGCGCAGGCGGTAGCACTCCATGGTCGCGCCACCCTGGCCGCGGTCCACTGCACGGAACACCTCCCAGTCGCCCTGCCGCGCCAGACTCAGCTGCCAGCGATAGGCCAGCTGTCCACTGATGGGGAGATCCGCATGCGCGTCCAGAAAGGCCTGGATGCGCTCAGGCGACGTCTGACTCAGGCGCCGGCTGAGCTCGTGAAAACGCAGATAGGGGGTGAGAGGATAATCGGCGAGCGTGCGCTCCAGCTCATCAACATCAACCGATTTGCCTGCACGGATATCATCCCAGGCATTCACGAAGCGGGCGCGCTGCTCGTCCAGCGCGGCGCCAGCGGGACCGGCGGCCAGGCCAACGGCAAACACAAGCAGTAGAAGGTACCGTTTCATGACCACCCCCGATTTCAGGCATGGCCTTAGCATGCACGCAGAAAGCTCTGAAAAAAAGAGGGTATTGTCACAAAAAACAACGGAGCCGCGATCACTCCAGCTCCCGGCGAGCCTCTTCGCGGGTCCAGGTGGATGTTCGGCCGAACAACGGCGACCCCACATACCCCCGCAGGCGCAGTTCATCTCCGTCCACCAGGTCCATCCGTGCCCGATACGTATTGCCGTTCGCCGGATCGTAGACGCGCCCGCCGTCCCAGCGATTGTCGCGACTGGCCGGCGTCATATCCCACAGGATTTTCAGACCGATCAGTTCCTGATCGCGTTGATCCGGTTCCGGGTTATTCGTGTCCCGCAGCGGTGCTCCGTCATCATCAACCGGATCCCGCAACCAGACGGTGTAACCGCAATAGGCATCACCACAGGCGCGGATCTCAACCTGGGCATTGCCTTCCTCGGTGAGCCAGTAACCCTCGGGGGAATCCGCCCAGGCACCGCCGGCGAACAGCAATGCCGATAAACCGAGTGCAAGACGCGTCCGCCCACGCATAGCCCTTACCTCCTCCGCCGCGCCAGGAACCGCGCGAATTTCTCCAGTGCCACCTCGAGTTCATCCCGGTGCGGCAGGAACACCAGGCGCAGGTGATCAGGTCGCGGCCAGTTGAACGCCGTACCCTCCACCAGCAGCAGATGTTCCTGCCGAAGCAGATCCAGCACCACCTGGCGGTCATCCGTCACGGGGTAGATATCGGGATCCAGCCGGGGGAAACAATACAGCGCGCCCTGCGGTTTCATGCAGCTGACACCGGGGATCTCGTTGAGCATCTCGTAGGCCATCTGCCGCTGATCATGCAGACGCCCGCCGAGCACGATCAGATCATTGATGCTCTGGTAGCCACCCAGCGCCGTCTGAATGGCATGCTGCGCCGGCACGTTGGCACACAGGCGCATGGACGCCAGAATGCTCAAGCCCTCGATGTAGTCCTGCGCGTGATCCTTGGGTCCGGTGATACTCATCCAGCCGGAACGAAAACCTGCTACCCGGTAGACCTTGGACAGGCCACTGAAGGTGATCGTCAGCACATCGTCCGACAGCGTGGCCATGGACACATGCTGTGCGTCGTCATACAGGATCTTGTCGTAGATCTCGTCCACAAACAGAATCAGATCGTGCTGACGCGCCAGTTCGACTATCTGCTCCAGCACCTGCCGGCTGTAGACCGCCCCGGTGGGGTTGTTGGGGTTGATGACAACAATACCCCGGGTGCGCTCGGTGATCTTGGCCTCCATGTCGGCCAGATCCGGCTGCCAGTCCTGCGCCTCATCGCAGTGGTAGTGTACCGGCCGGCCGCCGGAGAGGCTGACAGCGGCGGTCCACAGCGGGTAATCCGGCGCCGGGATCAACATCTCGTCGCCGTTGTTCAGCAAGCCCTGCATGGCCATGACAATGAGTTCGCTGACGCCATTGCCCAGGAAGATGTCGTCCAGACTCACGTCGCGCACGCCGCGCTGCTGCCATTGCTGCTGAATCGCCTTGCGCGCCGAGAAGATGCCCTTGGCGTCGGAATAGCCCTGTGCGGTCGGCAGGTTGTAGATCACGTCCTGCAGGATCTCGTCGGGGGCCTCAAAGCCGAACGGCGCGGGATTGCCGATGTTCAGCTTCATGATCCGATGGCCTTCGTCCTCCAGACGCTTGGCCTCTTCCAACACCGGCCCGCGGATGTCGTAACAAACGTCGGCCAGCTTGTGGGACTTGCTGATGGCTCGCATGGGATGACTATCCAGTCGTGAACGTAAAGCGGTTCAGTATAACGGGGACTTGCGTTGGAGTTGAGGGGCTTGGTGGCAAAAATCGGGGCTTCGAAAGACCGACTGCGGAAGCCTGCTCCAGACACGCCGTGAATACGTCCGTGTAGGCTTGTCGGCGAGGTCCCTCTCGCCGACAGTCTGGAGTAGGCTTCCGCAGTCGGCCGTTAGCGACGGAGCCACCGCCCGCCAAACAGCCGCTGCAAACAGGCCGGCGGGTACTCCTCGTTCCCGCCGGCCGTCTCGAAGCCCGTTTACTTTAAGACATGCGGGTGCAAACCTCACCCACCCAGATTCCCCAGTCGGCGGATGCGCGCGTCCAGCGGAGGGTGGGTCGCCATCAGCCGGCTGGCCTTCTCCGGAAAGTGCTTGAAGGGGTTGACGATGAACAGATGCTGGGTTGCCCGGTTGGCGCCCGGAAACGGTGCGGCCTGCTTCGACAGTTTCTCCAGGGCCGACATCAGACCCTGGGGGTTGCGGGTCAGGCGCACACTGGTGGCATCCGCCAGAAACTCCCGTTGCCGCGACACCGCCATCTGCACCAGTTTGGCGAATACCGGCGCCAGCGCCGCCACCAGGAAAAGAATCAGGATGGCCACGGCGGCACCTCCGCCGCCACCCCGGCCACCGGAACGCCCACCCACGCGGCGAGCCGCGCCGGCACGGCCGCCCACGTACGCCACCCGCCAGGCGGCATCCGCCACCAGCGCGATCAGCCCCACCAGGGTGCTGACCGCCGTGGCGTAGCGCATGTCCAGGTTCACGATATGCCCGAGCTCGTGACCGATCACTCCCTGCAACTCGTCGCGGTCCAGTGCATCCAGCAGCCCACGGGTCACGCCCACGGCACTGCGCCGGGTGGACAGACCGGTGGCGAAGGCGTTCAGGGCCTCGGTTTCGATCACCACCACCTGTGGCTTCGGAATGCCGGCGGCAATGGCCATTTCCTCCACCACATTGTGCAGCACCGGTTCCTGCTCCACTGTCACGGGCCGGGCACCGGTGATCCGCAACACGATGCGATCCCCCTGACGCAGCGCGATCAGGGTCCAGATCACGCTGAGCACGAGGATGATGGACGCCGCCCAGATTCCCCAACTGCTGAGAAACCAGATGCTGTCATGCCCGGGCTGCTGATAGGCACGGTAACTGTCGGTCACCACCAGCGCGTCGCCGATAAAGATTTCCAGGTTCCAGCCCAGGACATAGCCAAGGGTGGCCCCGATGGCGAGCAGCAGCAGCACCAGCCGTGTGGTGGCCTTCCGATTGGCTTCAGCGGCGGCAACAAAGTCGGTCCGGCGCAGCAGCTTGCGCTGCACCGCCGGCTTCGCCGCAGCGGTGGCATTCATCGGATCTCCGCACAGGCGGCAGGTGGTGGCTCCGGCCCGGTTGTCTGCGCCGCAATCAGGGCAGGGAACGCGCTCGGCCATGCCTCAGGCTCCCGCGATCAGCGCAGCGACACCTTGGGCACCGCGCGTTCCTGGGTGTCGATCTCGAAGTAGGCGGCGTGGCGGAAGCCGAACAGGCGCGCCACCAGGTTGGACGGGAAGGATTCCACCGCCGTGTTCTTGGCCATGACGCTGTCGTTATAGTGCTGGCGCGAGAAGGCGATGCGGTTTTCCGTACTGCTCAACTCCTCCATCAGCCGCGATACGTTCTCGTTGGCCTTCAGGTCAGGGTAGTTTTCCATCAGGGCGAACAGCTTGCCCAGCGCCCCGCTCAGCATCTGCTCCGCCGGCAGAGCCTCTTCAGGCCCCTTGCCTTCCGTGGCCACGGCACGGCTGCGGGCCTCGATGACCTGCCGCAAGGTTTCCTGCTCATAGGCCATGTAATCCTTGACCGTTTCCACCAGGTTGGGGATTAAGTCATGGCGGCGCTTCAGCTGCACGTCAATCTGGCGCCAGCCGTTGCGCACCTGGTTGCGCAGCCGCACCAACCGGTTGTAGGTGCTGACCAGGTAAAACCCCAGCAGCACCAGCACGCCGATGACGATCACGGTACTCAGTTCCACGACACCTGCTCCCTGTGTTTAATGACCCGGCAAAGCTTGCCGGAAATGCGTGCAGGTGGGAAGCGCTGACCAGCAAAGCAGACAAGGTCGCCAAACCCGTGAATCACGGCAACCCGGCTTCCCTCCACCTCCGGCGCCCGGGAAAGGTCGAGATCGCCACTACTGCTTCCGCCTTCAAGACAGCCGGAAAGCAGCAGCCCGAGGCCAGCGAGGCCATCGGCAAGAAACAGACGAGTCAGTGCCTGAATGGAATGATGGCCTGGCATGCGTGGGTCCTCCCTGAATACCCCTCCCAAGCCAGACACACTACAGCCCCATCCCTGGGACGGGTACCCGGGTTACCCCAGATGGGTTAATGGCTTAACCCTGCTCGCGGGCCACGGCCCGGTAGCCGATGTCGCGGCGGCAGAACATCCCGTCCCAGTGAATGGTGTCCACTAGCGCGTAGGCGTTTTGCTGCGCTTCCGTGACGGAATCGCCCAGCGCGCAGGCACATAGCACCCGTCCGCCGCTGGTCACCACGCGGCCCTGGTCATCGGCGGCGGTGCCGGCGTGGAACACCTTGGTGCCGGGCTTTTCCTGCCGCGGCAGGCCCTCGATGACGTCGCCCTTGCGATAGCCGCCCGGGTAGCCGCCGGCGGCGAGCACCACACCCAGGCTGACCTTGGGCGACCACTGGCAGTCCACCTCATTCAGGCGACCGTCCAGCGCGGCCTGGCACAGTTCGGTAATGTCGGATTCCAGCCGCAGCAGGATGGGCTGGGTTTCCGGGTCGCCCATGCGGCAGTTGAACTCCAGCACCTTGGGGGTACCGTCCGGCGCGATCATCAAACCCGCATAGAGAAAGCCGGTGTAGCGGTTGCCCTCGGCGGCCATGCCGCGCACGGTGGGCTCGATCACCTCGCGCAGGGCGCGCTCGTGCACCTCCGGGGTGAGCACGGGGGCCGGGGAATAGGCGCCCATGCCGCCGGTGTTGGGGCCGCGATCGCCCTCGTCCCGGGCCTTGTGATCCTGGGAGCTGGCAAGGGGCAGGATATGCTCGCCGTCCACCATGACGATGAAGCTGGCCTCCTCGCCCTGCAGGAATTCCTCCACCACCACGCGGGCGCCGGCATCGCCAAAGGCGTTCTGCTCCAGCATGCTGTCCACGGCCGCCAGTGCCTCGTCCACGGTCTGCGCCACGACCACGCCCTTGCCGGCGGCCAGGCCGTCGGCCTTGACCACGATGGGCGCACCCTGGGCTTTCACGTAGGCGCGGGCCTCTTCGGCGTCGGTGAACGTGCCGTAGGCCGCGGTGGGAATCCGGTGTCGGGCCAGGAAATCCTTGGTGAAGGACTTGGAGCCCTCCAACTGCGCAGCACCCTTGCTGGGGCCGAAGCAGGCCAGACCGGCATCGCGGAAGGCATCCACCACACCCATGACCAGCGGCTGCTCGGGGCCCACGATGGTGAGGTCCACCACATTGTCCTTGGCAAAGGCGACGAGGGCGGCGCTGTCGTCCACGGCGATAGCGATGTTCTCGCATTTGGGTTCAAGCGCCGTCCCGGCATTGCCGGGAGCAACGAAGACGTGCTCAACCCGCGACGAACGGGCGGCCGACCAGGCCAGCGCGTGCTCGCGGCCACCGCCGCCGATGATCAGTACCTTCATATGGTCGTCCTCGGTTGATCGTGGTGGATATCCCCTCCGGCTCGAAGCACCCGACGCGGGCGGCACGATATCGGCCGTTCATACTCCGGGGCGAATCAGTGGCGGAAGTGGCGCATGCCGGTGAACACCATGGCCATGCCGTGCTCGTCGGCGGCGGTGATCACTTCCTCGTCGCGAATCGAGCCGCCCGGCTGGATGACCGCCGCAATACCAGCCTCGGCCGCCTGGTCGATGCCGTCACGGAACGGGAAGAACGCATCGGAGGCCATGACCGCGCCCTGCACCTGCAGACCGGCGTCCAGCGCCTTCTCACGGGCGATGCGCGCGCTCCAGACACGGGACATCTGCCCCGCACCGATGCCCACGGTCTGACCGTCACGGCCGTAGACGATGGCATTGGATTTCACGTAGCGCGCCACCTCCCAGACGAAGCGCAGGTCACGCAACTCCTGCTTAGTGGGCTGACGCCTGGTAACCACGCGCAGTTCGCTGTCGGCCACCCGGGCAATGTCGGAATCCTGTACCAACAAGCCGCCGTTGACGCGCTTGTAATCCAATTGGCCCTTACGCGCGGCATCCCACTGGCCGCAGACCAGCAGGCGCACATTCTTTTTCGCCGCCACGGCCTCCACTGCACCGGCTTCAGCCTCGGGCGCAATGATCACCTCGACGAACTGACGGTCGATGATGGCCTGGGCCGTGGCCTGGTCCAGCTTCCGGTTGAAAGCGATGATGCCGCCAAAGGCGGAGGTGGGGTCGCAGACGAAGGCGCGCTCGTAGGCATCCAGCAGACTGCTGCCCTCGGCCACCCCGCAGGGGTTGGCATGCTTGACGATGACGCAGGCCGGGGCGCTGAAGCTCTTCACGCATTCCAGCGCCGCATCGGTATCGGCTACGTTGTTGAAGCTCAGTTCCTTGCCCTGGAGCTGCCGGGCGGTGGCCACGGAGGGCTCGGCCGGGTAGCGCTCCCGGTAAAAGGCAGCGTTCTGATGCGGGTTTTCCCCATAGCGCATGTCCTGCGCCTTGTGGAACTGCAGGTTCAGGGTGCGCGGATACCCCTCCGGCTTGCGCTCGGCGTTCAGGCTGCCCAAGTGGCTGGCAATGGCACCGTCGTAGGCAGCGGTGTGCTCGAAGGCGCGGGTGGCCAGATCAAGCCGCAGGTCGAAGTCGGTTCCGTCCTGTTCGGCCAGTTGCGCCAACACACGGTCGTAATCCGCCGGATCGGTGAGCACAGCGACACCGTCATGGTTCTTGGCCGCCGCACGCACCATGGCCGGACCACCGATATCGATGTTCTCGACGGCGTCCTCGAAGCCGCAGTCCGGCTTCGCCACCGTCTGCTGGAACGGGTAGAGGTTCACCGCCAGCAGGTCGATGGGCTGGATGCCGTGTTGTTCCATGACGCCCTCGTCGGTGCCCCGGCGCCCCAGCAAGCCGCCGTGAACCAGCGGGTGCAGCGTCTTCACGCGCCCGGCCATGATCTCGGGGAAACCGGTCACGTCCGACACATCCTTAACGGTGAGACCGGCCTCGCGCAGGGCACGGGCGGTGCCGCCGGTGGAAAGCAGTTCCACGCCGCGT
>SLCE01000010.1 GCA_007125985.1 Ectothiorhodospiraceae bacterium | reverse complement strand
TTGTGCCAACTGATGCTCCAGGCGGGTGCGGCTGGAGGGCCGGTAGACCGTACCGGTATGCATGCCTTCCGGCTCCAGGGCCACGCGCACCGTATCGGTGGGGGTGGCCCACCAGTTGAAGCGCTCACTCAGCTCCAGGCCCGGTTGCGCCACCTCCAACAACTTCAGCAGCCGGTAGGAGCAGTTCTGATGCAGGAAGTAATAAGGGAACGGGATTCCGCGCAGCTCCCACACATGGCGCATGAGCTGGTCCACTTCATCCTGATCCAGACCCAGCTCGTACTCCCAGAGATCCCGGTTCTCCAGGTGGCTGTATTCCTGCACCTTCTCATAGTAAGGCATGATCGAGAACAGGCCCGGATACCCCCCGGTCAGGCCCCGTGCCGCGAACACCACGCCACTGGTTTCGGTGGTGGCCGCGGCGTGATTGATCACGTAGGACAGCAGGCGGCTGCCGTCCTCCTGACCGGGCGGATCGACCCGCAACAGGGTGTGGCCGTACATCGAGGCCGGGTTATTCAGGTAGGCATCCGCAAACACCAGGGTGATCACCCCGGGGTTGATGGCCTCATACCATTCCTGGAACAGGGCGCAGTCGGGCTCCGGCAGACGCTGCGTATCAATGTCCAGCTGCTGCTGCAGCCAGTGATAGCGGGCCGGAAAGGCGCATTGGGGGTGCTGCCACTCGGGGTCGTCCGCCCCGGCATCGGCCGGCTCCATGAAGGCGGCCAGGGTTGCCTGCAGTTCCGCTGCCGGGTCACGCCAGCCATCGTTGTGCAGGAAAAACTCCGGTGCCCGGGTGCCACTGCGCCGGCCGGAAAGCCAGCGGCGGTCGTCGTAGTGAAGCAAATCCTGCCAGGCGCGGGTCTCCGCCAGCTCCTGGCTCTGTGCCCGCTGCAGCAATTCGTCGAGATAGGCTTCGCCGGCGGAAACGCTGGCTGCCAGGGGCAGCAAGGCGAGTGGGAACAATCTAACGCTGAGGGACATGCACGGGGCCCAGAAAAACGGCCGCCCCTTGCAGGTACGGCCGTTGTGTCACTAGCGATCACATCGGATCAGGCGGCGTATCGAGCCAGCTGCGCATCATCACGCAGGGTTGCATCGATGCTGGAAATCACCTGTTCGGCGGTCACGTCGGACGAAGAGAAAATGCTCGCATAATTCTGCTGCAGAGCGGCATAGAAAGCCGGCCGGTCTTCGGCCTCGACCCCCATCAGCTCTGCCAGCACTTCCAGGGATTCGCCCTGACCGACAGACATGTCACGTGCAATGGAGTCCATGTTGGAGCCCGTATACATGCTCAGTTGAGCACTGGAACGCACCACACCGTCCTGGGTGCAGCCCAGGGTACCGGAGGTGATGCCGAAGGTCTGGTTACCGGAGGTGCCATTGGTGGTCACGGCCAGCACCTGCGGAGCAACACCAGACTGCCCCTCCCAGACCATAGAGCCCAGTCCGCAGCCGGTGTTTTCGGCATGCGCGGAAACGGACCACAGAGCGCCGAGCGCCACAGCCGCCAACAGTTTCTTGTTCATAACATAACTCCTTAATTTCCCTGGACATCGGAAAGCTTATCCCCGATCGGATGCGGGACAGGTGCCAGCATCGGGCGCTGTCAGGCTGCCCCACCCTCTCGTGGTACCACACGACACCAGCAACGTCCAACGGAATGCGTATCGGATGCACTATCAGCGCCCCCTATGCAAATGAGAGTGATTTTCAATTTCATCTTTAAGGGCTGAGATGGGATAGTTGGTATCAACAGTAGTCAAACCAGAGGGGGGGCGACCATGTTCCACAAACAGGAAACGCTGGCCAAGACCGTGACTTTCGGTATCACCCACATGGCTGTGGCTTTTGGGGTGGTCTATGCCATCACGGGCAGCATGGCGCTAGGCGGCGCCGTGGCTCTGGTAGAGCCCATGGCCAACACCGTGGCCTATTTCTTTCACGAAAAAGTGTGGCAGCGCATCGGGAAACGGCGCCGGTCGCGGATGGGAAGCCTGGCGGTGGCTTAAGGAATGTAAGCGGGGGCGGACCAAGGCCGCCCCCATACATCAATTGCATCAACTGCCGAAGGCGCCCGTTTTGCCGGATTCGAACAGCTCCACCCAGTAGCCATCCGGGTCCTTGACGAAGGCGATGCCTTTCATCTTGCCGTCATCCGGGCGCTTGACGAACTCAGCGCCCATGGCATTCAACCGCTCGCAGGCCTTGTACACGTCTGGCACATCAAAGCCGATATGGCCAAAGCCCTGGGGCTGATCGTTGCCGTTGTGGTAGCTGAATTCGGGATCATCTTCCGTGCCCCAGTTATGGGTCAGTTCCAGCATCGCGGGCTGGTGGAAGGTATACTGTGTCCGCTCGGCGTCATCTTCAGGCACGTGCTTCGCTGTCTCGTCATCCACCATGCCGAGGAAATAAAGCGTGAACTTCATCTCCGGGAAATCCAGCTTGCGGATCAGTCGCATGCCGAATCCGCGGGTATAGAAATCCAGGGTGCGCCTGGGGTCCTTGATGCGCATCATCGTCTGGTTGAACACGTACTGTTTCGTTTCTGGATCCGGGTTCTCGCACAGCCCGTCCGTCTGTTCGAAATGGCGGGACATTGCTTTCCTCCTCTGCTTACCGAAAAAAGCGGGGCAGACTTGCAGTCTACCCCGATCATACGCGTTCAAAATCCGGTGATGCAGTTCAGTCCACGACGACTTCCGCGTCGAGATTTTCAAGCGTGTCGACCGCGATCACCGTGTAAATCTTCCCGTTTTCCAGTTCAGTGCCGCTCAGATCCAGCGCGGTCGTATCAGTACCGGCTACGTTAACGGCAAAATCGTAGGTGCCACCGGGAAGTGACAGGTAGTCGGACACGGTGAAGAACGGAACGTTCGTCAAACCGTCGACCACGTCCCCGTTCGCGAGGACATCCACGGCCGGCGCGTCCGGGGATGCATGAATCACGCGCAGCAGAGCATTCTCCGGATCCGCCACGGTTTCATCCACGATGGGACGCAACGCGAAAGACTGATCGCCGTCCCCACCCAGCAGGCCGGTGGCCAACACACTGTAGGCCGCGCCAGCCTCAAGATCCGCGTCCAGTTCGTCAACCGCGGTCGTGCTACCGGCGGCGGCCACAGCCACTGTGTAACTTCCGGCCAATACAGTCAGATAGTCACTCACGTCACGGAAGGCGAATTCGCTCAGCACGACCTCGCCATTGACAAGCACATCCACGTCCGGCGCATCCGGCGACAAGTGCATCGCCCGCACCCGCACCCTCTGATCTTCCAGTGCAACAAACGCCGGGTCATTCAACAGCGCCACCGTGGAGGCCGGCGCGAAGCCGGACTCCCGGTCCAGGGCGGCGACGAAGTACGACAGCCCCGCCTGCAACGGCACAACGCCCGAATCGTAGGCCACGGTGTCTGAGTCGGCCGGCGTGATCCGGATACGGTAGTCATCGGCCGGCACTTCCAGATAGCCGTCCGTCGAGTCCTTCGGCTCGAAACCGGTCAAAGCGGGAGAACCCAACTCATCACCCGTTCCGAGATAGACGTCCACCGCGCCGACACCCGGGGCACCGTGGAACACGAACAACCGGACCTGGTCTTCCGCCGGCTGTTCCTGCAGATCATTGATCACCAGCAATTCCAGGGAATCATCATCCAGACGACCGTAGGCCACCAGGGTGTAAAAGCCCCCTTCGCTGGGAACCACCGCCTCTGTGAGCACGGGCTCCGAGTCCGCGTCAGCGCCGGCAGGACGTACATCAATTCCAAGCTGCCCCACCGGAACCGATGTAAACGACGTGGCTTCACCGAAACCCAGGTTCTCCACCGCCAGATCACCAAGGACATAGACGTCCACCGCCGGCGCATCCTCTGATGCATGGAGAACCCGGACGTTGGCCGTCGGCCCCGTGCGGTTGCTACTACTACTGCTGCTGAAACACCCGGTGAGCAGCGCAACCGCGGCCACCAGTGCAAGCAATGCAATCAACTGTCGCTTCACCGTCATTCCCTCCAGAGAGGGCCGCGCCACCGGCCCGGATCGTTGTACAAGGCATACCGCCATAAGCGATACAGTACTTATACAAAACTTTTATATTTTTGCAAGAAATTACATTTTCAAGCGAAAGCAGAAGGACCAGACAGGGGTGGATGGCTTCTCGGCTGCAGCAATGTCACAATTTCTGCAGGTCGCCGCGATGGAGCCGCCGCTTAGCGGCAGTCGGGTGACTCTCTCAAACGCGTTGTACCCAGAAAAAACAGAGGGGTAGCATCCATGAAACGTCGGGGTTTTCTCACCGGCGCCGCAGCAGGCGCCGTGGCAGCAAGCACAACCTTTTCTCCCAACGTTATTGCCCGTAACCGGCGGTTCCGTATCGAAATGGTGACATCGTGGCCTGCGGCGCTGACCAACCTGTACGGCACCGCGGAGTATTTCGCCCAGCGTGTCGGCGAAATGACGGACGGCGATGTGCAGGTCACCACCTATCCGGGTGGCGCCCAGGTCGGGCCGTTGGAAGTCTATGACGCGGTCTCCAGCGGTGCCTTTGAGGCCTGCCACACCGCGCCCTATTACTTCATCGGCCAGTCACCGGCGCACGGCTTCTACACCGCCATGCCCTTTGGCATGACCCTGCATGAGCAGAACGCATGGATGATCCACGGCGGTGGCCAGGAACTGTGGGACGAGCTCAACGCCCGCGATAACCTGATCGCCTTCCCGGGCGGCAACACCGGCGCCCAAACCGGCGGCTGGTTCAACAAGGAAATCAACTCGGTGTCAGACCTGCGCGGTCTGCGCATGCGCTTCCCGGGCCATGGCGGACGCGTGATGGCCAAGGCCGGCGTCAACATCCAGCAGTTGCCGGGCGGCGAGGTGTTCACCGCCATGGAGCGCGGCGCGCTGGACGCAGCCGAGTGGGTCGGTCCGGACGATGACATGACCCTGGGTATGCATCGGGTGGCCAAGTACCTGTATATGCCCAGCTGGGCAGAAACCAGCGCCATGCTGGGCTTCTACTTCAATGAGGACACCTGGGCCGAGTTCCCGGCAGACATTCAGGCAATGATCAAGGCCGCCAGTTATGAAGCCAACAGCTGGATGGCCGCACGCTACAACGTGCGGAACCCCGCCGCGCTGGAAAAACTTCAGACGGAGCACGGCATTGAGGTCCGCCAGTTCCCCAGGGAAGTGCTGCAAGCCTTCTACGGGGGCGCCCAGGAAGTGCACGAAGAAGATATGCGTGACGACATGTACGCGAAGATCTACGAGGAATGGGACGCGTTCCGCACCAAGGTGCGTAGCTGGACGCGGCAGACCACCCATGCCTACGAGAACTTCATCTACGAAGACGTGGATTCCTAATACGGGAACCCACCGCAGGCCACGAAAAAGGCAGCCTCATGGCTGCCTTTTTCTTTGCGCCGTTAACATTCAGCCTAGTTTGGCGACACACCGGGCAGCCAGAGCACCAGCCCCGGGAACGCCACGATCACAATCAACATCACGAGCTGAATGATGATAAACGGAATGATACCCCGGTAGATATCCATGGTGCGAATGGATGCCGGTGCGGCCCCACGCAGGTAGAACAGCGAGAAGCCGAACGGCGGCGTCAGGAAAGAAGCCTGCAGGTTCATGGCAATGAGTACGCCAAACCAGATCGGATCAAAGCCGAGCGTGATAGCGATGGGAGCAATCAGCGGCACCACGATGAAGGTGATCTCGATGAAATCGAGGAAGAAGCCCAAGATAAAAATGGTGAGCATCACGAAGAACAGAAAGCCCAACTCCCCGCCCGGAATACCAAGCAGGAAATCCTCCACTAACCAGTGACCGCCTAACGCATTGAACACCATGGCGAAAGCCGTGGCCCCCACCAGAATGATGAACACCATGGCTGTGAGCCGGACCGTGGTTTCGGTGCAGGCGCGCAAACTGGTGAGATTCAGCCGTCGGTTCATCAATGCCAGTAGGGTTGCGCCAGCCGCCCCCATTGCCCCGGCCTCCGTCGGCGAGGCAACGCCCATGAAGATGGTGCCCAGCACCACCCCCACCAACGCCAGCGGCGGCAACAGGCTGCGCAGTACCGCGAGGGCGAGATTCTGCACGACAAAATCATCAGAATGCTTGGGCAGTGCTGGCGCCGCCGACGGCTTCAGGAAGGCGAACCCCGCGACGTAGATGATATACAGGCTTGCCAGCACCAGCCCCGGCACCAGGGCGCCGAGGAACAGGTCCCCCACATTGACGCCCATCTGGTCGCCCAGAATGATCAGCACGATGCTGGGCGGAATGATCTGCCCAAGGGTGCCGCTGGAGGCAATCACCCCACTGGCCAGGCCCTTGTCATAGCCGTATTTCATCATCACGGGCAGGGCGAGCACGGCCATGGTCACCACAGAGGCACCCACCACGCCGGTGGACGCGGCCAACAACGCCCCGACTGCCACCACCGAAATGGCCAGACCGCCGCGCATCTGTCCGAACAGCCGTCCCATGGTCTTGAGCAGATCCTCCGCCAGACCGGACTTCTCCAGCATGACACCCATGAACACAAAGAACGGCACCGCCACCAGCGTGTAGTTGTCCATGACCGAGCCGAAGATACGCTGCGGCAGGATGTTGAGGCGTGTGGTGCGGAACAGGGGATCCCAAGGGAGGGATATACCCAGGTTGGGCAACAGATCACTGCCGATCAGCGTGAACAGCACCGCTGTAGCGCCAAGGCAGAACGCCACCGGATAGCCGCTGAGCATGAACAGCAGCAGCACCACGAACATCCAGAGTGCGAGATACTCCATTACACGGCCTCCGGTCGTGGCGCCGCGTCCGGATTAGCTCCGCCCGGCCCCTGCGCCCCCGGGACTCCGCGCAACCAGGCCACTCGCTTGATGAACTCGCTGACCCCCTGAAGCATCAGCAGGGCAAAACCAACAATGATCATGGTCTTGATGGGGTAACGTGGCAGGCCTCCCGGATTGGGGCTCATCTCCATCGTGCTCCAGGACCGTCCGACGTAGTTGATGCTGAAATAGATGCCCAGGGCACAGAACGGGATCAGGAACAGCCAGGCTCCGAAGATATCGATCCACGCCCTGGTGCGATCACTGAACCGGGAATAAAGGATATCCACCCGAATATGCCCATCCCGCTGCAGCACATAGGATGCTCCCAGCAGGAACATAAGGTTGTAGGCGTACGTCTGGGCCTCCAGCAGCATATTGCTCCCCAGCTGCACCCCGATGCGGGCGCCGAGATAGCGGCCCACCACATTGATCACCCCGAGCAACACCAGCGCCACGGCAACCCAGCCCATGGCCTGCCCCAGGCGGCGGGTGATGTAATCAATCGCATTGGAGATGACGAGCAAGCCCTTCATGGCTCACCCCGGATACCGCTGAGCAACTTGGCACGCATGCTGTCAGGTAACCCCGCTGGAATTTCGACTGGAAACGGTGGGACAGGCCTCGAGTACAGGCCGGCTCCGGCTGACGACAACAGTG